>NZ_JBAVCF010000088.1:0-2205 GCF_049586575.1 Bradyrhizobium sp.
CGCCTCGTCAGCCCACTTAAATTGCGGGAGCCGCGGACGATACTGCCGGCACAGAACGTCATCCTCAGGCATGGCCAGCGGAAATTCCGCTGGATGGGCTGCCAAAAAATCGATTAGCGCTTTGGAGCGAATACAGAAGCCGCTGTTACCGACATTAAGTCCATCGCGATACCACCACGGCGCCCCGATATAATCGCAATCGAGAAACTGCGGCCGCCACATCGCGGGATCAACGATCCAGCTGTCCCAGTGAATGAACAGTACATGGCTGGTCTTGATGTAGCGTGGCACCTCATAGGCCGTAAACACGCCGGCTTGCTTCAAGTCAACGAACGGTTCGATCTGGATGGCTTCGGTCTGCGATCGTAGAGGTCGGTCGGTAAAGAGCTTCACATCGCCGAAGCGGACGTGCCGGGTGCACTCGGCGACCGCCATCTCCGTCAGTTCGTGGGCGACGGTGTAAATCGCCACCAGTGTGAGATTTGGTAGATCAAGCATATTGCCTCACCTGCGTGCTGCTGCGTTCGGCGACCAGACCGGCCCATAACGCCACGAATGCGTCGGCCGAGTGCGCCGGTGACTTTCTTTGCGCCGCTCGCGCAGCGTTAGCTGCCATCTGCTCGCGGAGCGAGGGTGTCTGCACGAGTCGCCTCAGGCACGACACGCATTCGTCGATGGTGTGCGCGACAAACCCAGACTTGCCATGGGCGACGATTTTCGTCTCCGCCGGATTATCAAGCACGACCGGGACAAGACCCATCGACATCGCCTCGACGAGCGCATTCTCGGCGGTGCCGTAGTGGTCGCGCCGCAGCGGATAAAAAAAGATATCGGCTTCGGCGAGCGCCGACAGAGGGTCGAGCGTGTGGCCCCGCAGCGCGATCCGTTCAGGGTGGCGCATTGCGGCCGCCCAGGCTGCCACTTCAGGGTTGATGTGACCCCACAATGCTATCGGCGCCAAGTCACCATCCATGTCATCGTCGAGGGCGTCTACAGCGTCGAAGATTTCGCGATGCAGTTTTTTGAAGTCGACAGTGCCGAGATAGGCGATCGCCGGCTTTCGCAAGGGCGGCCGCGCGTGCGACCGCATCCCAGTGAAGCCGAAACCGCTATTGATGACGGAGGTTCTGTTGCGAATTGCCCACGGCACGATTGGCAGCGAAATATCGCTAGTAAGCACAAGCCGATCGACTGCCAGGAAGGTAGGTAGCGCCGGCGCGAACAGACCGGAGACGTGAGACCAGCATACGGTTTTGACGCCCGGCGCGAAAGCAAGCTGCGCATATTGGTTCAAAAGCGGGTGGCCCCAATACTCAAGCTGGACAATATCGGCTTGGAGAGCCAGCGCGCGAATCTGCGCGGGATCGCGCTCGACAACGACACGGCCCCCGGAGCGCACGATAACGTGCGCGTGTCGCCGGTCGATCGGCGGTTCGAGCAACAGGAACGTCTGCTCGACATCGCGCGGCAACTCGCGAGCGATCGCCGCATGGGCCTTACCGATGCCGCCGCCCAAATGAGCGGCAATGTGCAGAATTCTCATGCCGCCGCCTCGGTTACCTCTGGGCCTGAAACAATACCGCCCGGCGCCGTGGCTGAAGGTTCCAGGTGAACCGCTTCCTTGAACTTGGCGAGCAGCTCCAGCCGGTGAGCATCGATATTGTCCGGCAGGCAATGACTGAGCTGGCCGCAACCGCCACAGACGGCGTTCTGCCGGCGCCGGCCTTCAAGATGCTGCAGACGCAGCGCGTTCATCAACTGCGAAGTCCAGATTTCCTTCATAGACTGCCGGCGCACATCCCCGATCACCAGCTTGCGTCCCCAATCGAGAAAGCAGGCGCTGACCAGGCCGTCGGCATTCACCGAGTAGCCGTAGAAAATGTACGGGCAAGTGTCGGTGTCGCCCACATCCTGCTGATAGATGCCGCGGCTGATTTCGACGCCGGTGTACTGCGCAATGTCAAATTGCGGCCAGCACGGCGCGAAATTCTCAACGAAGATGCGATCGCAATGGTCGCCGAAGGTGTCGAAGAAGGCTTGACGTTCCGCCTCGTCGATGAGTTCGGCCGGGATCTTGACCGCGATTTCACAGTTGCCCCGATTGGCGTAGAGCCATTTGACGTTTTCAACGAACCGGCCGAAGTCGAATTTGAACCCGGTGAATTTCCGATAGGTGTCGGCGGTCATCCCGTCGACCGAGACGTT
>NZ_JBAVCF010000089.1:0-14605 GCF_049586575.1 Bradyrhizobium sp.
GACACTAGCAAAACCTATTGATCTGGTGTGGCTTTGGTTCAGAAGTCCGCATGACCAGCCCGCGGCACAAACGATGCGGACTTCTGAACCGCCACACCAGGACCTAACCACCCTTGCGGCCCGCTGCCAACCGCAAAACACCCTTGCTGGTTGCCCCATGCTCTTCCTTTTGGGCCGCTCCTGCATTAATTGGTGGATAGATCAAGAGCGAAGGGAGACGCCTATGGCCATGACGATGCATGGGGAGGTCCAGCTTGGCGCGTCGCGCGACGCGATCTGGGCCAAGCTTAACGATCCCGAGGTGCTCAAGGCCTGCATTCCCGGATGCGAGGAATTGGAAAGGACCGAGGACAACGGCTTTCGGGCGGCGGCGAAAATGAAGGTCGGTCCGGTCTCGGCCCGCTTCAAGGGCCGCGTCTCGCTGAGCGATCTCGACCCGCCGAACGGCTACAAGATATCGGGCGAGGGCGATGGCGGGGTGGCGGGTTTTGCCAAGGGTGGGGCTACAGTAGCCTTGTCCGACAAGGATGGCGGCACGCTCCTGACCTATGATGTCGAAGCCCAGATCGGCGGCAAGCTCGCCCAGCTCGGACAGCGGCTGGTCAACGGCGCGGCCAAGAAGCTGGCCGACGAGTTCTTCGCGAACTTTGCCAAGGTGGTGCAAGGCTGATTTTGAAGGCCGGTTTTAACGTCCACCTGCGAAGGCCGAGACCCGCGGCGACGACCGTTTGCCTCGTCAAGCCATGCGGTGACGAGGTTGCTCATCGCCTCCATGGCCCATATTATGGCCCTGAAACAACTGGAGTGACTGCGCCGCCGGGCACCGTCGGCGCGGATAGAGAGAGCCCGCGTAATGGCGAAAGTTTCCATGATCGTGAACGGTAATCCCGTGAGCGCCAATGTCGATCCCCGCACGCTTCTCGTGCAATTCCTGCGCGAGAATTTGCGGCTCACCGGCACCCATGTCGGTTGCGACACCTCCCAATGCGGCGCCTGCGTGGTGCACCTCGACGGTAAGGCGGTCAAATCCTGCACCACGCTTGCGGTGATGGCGGACGGGCACGAGGTCCGGACGATCGAAGGGCTGGCGGTCGATGGCGGTCCATTGCATCCGATGCAGGAAGCGTTTCGCGAGCATCACGGCCTGCAATGCGGCTTCTGTACCCCCGGCATGATCATGACCGCGATCGATATCGTCCACCGCAGGGGTCACGACCTGTCCGACCATACGATCCGCGAGGAGCTCGAAGGCAATCTCTGCCGCTGCACCGGCTACCAGAACATCGTGCAGTCGATCGCGGCCGGCGCCAAGGCCATGGCCGGGTCCGATCTCGCATAGCGCCTTACGTACGTCGATCACGGTTTCAGGGAATACCCATGTACGAATTCAGATATCATCGTCCGGCGACCGTGCGGCAGGCGGCCAACCTTCTGGTCAAGAACGAAGACGCCAAGGTGATCGCCGGCGGCCATACGCTGCTGCCGGTCATGAAGCAGCGGCTTGCAAGCCCGCCGCATCTGGTGGACCTCTCCCATATCGAAGGGCTCGACGGGATCGAGATGAAGGGCCGTTCGCTCATCGTCGGGGCTACCGCGACGCATTACGCGGTCGCCAACTCCTCGGTCGTTGGCGAGGCGATTCCGGCGCTGGCCTATCTTGCCGGTTTGATTGGCGACCCCGCCGTGCGCCATCGCGGCACCATCGGCGGTTCGCTCGCCAATAACGACCCGACCGCCGATTATCCGGCGGCGGTGCTTGCGCTGGGCGCGACCGTCGTCACCAACAAGCGCCGCCTCAAGGCGGAAGAATTCTTTCAAGGGATGTTCTCGACTGCGCTCGAAGGGGACGAGATCATCACGAAGGTGATGTTTCCCCTCCCGAAGAAGGCGGCCTACGTCAAATTCCGCAATCAGGCTTCTCGCTATGCGCTGGTAGGTGTGTTTGTCGCCAAGCGTCCATCGGATGTACGTGTCTCCGTTACCGGCGCGGGGGCCGACGGCGTGTTTCGTGTCACGGCTTTTGAGGAGGCTTTGAAGAAGCGCTTCTCAGCCAAGGCGCTCGACGGGTTGCCGGTGCCTGCCGAGGGATTGAACAGCGACTTGCACGGCAGTGCCGAATACCGCGCGCATCTGATTGCAGTGATGGCGCGGCGCGCGGTCGAAGCTGCAACCGCAAAACCATAAACTTGGCTATTCCCGCTTCAGCAAGGCTCTCCCGCACATGACCGCATCGGCGCCATCCAAGTCCGTCGATGTTGCCTCGGTCGATGCCATGCTGGCGCTGTTGTCCTCACGCGGCTACCTGGCCGATCGCCCGCTCGCAACCGTCACCTATCTGTCGCTGCGCATGGGCCGGCCGCTGTTTCTCGAAGGCGAGGCCGGCGTCGGCAAGACCGAGATCGCCAAGGTTTTGTCGGAGGCGCTTGGCCGCAGGCTGATCCGCCTTCAATGCTATGAAGGCCTTGACGCCGCCTCTGCCGTCTATGAGTGGAACAGCGCCGCGCAGATGATTGCGATCAGGCTTGCGGAAGCGGCCGGGGATACCGACCGCGAGCAGCTCTCGAGCGATATTTTCGCGGAGCGCTTTCTGATCAAGCGGCCGCTGTTGCAGGCGCTCGAGCCGGATGTCGCCGGCGCGCCGGTGCTTCTGATCGACGAACTCGATCGCGCGGACGAGGCCTTCGAAGCGTACCTCTTGGAAATCCTGTCGGACTTCCAGATCACGATTCCCGAGTTCGGCACCGTGAAGGCGCCGCAGCCGCCGGTCGTGATCATCACGTCAAACCGTACCCGCGAGATCCACGACGCGCTGAAGCGGCGCTGTCTTTATCATTGGGTCGATTATCCGAATGCCGAGCGGGAGCTTGCGATCGTGAAATCGCGCGTGCCGGGTATCTCCGCAAAGCTGTCGCAACAGGTGGTGCGTTTCGTACAGGCGCTGCGCGAGCAGGATTTTTACAAATCGCCCGGGGTCGCCGAAACCCTCGACTGGGCCACTGCACTCAGCGAACTCGACGCGCGTTCGCTCACGCCCGAGGTGATAGGCGACAGTTTGGGCGCGCTGCTCAAATACCAGGACGATATCGCACGCCTGCAGGGAGCGACGCTACAAAAGGTCTTGAAAGAGGCGACGAGCGAGAGTTGACGGGATAGGCTAGGGCACGATGGTCGCGATCAATCATCTTTCTCCGCCGACCGGTCAGGCGGCCGACAATATCGTCGGCTTTGCCCGCGCGTTGCGGGCCGCCGGCATTCCGGTGGGGCCGGGTGCCGTGATCGACGCCATGAATGCGCTCCAGCTCGTCGATATCGGCAATCGGACCGATGTGTTCGCGACACTGGAGACGATCTTCGTCAAGCGCCACGAGCACGCGTTGATTTTTGCGCAGGCTTTCGACCTGTTTTTCCGGGCCGCAGACGAATGGAAGCAGATGCTGGATTCGGTGCCGCTGCCCGATCAAGCCAGGAAGAAACCACCGCCGGCCTCGCGCCGCGTTCAGGAGGCGCTCTCGCCTGCGCAAATGACGGAGACGGCGCAGGCCAGGCCAGAGGAAATCCGGCTGTCGGTATCCGACAAGGAGATCCTGCAAAAGAAAGATTTCGCGCAGATGACGGCGGCCGAGATCGCAGAAGTCACGCGCGCTATCGCCAACATGAGACTGCCGCAGGCCGAATTGCGCACCCGCCGTTACCGGCCGGATCCACACGGTTTGCGGCTCGACATGCGGCGGACCCTGCGCGCATCGTTGCGCACCGGCGGCGACATCATCGATATCCGCAAGCTCGGGCGGATCGAGAAGCCGGCGCCGATCGTGGCGTTGCTCGATATCTCCGGCTCGATGAGCGAATATACCCGCCTGTTCCTGCATTTCCTGCATGCCATTACCGATGCGCGCAAGCGCGTGTCGGTGTTTCTGTTCGGCACCCGCCTGACCAATGTGACGCGCTCCTTGCGCGCGCGCGACCCCGACGAGGCGCTGGCGCGTTGCTCCTCGGCGGTGGAGGACTGGGCCGGGGGAACGCGGATCGCGACCTCGCTCCATACCTTCAACAAGCTTTGGGGGCGGCGGGTGCTCGGTCAGGGCGCCGTCGTGTTGCTGATTTCCGACGGACTCGAGCGCGAGGCGGATACCCGCCTTGCGTTTGAAATGGACCGGCTGCACCGCTCCTGCCGCCGTTTGATATGGTTAAATCCGCTGCTTCGGTATGGCGGCTTCGAACCGAAGGCGCAGGGCATCAAAATGATGCTCCCACACGTTGACGAATTCCGCCCGGTGCATAATTTGATGTCTATCAAAGGGTTGATCGAGGCGCTTTCGTCAATGCCGCAACCGCATCACCGTGGCCTGATACGACCCGCAGCTTGAACGAGAAACCGGCGAGGCTTCCATGCTCGATCGCGACGAAGACATTCTGAAAGCGGCCGAAGACTGGCAGAAGGCGGGTCACGGCGTCGCGCTGGCGACCGTCGTTGAAACCTGGGGCTCGGCGCCACGGCCGGCCGGCTCCAACCTCGTCATCAACGATGACGGTACTTTCCTGGGGTCGGTTTCCGGCGGTTGCGTCGAAGGCGCCGTCGTCACCGAGGCGCTTGATGTGATCGCCAGTGGCAAGCCCAGGATACTCGAATTTGGCGTCGCCGACGAAACTGCCTGGAATGTCGGCCTGTCCTGCGGCGGGACCATCAGGGTGTTCGTCGAGAAAGTCGGGTAAAGTGAAGGTTGATACGCTTAGGGAACTCAACGCAGAGCGCGCCGCGCGGCGGCCGGTCATTGTCGTGACCAATACCGAGAATGGCGAACAGCGGCTGGTCAAGGCCAGGGATTTTGCCGCCGATCCCTTGCGTGAGGTGCTTTCCAAGCAGCTTCGCATGGGCAAGAGCGCGATGATCGAGGCCGATGGCAGGAAGCTGTTCCTCAACGTCTATGCGCCGATAGCGCGCATGGTGATCGTCGGCGCCGTCCATATCAGCCAGGCGTTGGCGCCGCTGGCGCGCTCGCTCGGTTACGACGTGACGGTGGTCGATCCGCGTACTGCCTTTGCCAGCCCCGAGCGCTTTCCCGACGTGCCGCTGATCGCCGAATGGCCGGACGTTGCGCTGCCGCCGCTCAATATCGATCATTACACCGCATTCGCGGCGCTCACGCACGATCCCAAGATCGACGATCCGGCGTTGCTGCATGCTTTTGCGCGCGACTGCTTCTACATCGGCGCGCTCGGTTCGCGAAAGACGCATGCCAAACGTGGCGAGCGCCTGAAGGCGCAGGGCGCCACCGATGGCGACATCGCGCGCATTCACGCGCCGATTGGCCTTTCGATCGGCGCGGTCTCGCCGTCCGAAATCGCCGTGTCGATCATGGCGCAGATCACCGCGAGCCTGCGAATGCCGAAAGAAAAAGAAGCTGTGGTATGAAATTTGGCCCTGCCAGTCCGGCGGACGCGATCGGCGGCGTCACCGTCCACACCCTGCGTCAGGGCTCGCTGGTGCTCAAGAAGGGCACCACAATCGGCCCGGCGGAGGTTGCGGCGCTAGGCCAGGCGGGCGTCAAGGAAGTCGTGGTCGTGCGCCTTGAGGAAGGTGACGTCTCGGAAGATGTGGCCGCTGCCGGGATCGCGCGGGCCGTGGCCGGCGAAGGCATCCATGTCGAGCGGGCCTTTACCGGCCGTGCCAATCTGTTTGCCGCCAAGGCTGGCTTGCTGGTGGTGGACCGCGCCGCGGTCGACCGCATCAACGGCGTCGACGAAGCCATTACTCTCGCAACGCTTGCCGCCTTCAAACCGGTGGTCGAAGGCGAGATGGTTGGCACCGTGAAACTCATCCCGTTCGGGGTCGAGGCGAAGTTGCGCGATCTTGCGGTCGAGGCGGCCAGAGGCGGGGCGTTGCGGATCGCGCCGTATGTCATCAAGCGCGTCGGCGTGATCTCTACTTTGCTGCCCGGGCTTGCGCCCAAAGTTGTCGAAAAGACGCTCAAGGTCACGGCGGAGCGGCTGGCGCCTGCCGGCGCCTCCATCATCGCCGAGCGGCGCGTGCCGCATGATGAGACCGCGCTGAAGGCGGCGATGAAGGAATTGCTGGGTCTTCGTGCAGAACTAGTCATCGTGTTCGGCGCTTCCGCAATCGCCGACCGGCGCGACGTGATTCCAGCGGCCCTTTCGGGAATTGGCGGGACGATCGAGCATTTCGGCTTGCCGGTCGATCCGGGCAATCTCCTGCTCATCGGCAATGCCAATGGCTTGCCCGTGCTGGGCGCGCCCGGTTGCGCGCGCTCGCCGGTCGAAAACGGTTTCGACTGGGTGCTGATGCGCCTGCTCGCCGGTCTCAAAGTCACCCGCGCCGAATTGACCGGGATGGGCGTCGGCGGACTCCTGATGGAGATCGTGACGCGGCCGCAGCCGCGCGAAAGCCTCGAGCCCGACGGCAACCGCCATGTCAGCGCCATCGTGTTGGCCGCGGGCCGCTCGACCCGGATGGGCGGCCCGAACAAGCTCCTGGCCGAGCTCGACGGTCAGAAGCTGGTTCGGATCGTGACCGAACAGGTACTCGCCTCGAAGGCCAGGGATGTGATCGTCGTCACCGGCCATCAAGCCGAACTGGTCGAGAAGGCGCTCGCCGGCCTGAAGGTGACGTTCGTCCGCAACCCCGATTTCGCCAAGGGCCTGGCGAGTTCGGTGAAGGCCGGCGTATCGGCAGTACCCAAACAGGCGGATGGCGCGGTGATCTGTCTTGGCGACATGCCGATGATTTCGTCGGGCCTGATCGACCATCTGATCGACGCGTTTGCGCCGGATCGCGGCAATTTGATTGCGGTCCCCGTCAGCGACGGGCGGCGCGGCAACCCGGTATTGTGGTCGCGCCGCTTCTTCAATGAATTGATGGTGCTCGACGGCGACATCGGCGCCCGGCACCTCATTGCCAAGCATAATGAGGCGGTGGCGGAAGTGCCGGTCGAGGGAGACGGCGCGTTTCTGGATATTGACACGCCGCAAGGACTGGAAGCTGCACGCGGCGGCTAGCTTGCCGGTTCCGAAGTTTGGTAGGCGCATCGCGCACTCGAATTTTTTCGGTCTCTATCTTCCGTTCACCAAGTTGAAACATCCTTCCCCTTAGATTTCGACCCGCTGAGATCAGGGGAGGGGATTTTTGATCGTGTCGACTGTTGTCGCGCGCCGTCGCGCGTTGTTCGTCATTGGATTGACCCTCGTCATCGGCGCTTCACGTTTTGTCACCGAGAGCTGGGCCGCAGGCGCATTTGCGATGGGTAAATGCGGAGCCTACGGACAGGCCTACGACTTTCCAGCCGAAGCTGCCGCGCGCGCGGCCGCACTCAAACAATGCAACGGCGAGTGCACGGCGGTCACGATGAAACGCGCTTGCGCGGCATTTTCTGTCGACATGGCCAATCCCTGCGGCGCCCACGGCTATGCGGTCGAGCCGCACATTTCCAGTTCGCTCAATGAAGCCACGCGCGAGTGCTACAAGTTTGGCGGCAAGGAATGCGTAATCCGCGCCTGGGCCTGCGACGCCAAGGGCTGATGCGATAGCATCGACGCCGGAATCTTGCTCTAATGCGTCTTTATTTTTCGGGCTCTCTTGCGGACTCCGGAAATGACGTCGTTGGGGCCGCCCATGCAGTTCGACACCAAGATCGCGGTCGTGATCAGGACCGATCTCGAAGCCTGGCAGAAGCTGAATGTGGCTTCCTTTCTCGCCGGTGGCATCGCGTCCGCGTTTCCCGAATGCATCGGAGAGCCGTATCTGGATGCTTCAGATACACGCTATCTGTCGATCATCGGCCAGCCGATCCTGATCTATGGCGCCGATCGTCCGGCGCTTTCCCGCGCGCTCGAACGGGCGTTGGCGCGCAACGTAACGCCGGCAGTTTATACCGAAGACATGTTCAAGACGACGCATGACGCCGCCAACCGCGAGGTAGTGAGGGCCGTCATCCGGTCTGAGCTCGATCTGGTGGGGCTCGCGATGCGCGCCGAGCGCAAGGTGATCGACAAGATCGTCGACGGGCTGAAGTTTCACAGCTAGGCGTTAGGCTGCCCGATATCCATTTGGCGCCGGCCCCAAAGCCGGCTTTGCATTTTGGTCGAAGGAGGAGCTTGTCACCTACATCAAATCCTTCGACCAGCGATCCCGCTTCCTGGTCGGGATTTTCGAAAAGGTGACAACCAAGCACCTCGGCTTCCTTCGCGTCGACGTCAATCATGCATCTGGCCAATTCCTGGTCAGTACGTTGATCGGGGAGGCGGAGTATCGCAACGCCGGTGTGACCAACGCGGTCACGATCCCATTCCGTGACTATTTCTTCGAAACCATGGGGCTCAAGGTCATGCTCGCGACAGCGCTCGCCCATAACCGCCCGATCATTCATTATCTCTACAGCACGGGCAGGACGCTCGACCGAACGGCACGTCAAATCCAACCTGGATGACAGGATGTTTGACCTGTGTTTCTTCAGTCAGACACGGGAGGCTTGGCGTGCGTGGAAGTCGGCAAAATTGGCCGGCAGCCGAGCTGCGCCGTCAGCCAAGCCGACTTAAGTTTCAAGGCGTTCCGCCGGTGCGGCTTCAATGCGATGAAAGTCTGGATTATCAGACCTGCCTTGCAAAGAGATTGTCGATTCTGACGCCGTCGCGCTCTTCGATGATTTCGGCAATCCAACGCCGATGACAGTGCTGGTGGTCGCGCTCGTAGCAGAGAATGCAGACCGGGCCCGATTTCTTCACCAGCGCCGAAAGTTCGTCGAGTTCTTCCCTGGCTTGGGCCGTCTTGAGGTGCTTCGTATAGATTTTTTTTAAAGTCTCATATTGGCCGGCGCGCGCGGCCAGCCGTCCTTCTTTCGGCGTGCCGAGGCCGCGCAGATGGACGTACGAAATGCCGCGCTCGTCGAGGCCCGCAGCCAATTGGCTCTTGGAAAAACCGGGTCGGCGCGAAGAGGCAACCGCGCGTACATCGACCAGCAGTTTCACCCCGGCCCTTTCGAGTTCGTCGAGCACCGATTTGGCCGGGGTCTGCTCATAGCCGATGGTGAAGAATTTCTTCGATCGCGCCACTTTGCAGATCCAATCGAGCTAGCTCACGCGCGCGATCAATTCCATCGCGCCGGCAGGCGCGCGAATCTTGCCTTCATGGATCACATAAGCAAAGACATCGCGTGGAGCCTTTTTTACTTTTGCGGAATCAACGCGGGGCAGATCATCCGGTTCACCGCCCTCTGCCCATAATCGCAGCCGCCTGGCCCAGGCATCTAACTGCTTCGGCGGATAGCAGGTCTTGATCTCGTCGTCGCCCTTTTGCAATCGCGCATAGACGAAGTCGCTGGCGACGTCCGCAATCGCCGGATATTTGCCATGCTCGGCAAACACCACCGGCGTTTCGAACTTTCGGATCAGCGCCACGAAGTCCGGCGTACAAAAACTGTCGTGACGGACCTCGACGACGTGACGCAAGCGCCGGCCTTCGAGTTCGCGCGGCAGAAGCTCGAGGAATTTACCGAAATCGGCCTCGTCGAATTTTTTGGTTGGTGCGAACTGCCAGAGCACGGGGCCGAGGCGATCGCCGAGTTCGAGCACGCCGGAATCGTAAAATCGCTTCACGGAGTCACCGGCTTCCGCCAGCACGCGACGGTTGGTGGCAAAGCGAGGACCTTTCAGCGAGAACACAAAGCCGTCGGGCACCTCGCGCGCCCATTTGCGAAAACTCTCCGGTTTCTGCGAGCCGTAATAGGTGCCGTTGATCTCGATCGAGGTAAGCTTGGAGGCCGCGTATTGCAGCTCTTTCGCCTGGGTGAGTTTTTCCGGGTAAAACACTCCGCGCCAGGGCTCGAAGGTCCAGCCGCCGATGCCGATGAAGATCCGGCCAGATTTCGAAGCGGCGGTTTTGGAGGCGGTGGCTTTGGTCACAGGAGGATCTCGTTCGCGTGCAAAGGGGAATGGGGGCGAAGCGTAGTCAAAGCGGCTGGAGTTGGCCAGATCAGGCGGTTTCGCATCCCTCTTGAAAAACCGCTGATCGTTACTATCTCTCGTGGAACGGCGACGTCGATGCTTCATAGCTCCGGCGCTGGGACGACCACAAATAGCTCGGCTGCGCCGGATGTACGCGCGCCAACCTGTTGGTGGTCGTTGGCATTTCTGGGGGTGTTTCGGTCCTCCATTCGGCCTTCCCTTGGCTCCCCAGCGGCGATCGGATATACGCTGGCGTCATGCATGACGCGTCACAACCGGGGTTCGGTAATCCAGCTCAAGACGTTGGCTTACCTAAGCTTTCTGTCATCATCCCGACCTTCAAAGAGCGTGACAATGTGGTCACGCTGTTTCGGCGGCTGGAAAAGACGCTTCTCGGCATCCCCTTTGAAGCTGTTTTCGTTGACGACAACTCTCCCGACGGTACCTGGGAAGTCCTCCGCGCGCTGTCCCGGGAGGACGGCCGGGTCCGCTGCATCCGGCGGATCGGACGGCGCGGCCTGTCCGGCGCCTGCATCGAAGGCATTCTGGCCTCGAGCGCACCCTTTGCGGCGGTGATTGATGCCGACTTGCAGCACGACGAGACCCAGTTGCCCAAAATGCTCGCTCTTCTTCAGGGTGGCGAATTCGATCTCGTGATCGGCAGCCGTTATGTCGAGGGCGGCAGCGCGGAAAGTTTCAATCGTCATCGCGCGGGCGCAAGCGCGCTTGCAACGGAAGTTGCCAAGCGCGTTCTGCGGGTTGAGATCGCCGATCCCATGAGCGGCTTCTTCATGATCCGCCGCGACCGCTTCGAAGCGCTCGCGCCGCAATTGTCGACGCAGGGCTTCAAGATCTTGCTCGATGTGGTGGCGACCGCCCACGGCGGTCTTCGCGTGACGGAAATCCCCTATACCTTCGGCTCGCGGCTGCATGGCGAGAGCAAGCTCGATTCCATGGTGGCGCTGGACTTTTTGGGGCTCGTGCTCGCCAAGCTCACCAACGACGTGGTGTCGCTGCGGTTTCTTCTGTTTGCGATGGTCGGCTCACTCGGGCTCGTGGTGCATTTCGCCGCGCTCTACCTGGCGCTCGAGATTTTCGGTTTTCCTTTCGCGGAAGCGCAGGCGTGTGGCGCGGTTTGCGCCATGACCAGCAATTTCATCCTCAATAATTTCCTCACCTATCGCGATCAGCGCCTAACGGGATTTGCGATCCTGCGCGGTTTGCTGTTGTTCTATCTCGTTTGCAGCGTTGGTCTGTTTGCCAATGTCGGCGTCGCCTTCTCGGTCTACGACCAGCAGCCGATCTGGTGGCTGGCGGGCGCCGCCGGCGCCTTGATGGGCGTGGTCTGGAACTACGCGATGTCCGGACTGTTCGTCTGGCGCAAGCGATGACGTATTCTTCAGTGCGAAGATGACCTGTCCATGAGTCCGAACGAGACTCGGTATGTCCGCAATACCGCGCTCACGGTTGCAGCTCTCGTGCTGCTGCGTCTGGTTGCAGCGGCATGGACGCCACTGACCTTCGACGAAGCCTATTACTGGATCTGGTCCAAGCATCTCGCCTTCGGCTATTACGATCATCCGCTAGGCGTGGCGCTTGTGATCCGGCTCGGCACCTTGATCGCCGGCGACACCGAGTTCGGCGTGCGGCTGGTGTCGATCCTGCTGGCGCTGCCGATGAGTTTTGCGGTCTACCGCACGGCTGAAATTCTGTTCGGCGGCCAGCGCGTGGCGGCGACCGCCACCATTCTGCTCAACGTCACCTTGATGGCTGCGGTCGGCACGATGATCGTGACGCCGGATTCACCCTTGCTGGTCGCCTCCAGCTTTGTGTTGTTCTTTCTCGCCAAGGTACTGGAAAGCGGGCGCGGCGCGTGGTGGCTTGCCGTCGGCGCCGCGGCAGGCGTGGCGCTGTCGTCGAAATACACGGCGATGTTTTTTGGGCCTGCGATCCTGATCTGGCTGATCAGCTCGCCCAAGCTGCGGACCTGGCTGATTTCACCCTGGCTCTATCTCGGCGGCCTTGTGGCGCTGATCGTCTTTTTCCCGGTCATTCTCTGGAACGCCGATCACCACTGGGTCTCCTTCATCAAGCAGCTTGGCCGCTCGGAGGTCGTCGAGTTCAAGCCTGGCTTCATCGGCGAATTGATCCCGACCCAAATTGCCTTTGCAACGCCGCTCGTTTTCATTCTCGGCGCGATGGGGCTCTACGCGTTGGCGCGGCGCGAGGGCGGCGCGCTCGCCGCACGCGCGCTGATCAACGCGATGTTCTGGACAATCACACTCTATTTTCTCTGGCATTCGCTGCATGCCCGCGTCGAGGCAAACTGGTTCGCGCCGGTTTATCCGGCCTTTGCGATCGCGGCGGCTGTGGCTGCCAATCTCACACGGTGGGAACAGCGTCCGCAACGCGTAGTGAATTTTTGTCTGCGCTGGGCTTCGCCTGTCGGCATCCTGATGTTCGCCGCTCTGATCGTTCAGGCCGACACCGGCGCGCTCACAGGCTTTCGGCGCGATGCCACTGTGCGCAGCGTCGGCGTCGGCTGGCAGACGCTTGCCGCCGGGATCGAGGCGACGCGGGTGCGCGTCGGCGCAACTTGTGTGCTGGCGCCCGATTATGGCACCGCGAGCTGGCTGACTTTTTATCTGCCGAAGGGCACCTGCGTGGTGCAGCCGACGCAACGCATCCGCTGGGTCAATATGGGCGAGCCTGATGCCGCGAAACTCTCGGGCAAGCTTCTGTGGGTCGACGAAGTGCGCGCCAGCACCCAGCCTTACGTGGCGGAGACTTTCGCGAAGATCGAGCGGGTAGGGGAGTTCAAGCGCATGCGTGGGCCGCTCGTGATCGAGACGTACGGGCTTGATCTGCTCGACGGGCGAAAACGGCCGGTGCTCGACAATTCGCCGCCGCCGGAATTGCAATAGCGCCCAAAACTTTGTGAAGTTCGTGAAAGTTGCGCGCTGAACTGATGCGCGAACTTCGGAAAGTGGCACTGGTTCAACCGGGCAAAACATGGCGGATTCAAGGACGGCGAATAGCGAATTACTCCGGTGGCTTACGGACGAAATTGCCGCAAATCCGTCTCAAAATGAGACTGCCTTACAACTGCCCTGCACTTAATCCCCATTTAACTAAAAGTTGCCTTAATGACGCTTCGTGCCTTTGCGAAACGACGTCGACGAAATTCGGCGGACGATAACGCGTTGGCCGCCGTTCGGAGGTGCCCGCGCCGTGCACCTCGCCGAATGGCGGTTAAGGGGGAACGAGGTGGAATCAGTCCGGATGCAGGGCGAATGAGTATTAGTACAGTTGCGTGTTACGAGTTCGCGTCGCCTACACGTAAGAGACAAGCCCGCAAGGTGACCTCGCAGAGTCTGTTCATTGCATCGGCGGTGATCGGTCTCGTGGTCGGTTGCGGCTGGACGGTCTACGTCAACATTTTCGCCGCCAGTCCTTATCCGGAGCTCGGCAGCACCAATTTCGATGCGCCGGTCATGCGCCGCTTCGCCGATGTTTCCGTCCGCGTTGTTGCGCGGATTGAATCTCCGCCGATCGCCGCGCCGGAAACCGTGCCGGCCGAGCCCGAGCTTTCCTTTGTCGATCGTTTCGCCGCGGCTTCACCGGAAGGCGTCGCGCCGGCGCCGGTACCCGAACCCACAAAACTCGCCGTCGCGCCGAAGCCTGAACCTCTGAAGTTCGCCGAGGCGCCCAAGATAAAGATGGAGCCTGCAAAGAACGTCGAGGCGGCCAGAGGAAAAGAGACGTCGAAGGAAGCGAAGGTCCAGCTCGCGTCGGTTTCGCCGTCCGCCGAGCCGGATGATGCTCCGAAGGGCGTCGGCAAGTTCCGCGACATGGCGCAACGTGCGAAAAATGCAATCCTGTCGATTGCCTCGGCTGACAGGCAGTCGATCACCGAAAAACTCTGGGGCAAAGGATCTTCACGCAATCCGGTTTTGGCCTATGCGTCCGCCGATGCCAGCGCTAGCGTCACCGGCAGCATCGGCCGCGAGCAGAACCCGATGCTCGGCGGATCACCACCCTACGATCGCGACACCGCCGTCTACGACATCAGCGCACATACGGTGTATCTGCCCAACGGCACCAAGCTCGATGCACATTCCGGCCTGGGCTCCAATCTCGACGATCCGCACTCCGCGCGCGTCCACATGCGCGGCGTGACGCCGCCGCATATCTATACCTTGAAGCCGCGCGAGTCGCTGTTCCACGGCGTCGCGGCACTGCGGCTGACGCCCATCGGCGGCGAAGACGAGATCTATGGGCGTGAAGGCTTGCTCGCGCATTCCTTCATGCTCGGCCCGAACGGCGATTCCAACGGCTGCGTCTCGTTCCGCGACTACAACGCCTTCCTCAGTGCCTATCGCAACGAAGGCATCCGAAAACTCGCCGTCGTTGCTCGGGTGGAGTGAGCGAGCAGGGGTTCGCGCTTCATCCGCTTTCTGTTCATTTCCGCTTCCGGTCTTTCGGGCCTGTCTGTATTCTTGGCGACATGCCCAAGCCGGATTTCCAGCCGACGCTCGTCGGTCCCAATATCACCATCAGGCCGATCCGGCGGGATGATTGGGCGGAGTTATATGCGGCCGGCTCCGATCCGAAGATATGGGAAGTGCATCCCGTTTCCACCCGTTACACC
>NZ_JBAVCF010000090.1:0-5168 GCF_049586575.1 Bradyrhizobium sp.
ACTAGCCCAGGAATGGCTCTGAAGCGATGACGTAGGCTGATCTTCACGTCGCCTCACCTTGCGGCAAACAACCTCCGCGACTCCCGTTCAACCCATGCAACTTTTTGTTTTGTTTGAAGAATTTCCAAAACCATCACTTTAAATTTACCGTTAGTTAGCTTTGCTTCGATAGTTTTCCGGCATGGGGCACAACAGCAGCAATAGCGCCTGCCGGTGGCCTGTGTGGCTGAACGCTGCCGTCCTGTTGCTTTCGAGCTGGATTATCGTTGCCGCGCTTTCCTTTCAGGTCCGCCCGGATACCGAGATCGTTGCGGTGATATTTCCACCGTGGTGGAGCACGCAACAAGCACTCGAGGCTGCCGCTTCCGCCAACGCTGCGTTTGTAAGGGCCACGGCTATCCCGGCAATCCTGGTAGTGCGGCCCGACAACGAGGCTGGATTGGCCCGGTTGCGCGAGGCCGGTGCCTGGCTTGCCATAGACCCAAGGGCCGTTGCGGCCTGCTTGACCCTGTAGGGGTAGGGGATTTGAAGATGAGTATTGAAAGCCAAGACTTGAAGACATTGCGCGAAACGACCAGCCGGGCGCTGCTCGTGGTGCTTTGGCTGCATGTTCCGATCTGCCTCGCCGTCGGCCTGATGCGCGGCACGGACTGGCTGCTTCCCGTCATCCTCACCGCGGCCATGGCGGGGGCGGCAACCCTGTCGTGGCGTATGACGGGGAATGAGCTTTCGACCCGGCTGGTGATTGCTGTTGCGCTAATGGGAGATGTCTCGATCTTTCCCTACCAGCTAGCCGGTCACGCCTGGCAGATCGACATGCATATGTACTTCTTCGCTGCATTGGCGTGCCTTGTCGCCTATTGCGACTACCGGCCGATCGTCGCCGGCACGGTCGCAGTCGCCTTGCATCACTTGACCCTCAACTTCCTGCTGCCCGCGGCGATCTATCCCGGCGGGGCCGATTTTGGGCGCGTCGTGTTCCACGCGTTTATTCTGGTCATTGAGGCCGGTGTTTTGATCTGGCTTGCCCACAAGCTCGCGAACCTGTTCGAAACGGCGGCAAAGAAAACGGCGGAAGCCGAAACGGCAAACGCCGCCGAGGTCCACGCCAATGCCAGGCGCGCCGAGATGGAGAAGCGCGCCAAGCAGGATCGCGACGGAGCCAGGCGCGAACTCGCGTCCGGCTTCGAGCGCTCGATCGGGCACATTGTCGAGTCCGTTGCCGTGACGGCACAGGAAATGCAGCAGCTTTCGACATCGATCAGCGGCAATAGCCGTGCAACGACCGAGCAGACCGCGGCGGCGGCCGCCGCATCGACACGCGCTTCGGCGAATGTCGAGACAGTCGCCGCGGCAACCGAGGAGCTGTCGGCATCGATCGGCGAGATCGCCAAGCAGGTGACTCGTTCCGCCGAGATCGCGGGCAAGGCCGCCGAAGAGGCAAAGCGCACCAACGCGGTGGTCGAGGGGTTGGCGAGCGGCACCCAGAAGATCGGCGAGGTCGTGACCCTCATTCAAAATATCGCCAGCCAGACTAACCTGCTGGCGCTCAACGCCACCATCGAAGCGGCACGCGCCGGTGAACACGGCAGGGGATTTGCCGTCGTTGCGAGCGAGGTCAAGGCCCTGGCCAACCAGACCGCCAAGGCGACCGAGGAAATTTCCGCGCAGGTTCAAAGCATCCAGAACGCCACCGGCGACGCCGTCAGCGCCATCGAGGCCATTGTTGGGACTATTTCGGAGATCGACGAAATATCGAGCCAGATCGCGACCGCGGTCGACCAGCAGGGCGCGGCAACGCGCGAAATCGCGGGCAACGTGCTTCAGGCGGCCGACGGCACAAGGGAAGTCAGCGACAATATCCACAGCGTGACCCGCGCTTCCAACGAAGCTGGCGTAGCGACCGGCCGTCTTCTCGATGCGGCCAATGGCCTGTCATCGCAGTCGGAACGGCTGAAGTCGGAGGTCGATCAATTCCTCGGCTCGCTGCGGGTTGCAAGCTGACCCAACGTGCCCTCGCCCCGCAATGGCGGCGCGAGCTTCAAATCTTCTGATTGTATTCGCCGACTTCGGGGTGGGTGTGCAGCACCTGATCCATCGCCTCGAACATGTCGCGCATCCGCCGCTCGGATACCGGGCTTTCAACCACCACCACAAGCTCTGGCTTGTTGGACGAGGCGCGCACCAGTCCCCAACTGCCGTCATCAACCGTGACCCGCACGCCGTTGACGGTGACGAGGTCGCGGATCGCCTGACCGGCGACTTTCTCGCCGCGCTTCTGCAACCCTTCGAAATGCGTCACCACCTGATCGACGACGCCATACTTGGCCTCGTCGGCGCAATGCGGCGACATGGTCGGCGATGACCATGTCTTCGGCAGGTCATTCTTCAGATCGGCCATCGATTTGCCGGACGCGCGATCGAGCATTTCGCAAACCGCAATCGCCGAAAGCAGGCCGTCGTCATAGCCGCGGCCGAATGGCCTGTTGAAAAAGAAGTGGCCAGACTTCTCGAAGCCTGCCAGCGCGCCGAGTTCGTGGGTACGCCGTTTCATATAGGAGTGCCCGGTCTTCCAGTAGACGACCTTGGCGCCCTGCTTTTGCAGCACCGGATCGGTGACAAAAAGCCCGGTCGATTTGACGTCGACCACGAATTGCGCACCTTTGTGAATCGCCGACATGTCGCGCGCCAGCATCACGCCGACTTTGTCGGCAAAAACCTCTTCTCCGGTATTGTCGACCACGCCGCAGCGGTCGCCATCGCCGTCGAAACCGAGGCCGACATCGGCCCCGTGCTGGAGCACAGCATCGCGGATTGCGTGCAGCATTTTCATGTCTTCGGGATTGGGATTGTATTTCGGGAAGGTATGGTCGAGTTCGGTGTCGAGCGGAATCACGTCGCAACCGATGGCTTCCATCACCTGCGGCGCGAACGCGCCCGCCGTGCCATTGCCACAGGCCACGACAGCCTTGAGCTTGCGCTTGAGTTTCGGACGTTTGGTCAGGTCGGCGATATAGCGCGCCGGAAAATTCTCGTGAAACTGATACGAGCCGCCGACCTTGTTCTTGAAGTCGGCATTGAGCACGATCTCCTTCAGGCGGCTCATCTCGTCCGGGCCGAAGGTGAGCGGCCGGTTGGCGCCCATCTTGACGCCGGTCCAGCCATTGTCGTTATGCGATGCCGTCACCATCGCGACACAGGGAACGTCGAGTTCGAATTGCGCGAAATACGCCATCGGCGTCATCGCAAGCCCAATGTCGTGCACCCGGCAGCCTGCCGCCTGCAAACCCGAGATCAACGCGTATTTGATCGAGGCCGAATAGCCGCGGAAATCGTGACCGGTCACGACCTCCTGTTTGACGCCGAGTTCGGCAATCAACGCGCCCAGCCCCATGCCGAGCGCCTGGATCCCCATCAGGTTGATTTCCTTGCCGAACAACCAGCGGGCGTCGTATTCGCGAAAGCCGGTCGCCTTCACCATCGGCTCTGACTCGAAGGCGTAGGTATTGGGAACCAGCAGGGGCTTTGGTTTTGGAAACATTTACCGGCCTTGCAAACATTCAACGATATGGCCGAAGCCATAGCGAATGCACCGGTCTGATGGAAGGCGAAACAGCCGCCGCGTTGGGTTAATTGCGATAAATTCGGGAAAAGCTCAAAGCACGGCGCCCCAGGATTTGGCGATTACTGTTCGAGCACCATCTTGCCGTTGGCGTACTCGAACCGCCTAAGCTTCGACAGGAACGACAGGCCGAGCAGATTTTCCGACAGCGCCTCGTCCGGGAGCACCATCGCATCGACGTCGCGCACGATGAGGCCGCCGATATCGACCATGGCCAATCGTGTCGGCGCTGCCTTGACGGTGCCGTTGGCGGTCGAAACCGTTGCCCGATAGTCGGCGTGCGACGGACGCAAGCCAAACCGCGCTGCTGTGCTTTCATTCAGCGCGATGACCGAGGCGCCGGTATCGACCATGAAGGCAATGCGCTGGCCATCGATCCTGCCTTCGGTCGCGAAGTGACCTCGGCCGTCACGGGGAATGCTGAGGCTGCGGGCACCGGCTTCGGCCGTCGTGTCAGGCGTCACGGCCAATCGTGCCGACGGGGTCGCGGAGGCCGGCGCGGGCGTCATCTTGTCGGCGATCTGCGCCATGAAGGTGCCGAGCCCGATCATGATCGCCGCAAAGATCATAATGTTACGCATAACGCCACTTTCGATCGCGAGTGCCTGGCCATTTCATCATGACCATGACGAAACTTCGACCATCGACAAACCGCGCGGGCGGCAATTTTGGCGAAAAGGATGAGCGAAGGGTTAACAAACCCCCAACTGGCGGTCGGCAATGGCGCGGCCGGCACCGCTCTCCTTGCTTAGGTTCCCCTGGGCTTGACACGGCGGGTCGGCATCGCGCTCGCCGGATCCTCCGGCCAGGGATGACGAGGATAACGCCCACGCAAATCGGAGCGTACGGCGGCATAGCTGCCGCGCCAGAAACCCGGCAGATCGCGCGTCACCTGAACCGGACGATGCGCAGGCGACAGCAATTCCAGCACCAGCGGGATTGCGCCTCTGGCAATCGAGGGATGGCTGGTCAATCCGAACAATTCCTGCAAGCGTACCGCGATGGTCGGCCCCTGCTCGGCCTCATAGTCGATCGCAAGTTGCGTCCCCGTCGGCGCCTCGAAATGCGTCGGCGCCTCCCGATCGAGCCGCGCCCGCAAGGCCCAGGGCAATAGGGCTTGCAAGGCTTCCGACAAATCACCGGCGGAGAATGCCTTCAACGACGTCTTGTCGAGCAAAGCCGGCACCAGCCACGTCTCGCGTTGGGCAATGAGCGCATCGTCCGACAGATCCGGCCACGGATTTTCCGACGCCGCGCTCTCAGCCGCGCGCAAAAACATCACGCGGTCACGCCATTGCTTGATCGGTTTCGACCACGGCAACTGATCGAGGCCCGCAGCGACCAGGCCATCTGCGAATATCCGCGCGGTTTCCACCGAGGATTCGAGCGCCAGCGGCGTCTCCGACAGCGTGATCGCATGCAGGGTCTTCCTGCGCCGCGCCCGCAGCGCCATTGCGCCGCGATCGAAAGAAATCTCATCCGCTGTTTCGATCTGATCGGCGAAATGCGCTTCGATCTCGACTTGCGTGATCGGCGCCCCCAGCAG
>NZ_JBAVCF010000091.1:0-6191 GCF_049586575.1 Bradyrhizobium sp.
GTAAGCGGTGCGCTCCTGGCGCTCCGCATATGCTGCCTGCTCGGGCTGCGTACTCCCGAGATTGTAGGGCCGACCCTCGGGGAGCGGCACCTCGCCGCGAATCGGCCGCGCCGAGCCGGAGATTTCCGGCACGAACGGACGAGCGGACGCAACGCGGACCAACGAGGGCGCCGGCGCCGGCACGCCGGTGCGCAACGTCGCCATCAGCAAACGATCGTCGGAGCCCTCGAGCGGCGCCCGGCCGACATATTCAACGCGTACCCGCGCCACACCACTGCTCTTGAAGTCCAGGAGTTCTGCCGCCCGGCTCGAAACGTCCATGACGCGGTTGCCATGATAAGGACCGCGGTCATTGACGCGAACGATGAGCGATTTGCCGTTGGAAAGATTGGTGACGCGGGCGTAGCACGGCATCGGAAGCGTGGGATGGGCCGCGGAGAGCGAGGTCATGTCGAAAACCTCGCCGTTGGCGGTCAACCGCCCGTGGAAATCGTCGCCGTACCAGGAGGCAAGCCCTTCCTGGCGGTAATTGAAATTTTCTTCCGGAACATAGACTTGGCCGGCAACTGTATACGGCTTGCCGACGCGGTATGTTCCCCCACCCTTCGGCACAGGGTCGCCCAGCTCGACGACGCGGGGACTTGAGGAAACACCGTATTTGGGATCGACACGGCTGGATAGGCCGGATGAGGAGCAATTGGCGAGCATGAGGCATGCCGAGGTAATGGCAATCCCTCGCCACGCGCCCAAAATCGGTGCTGACCCTCTAATCCGCATTCGCCCCAAGTGCCATTCCGCCGGCCGCGCTTTCCGCGGCGCCTGGCGGCCGTATCCCCGATGCAGGCCCACGCCAGCATCAATCAGGCAATATACCGCATTGGGAACACGGCGGAAATGGGGAGAGCGACGGGGTGGTAAAGGTTGGTAAACCAATCCTTGCACCGGAAAAAAGGACGGAATTGTCGACGAGAGCCCCGTCCTAACGGGGGCTATGACGTTCACGCTTGGCCAATGAGCCGATAATCACACTCAAATCGAAACGGTTTTTCCAGTGTCGCGGGGCGCAATATCAGGTGATGGCCGCGATGTTGCATCTGAGCGCCGATGTCGATGGTCTTTTCGATTTCGAACAACCGATCCCTATGCGGCTTTCGCCAATGATTGATCTGCGCCTTGGCCTTTGCTTTGGCGGCTACCTCATCCATTGCGACAATCAGCACGTTCTTGTGCAGTTCAGTGAATTCGGCCGGATCGTACCCGCCCAGATTGACAAAGAAGAGCCTCTGTTCCGCTTTGCCCGGCGGTTGGTCCGCGAGCACGATGTCATATCCATCGGCCTGTTCGACCGCGCCCCAGCAATCGAGATGCAGGCTCTTGGGCTCCCCCCACCATTGCCGGCGCAGATCGTCATAGCAATCTTCCGCCGCCTCGCCGACCGAGAACCTGACGTCATGCAATTCGACATTTGAATTGCCGCAGTTGCCGCCAACGTAAAACATGAAGAGCTTCATTGGTCTCGGTATCCGGACGCTAATTTCCAGTATGGCTTTAACTCTGACGTTCCTTCGAAGAGGCCGCGGCGAGGCTGGAAGGAACGTCAGAGTTGCCACACTGGCGTAGCCAATCGCTGAAGATGCGGTCTGCGCGCTGCGCCATGCCGCTTCGGTGTCGTTGCGTGGCGGCTCGCAGATCCGCCACTGAGATCTGCGTGGCGGCGAGTTCGGAGGTGTGGCCGACATACCATTCTTCGAGCTGGCGTGGGTCGGCTTCGAGGTGAAACTGAAGCGCCAGCGAATTACGGCCAAAAGCGAAAGCCTGGTTTTCGTAGTTCCGGTTCGAAGCCAATCTTGTGGCTTCCCGGGGCAAGTCGAACGTATCTCCATGCCAGTGGAGCACCACGGCATCGTCGTCTTGCAACGGCTTCAGGCAGGATGATCTCCCCTCTTCCGTCAGCTCGATCGCCCCCCAGCCGATTTCCTTGACCTTGCCCTTGAAGACACGGCTGCCCAGTGCCCTGGCCATCAGCTGACTGCCAAGGCAGATTCCGAGCGTTGGAAGATCGTGCGATAATCTGTGTTCGATCAGTGCAAGCTCGGCGGTCAAGAACGGATAGTCGTTCGTTTCATAGACGCCAATCGGTCCGCCCAAAACAATCACAAGATGAGCATTTTTGATGGAAGGGTGAGACAGATCGTCGACCGCAGCCTCGCAGTAGGAGACGTCCCAACCCTCTCGCGCCATGATGGGCGCAAGAAGCCCCAAATCCTCGAAGGCTACATGCCGCAAAGCCACGGCGGATCGTCGGGATATGATCACCGGAAAGAGCTGCCTTTGTGCGAGCTGGCGTAACTGCCTAATTCATCACTTTATGTGGCTCGTCAGGATCGTCCGAAGCAAGTGTCGTGGCGAGTGTTTGCCGGAGCTCATCGAGAAACAAACGTTGAAGCCGTCAGTGGTGGACAGCGTTACCATGCCCGTCTCGGGACCAGAAGATCGTTCGACACTCCAGGAGGCCAGCGGATAGGCATACCGCAGCGTATTGTCTCTGTAGCGCGAGCGGAGTGCCTTGTCGATCAGATTGGGCAGCGCCGTCCAGCGTGGACACGTTCCCATTGTCGCCGCTTTTGCGGACCAGCGAAGGAGTCGTTCCCGGTTGTTGCGGAATGGGCCTCTATTGGCTGGTCTCGAGCCGATTGAGAAATTCTTTCACCGAGTGCACCACACCCGTATCGGTCGCCTTGTAACCGGGCAACGCCGCGACCGCCTTTTGAAACTCGCTGCCCTTCATGATGTCGAGCACCCGTCGCATTGGCTCGGTTTCCAGGAAAGCCTGCCGGCAGGCAAAGACGTAGTCCTCGGTCAGCAGACGTATGAAGTCGAGGCCAAACTGTCGCGCGGCGGCTTCGACGCCGAAGGCGACATCCGCCATTCCGCTTGCAACGTAGGCGGCAACGGCGGCATGGGTGAATTCGATCTGCTGCGCTCCGTTGATCCGCGTTTCGTCGATCCCGTACAGCGCCAGAAGCTGGTCGAACAGGAGACGGGTGCCAGAATCATGGTCGCGGTTGACGAAGCGGACTTTCCCATCCGCAAGGTCCGCAACAGATGAGATTTTGAGCGGATTGCCCCTCTTCACCATCAAGCCCATTTCGCGTGTGACGAAGCTGATGATGCGGTCCTGACGCGGATCGAGCCATTCCTTGCAAGCCTGAATGCCCTGCGCCCGCAGTTCGCCGCGTGGCAGATGAACGCCTGACAGGTCGCAGGCGCCCTGCGCCAGCGAGACCAGCGAATGCTGGTTGCTGACATAGCGGAGATCGACGCCGATACCGGACTCACGATCCAGCAGTTCCCGAAGCTTTGCCACGGCAAAACCATGGCTGGCGTGAACGCGAATAACTGAAGGCCGTTGATGCAGGAACGGTTTGATTTCGGTGGCGAGTTCCTGCGCGAGATTTTCAAGCTGCGGGCCGAGCCGCGCCTGCATCCTCTCTCCGGCCCAGACCAGCTTCTCCCCGAACGGGGTGAGCTTTGAGCCCTTGCCGCGCTGCGCCTCGACCAGCGGCACACCGAAAAACTGCGACCACTGTTCGATCAGGTTCCAGACGTGACGATAGGAAAGGCCCGCATCACGCGCGGCGCTGGTGATCTTTCCGGTTTTGCGGAGTTCATTGAGAATCCCGAGCATGACCACAACGGTTTGCGGGCTGCCCTCTTTGTGGAATCGCCAGACGGTTTCAATCTCGATTTGGAGCATGTCGGTACCTAAGTTATGAAGAAGAGTGCATATAATAGGCAGCCATCGGCACACAATATCATATTCCTATCTGTAAATTACTTCCTATCTTCAAGCACAAGATATGGAGGAAATATGATGTCTGTTGCATATGCCTATACCCCGGAGACGGCGGCGGCTGAATTCCTGCGCAAGCCGCACCAACTCCTGATCGATGGCCGTCGCGTTCCCTCCTGTTCAGGACGGACATTCAAATCCGTCAATCCGGCGACCGAAGAGGTCATCGCCACGGTTGCCGAAGGCAACGAGGCTGATGTCGATCATGCCGTCGCCGCGGCGCGCCGCGCCTTCGAGGGGCCCTGGCGCACCATGCGCGCCGCCGAGCGCGGTCACCTCCTGCTCAAATGGGCGGATTTGTTGAAGCGTCACGCTGACGAGATTGTCGAAATTGAGAGCCTGGACGGCGGCAAGCCGATCTCGGCCACGATGCGCCAGGACTTTCCTGCCGCTATCGATACGCTGACCTACTACGCCGGCTGGGCCGACAAGATCAGCGGCGAAGTCGTTTCGACGCGCGACGATGCGCTGACCTACACCGTGCGCGAGCCCGTTGGTGTGGTGGCGGCGATCGTGCCGTGGAATTTTCCGCTGATGATCGGAATGTGGAAGCTGGCCCCCGCTTTGGCTTGCGGCTGCACCGTGGTCATGAAACCTGCTGAATTGACCTCGCTTTCGGCGCTCCGCATCGGCGAGCTGGCGCTTGAAGCCGGCATTCCACCCGGCGTGTTCAACATCGTGACCGGTCCCGGCCGCATCGTTGGCGACGCGCTGGTCAATCATCCCGACGTCGACAAGGTGACGTTCACGGGTTCGCCGGGTGTCGGCCGCGGCATCATGAAGGGCGCTGCCAGCAACTTCAAGCGCGTCTCGCTTGAACTCGGGGGCAAGTCCGCCAACGTGATCTTCGACGACGCCGATCTCGAAGCTGCGTCCAAATCGGCCGCGGCCGGCATCTTCTTCAACGCCGGCCAGGTGTGCTCGGCCGGTTCGCGCGTGCTCGTTCAGGAGAACGCCTACGACGAAGTGGTTGAACGGATCGCGGCCCGTGCAAAATCGCTCCGGATGGGAGACTTGCTGGATCGCAACACCTCGCTAGGTCCGGTGATCTCGGAAAAGCAGATGAAGTCGATCCTCGACTATGTCGACATCGGACAAAAGGAAGGCGCAACGCTTGTCACCGGAGGCGAGCGGGTCGGCAAGCGCGGCTATTTCATCAGTCCGGCCGTGTTCGCCGATGTAAAGCACGAGATGCGGGTTTCGCAGGAAGAGATCTTCGGCCCTGTCGTCAGCGTCATCAAGTTCAGGGATGAAGCGGACGCGCTGCGGATCGCAAACGGAACGGCCTATAGTCTTGCAGCCGGTGTCTGGAGCCGCGACATGGGCCGGGTGCAGCGTTTTGCCAAGCGCGCCCGCGCCGGCACCGTCTGGATCAACACCTATGGCTATACCGATGTGCGGTTGCCCTGGGGTGGCGAGCGTGACTCCGGCCTTGGCCGGGAGCACGGCACTGCGGCGATCGAGAATTTCACCGAGCCGAAAGCGGTCTGGATGAATCTCAGCGCCTAAAGGCAATTGAGCCGAAAAATCAGCAATGCGCGAACGGGAGCGTCCGCGCATTGTTTTGTCTGGAAGACGTTCACCGCAATCCTCGACTCAGCGGCTTCGGCAGGCCAAGATTCTCACGTAGCGTTTCGCCTTCATAGTCACCGTGAAACAAGCCGCGGCGTTGCAACTCCGGCACAACAAGGCGCACAAAATCCTCGTAAGTCCCCGGCACATGGGTGGCCGCGATCACGAAGCCGTCGCAGCCGCCACCCGTGAACCATTGCTCGAACTGGTCTGCGACCATTTTGGGCGAGCCGACGAAGGTCGGCATCTCGCGCACCGTGCCTCTGCCGCTGAACTCGACGAAATCGCGCACCGTCGGGTTTGGTTTGCCGCTGACTTGGACGACGCGATCCCGCAGCGCTTGCATGCCGCTGATCGCCTTTAGCTCCTCAGCCGTAAACGGCTCGTCCACCGGCTTCGAGGCAAAGTCGAAATTGAGCACCTCCGACAGCAGCACCAGCGCGTCGATCGGCTTGGCCAGCGCATCGACGGCGGCGAACTTGTCTTCCGCCTCGCTTTGCGTTTCCGCAACGACCGGATAGACCGCCGGCGCAATGCAGACATCACGCCCTTTCTCGGCAAAGGCGCGTTTGAAATCCGGATACTGCTTTTTAGCGACATCGAGGTTGGGGTAGACCACGAAGATCAATTCGCCCCATTGCGCGGCGAATTGCTTGCCCCGGCCGCTTTGTCCGGCCTGGATGATGACGGGATGTCCCTGCGGCGAACGCGGCACCGTGAAAGGCCCGCGCGATTTGAAGAAGCTGCCTCGATGATCGAGGCGGTG
>NZ_JBAVCF010000092.1:0-1665 GCF_049586575.1 Bradyrhizobium sp.
CTTCGTCGAGCAGGATGATCGGCGCGTCGCGGAGCAGCGCACGCGCCACCGCGACGCGCTGGCGCTGGCCGCCCGACAGTTGCGTGCCGTGTTCGCCGACCGGCGTGTCGTAGCCGAGCGGAAAACCCATGATGAAGTCGTGGGCGCAGGCAGCCTTCGCGGCCGCCACGATCTCGTCCTTACTTGCGCCGTGCCTGCCGAAGGCGATGTTGGCGCCGATGGTATCGCGAAACAGGTAGACGTCCTGCCCGACATAGGCGGTCTGGCTTCGCAACGACTGGCGCGATACGGCCGAGATCGGCTGGCCGTCGATCAGGATTTCGCCGCCGCCTGCTTCATAGAAACGGAGCAGCAGCGCGAGCACGGTGGATTTGCCGCCACCGGAAGGCCCGACCAGCGCGGTGACCTTGCCGGGCTCGGCAACGAAGCTCATGTGGTTGAGCACCGGCTCATTCGGCCGGTACGCAAAGCTCACCTCGCGCAACTCGACCCGCGCATCGGTCAATTTCAGCGGCGGCTTGTCGTTATCCTCGGGCTCGCTGGCGGGGCTGTCGATGATCTCGATCAGCTTGCGGGCGCCGATCAGGCTGGAATTCAGTTCGAGATTAAGCCGCGCCAGCCGCTTGGCCGGCTCATAGGCGAGAAGGAACGCGGTCAGGAACGAGAAGAACTGCCCGGGTGTCGCGCCCAGCGCCACCACGCTGTAGCCGCCATACATCAAGCCACCGGCGATCGCCAACCCGCCAAGGGTTTCCATCAGCGGGCTTGAGCGGTTGGAAACCCGCGCCATCTTGTTGGCGTTGTTCTCTACAGCGGTGATGCTGGCATCGATGCGCTCGCGCATGGTGTCTTCAAGCGTGAAGGCCTTGACGGTGCGGATGCCTTGCAGGGATTCCTGCATGGTCTCCATGATGTCGGCGGTGCCGGTGAACTGGGTGTGGGCAAGACTCTTGATCCGCCGCACCAGTGTGCGCAGCACCAGCATCGCGGGAGGTGCGACCAGAAATCCGAGCAGCGACATCAGCGGGTCCTGCGACACCATGACGGCGACAAGCCCGATCAGGGAAAGCACGTCGCGGCCGACCGCGTTGATCAGGAGACTGAGCACCTGGGTGACGGAGTTGGCGCCCGCGGTGAGGCGCGCCAGAAATTCAGACGAATGCCGGTCGGAGAAGAAGCCGACGCTTTCGTTCATCAGCTTGGCGAACAAAGAGCGCTGGTTGTTGGCGAGGATCGCATTGCTGATCTTCGACAGGATGACCTGGTGTCCGTAAGTCGCCGCGCCCTTGATGATGAAGATGACGACGGTGACGCCGGACAGGATCGCAATGCCGCGGACATTCTTGTCGACATAGGCCTGATTGATCACTTGCCCGAGCAGCCAGGCCGAGCCGGCCGTAGTCGCGGCCGAGACAGCCATCAGCGCAAACGCCGTCAGATAGCGTCGCCAATAGACCGCGCCCTGTTCCATGATGAGGCGGCGGATCAGGACCGCCGCGCCATAGGGATCATCGGTGATTTTCTTCGGAAGTTCGGCCATCCGCGCCGGTTTGCCCGCACCGGGAGGGTTTTTCAAGCAAATTCAGGCCGAATCACCGGCCTAGTGTGGCTGTTCAGCAGTCCGCACGAACTTCGGAATCGGGACACTGGACGGCAGCGATTTTT
>NZ_JBAVCF010000093.1:0-16541 GCF_049586575.1 Bradyrhizobium sp.
CGCCCGGGCTGCTGCTACAATTCCATGACCCGTCGCAATCTCCGCCGTGCGAGCGGCGATATGGCGGCGCCGGATGTGGACCACCGGCGTGGAGTGAAGGCCTTTCCAGGTGGACAGCAGATACCGCTCGATCTCATAGTATGTTCGGGGTCGAAGCTTCTGTTTGGCCTGCTTCAGATATTGATCGGCAATTTTGCGGAGTGTTTCGGTAGCCTGAAGCGCCGCTAGCGTACGTTCGTCGGCAGGATCTTTACCCCCGGGCCACCAGGCCGAGAAGGCGTTTCGCCTCTTTCCGGGCTTTCTCAGGGGTCCAAGGAGATCCGTGCGGGCCGATTGTAAAGAAGCGCTGGCGGCCCAATGCGCGATACTTCACGACGTAAACTGGCGTCCCGCGCTGGCGTCGAACTCCAAAACCCCGGACCGCCTCCTTGTGCCCGGCATCCCAAATCGTTTCGCCTGGCGCAAGCGATTGTACGGTCCGAATCGTTACACCCAGCACAGCCATTGCACGCCCCGCTAGCTACCATCTAGCAACCACCGTAACGGAAATTGGAGAGTAAGTAAGGCGGGCGGCGGCGGAGGTTAGTTACTGAAATCACATCGCTTTTCGCATTGGCGGGGGCCGTAGCGCACGGGTTTCGGTGGCTTCGGCCTGTCTGTGGAACAGGAGGTCGGTGGTTCGAGCCCACCCAACTGTACCACTCCTCAATGACCTGGCCGGTCACCGCAGATTTTGGCTCCTTTCCGGCACTATCGCCGGCGGACTATCTTGCGGCCTCACGCTGACGAAGGAGATTGTCGATGTCTGACGAGGTGCGGATTGGCTCGCTGCGGCTTAAGTTCCTGATCGACGACGCCGACAATGGCGGCAAGCTGACAATGTTCGACATGACGGTGCCGGAGCAGGCCAAGGTGCCGGTGGCGCATTATCATCGCGATTTCGAAGAGGTTTGGTATGGCCTCGGCGGCACGCTGACCGTCACGCTCGACGGGCTGCCACATCGACTGAAATCAGGTGACGCCTTGTTCGTGCCGCGCGGCGCCGTGCACCGTTTCGACAACCTTGATCCCGGAGAAGCCCGCGCGCTCATAACACTGACACCGGCGGTCGCGGGGAAGCGATATTTCGAAGAGATCGCCACGGTCGTGAACGCAGGCGGCCCGCCGGACATGGTGAAGGTCAAAGCGGTCATGGAGAAGTACGGCCTGATCGTTGCGTGAGAAATCTCTGTAGCTCGCCATTTTTGCGCGTCGTTGCGGGTTTCATCGAAGGAACCTGAACACGACAAGAATCTATCGTCGAGCTTTCCACTGCTAGCTTGCATTGTCGCGTGCCCATCGCTTGCCAACTTCGAACAGCTCACTCACAATTTGCGTGGGGTAGTGATTTGGGGGGAACATGAATCGTTTCGCGATTCGGGTGGAGTGGCTTGCCGGTGTGGCGCTGACGATCGTGGTGGGGGCGTGGCCCGCAACAGGATGGTCCTACACCATGGAGCAGCAGCAGGCCTGCATGGGTGACGCGTTTCGCCTGTGCAGTTACGAAATCCCTGATGTCTCGCAGGTCACGGCCTGCATGGTCAGGCGGCAGACCGAACTCAGTCCGGGCTGCCGGGTCTATTTCAGGCAACAAGAGTCGTCTGCAAGACCAAGACATCACCGGATACGCCAACATACGGCCTCAGACGAATAGCTGGGTACCGGCAACCGCCTCGCCCGCCCGATATTGTTGGCGTCACTATCGGTTCGGCGGGCGAGGGGTATGTCTCAAAAGCAACCTCGCTGATTATTCAGCGACTTCGCCACATTTGACACTAAATTCTTCTTCCACGAATCAGCGCGCTGATTCATTTTTCGCTATCTGGGGTCAATCTGGAGGCGAAGGGTATGAACGTTATTGTTTTTGCGTCGCGTAAAGGTGGCTCGGGGAAAAGCACCCTTGCCGCTCATCTCGCCGCGCATGTCCACAAGACGACCAAGCCGTGTCTGCTTGTCGATGCCGACCCGCAGGGATCATTGATCCTGTGGCACAAGCTACGCGGAACCAACGAACCGCCAATCAAGACTGCCGTCAATTCCGTCAGCGGCATCATCGCTGCCGCCAAGCGTGACGGCTTCGAATGGGTGTTCATCGACACGCCGCCGAATCTTTCGGCTGTGGTCGACGACGCGATCAAGAACGCTACCATGGTCGTGATTCCGGCGCGGCCGGGCGTCTTTGACGTCAACGCCGTTCAGGAAACGATTCAGATGTGCCGTTCCGCGCGCAAACCCTATGCGGTCGTCCTCAACGGTGCGCCTGCCCGGCGCGACGAGGTCGAAAGCCGCATTGTCACTATCGCAAGGGAGGCGTTGGCCAAGTTCCGCGCGCCGGTATGGGGCGGGCAGATCACCAACCGTGCGGATCTGCTGATGGCGCTCGGCAAGGGTGAAGGCGCCCGCGAATATTTTGCCGAAGGCCGTGCGGCTGCCGAGATCGGCAGGCTCTGGGCCGCGATCGAACGTTCGGTGAAGGCGATCCGCGGCACGGCGTCGGCGAGCGGCGTGATGCACAAGCAGGCGGCCTAGGCGATCGAGCGGCGAAGCAGAAGCGGCATCGCGCCGGTTCTGTCGCGTCGTTTAGGGGCTGGTTGGTTGCGGCGGCTGCCAAACGACATCATCCCGCGTGGGCCAGGAGCTCACGCGGGATGATGTTGCGTGCACGTGACGCAGCCCAGGCTGAGATCAGTTCACCATCAGCACGTAGAACATCACGACCGGCGACAGGGTCAGGATGACCGACCAGATGCCGACCGCCCAGATGATGTCCTGCATGCAAAAGCGACCCCGTTCGGGGTTCGAATTGTCTTGAGTGTCCAGAGTATTCATCACGCGCCCCCGCGTTTCCTGTTTTATGGGCGGCAACGATACTTGATCAGTTTTAAGAGGTGCCCAGCGAACTCGATCGCATTTCAAACGGCGCCCTCATCGCCCGTTAACCAGTGCGGCGAATTTGAAGTCCCTATCAGGGTTGCGACGGGTTCGTCATCACGGCCGCACTAGAATCAATAAAGAGGTTGCCGCGATATCATGCGAGCTTTCGGAATCTGAGCTCTGGTGTGCGAGAACAGCACCGGCGAAGGTGCGCCGCTTCACTTCAGCTTCCGATCAGAAAGCCCACGGCCAGCGCCGGCGACAGGCCGAGCAGCACGGCCCACAGCCCGAACGAGGAAACGAGCAGCAGGTCCTGCTTCCTCTCAGCCCATTTGGAATTGGCAAAGCGCTGGTTCTGGATGATTTCAGTGGTCATGATTGCCCCCGCGTCCCCGTTGGATGCGGGCAACCAATAGCCGCCAACTCCTAATAATACTGGCGCGCATCCGGCGAGCAATCTAACGGGCGCCTTCAGCGGCCGTTAACCACACCGCGACCATTCAACTTACCGATCGGCGCGGCCGACCACGTCCATCAGTTCGGTGATCTTGCGCCGCTGATCGGCCTTGTCGCCGGAGACGATGGCGTGCTCGACGCAATGGGCGACGTGGTCGCGCAGGATTTCCTCCTCGACGCGGCGCAGCGCCGCCTTCGCCGCCGCGATCTGGGTCACCACGTCGATGCAATAGCGGTCGCCCTCGACCATCCCGGCCAGCCCCCGGATCTGGCCCTCGATTCGTTTCAGCCTTTTCAGGCAGGAAGCCTTGATCTCCTTACGCATAGGCGTCATATACCCCCCTAGGGTATCATAATCAAGAGACGCGGAGCGGAAAAGATGGCGCAGAGAGATGAAGGGCAGGCCGCAGCGGTCCGCCAAACGTGCCATCACCACGACCACCACCAACATCACGGTGGCCACGATCATGCGAAGCCCGCCAGCGGCTCCTGCTGCGGCGGCAAGCATGAGAGCGCCGATCAGGAATTGGCTGATACGATCGACCCGGTCTGCGGCATGAAGGTCAGGCGCGAAACTGCCAGGCATCGCTTTGAGTATCGTGGCCAGGAATATCTCTTTTGCAGTTCGCGCTGCCGTGAGCGCTTCCAGGCCGATCCGGAAAACTTTCTGAAGACGGAATCTTCCGAGCCAAAGCCGCAAAAGCCTGCAGCGGACGCCGGCGCAATCTACACCTGTCCGATGCATCCGGAGATCAGGCAAATCGGCCCGGGAACCTGTCCGATCTGCGGCATGGCGCTAGAGCCCGAGCAGGGCTCGCTCGATCAGGGGCCCGATCCTGAACTCATCCACATGAGAAGGCGCTTCTGGATCGCACTGCCACTCACGCTTCCGGTGGTTGCGATCGAGATGGGCCGGCATGTCGGCCTGATGAACCTTGTTTCGCCCCAGTGGTCCAACTGGATTTCATTGGTGCTGTCCACACCCGTGGTGCTGTGGGCCGGCGCGCCGTTTTTCGCGCGCGGCTGGCGTTCGGTTGTCTCAGGCCATCTCAACATGTTCACGCTGATCGCGATGGGCACCGGCGTTGCCTATATCTACAGCGTGATCGGCGCATTGTTTCCGCAGGTCTTCCCGGCCGGCTTCCGTGACATGCATGGCGCGGTCGCGGTCTATTTCGAGGCCGCCGCCGTTATCACTCTTCTCGTGCTGCTGGGGCAGATCCTGGAATTGCGGGCCCGCGAGCGCACGTCAGGGGCGATCCGCGCGCTGCTCGATTTGGCGCCGAAGATCGCTCGGCGCATCACCGGCCACGGCGACGAAGATGTCGCGATTGACGCGATCGCGGTCGGCGATTCCCTTCGCGTACGTCCCGGCGAAAAAATCCCGGTCGATGGCCGTGTCACGGAAGGCCACTCGTTTGTCGATGAATCCATGGTGACGGGCGAGCCGATGCCGGTCGCCAAGACTGAGGGCGCGCGCGTCATCGGTGGCACCGTCAACCAGAATGGCGCGCTGGTGCTGCGGGCCGAACAGGTCGGCCGCGACACCATGCTGGCCCGGATCGTGGACATGGTGGCGCGGGCGCAGCGGTCGCGTGCGCCGATCCAGCGGCTGGCCGATCGCGTCGCCGGATGGTTTGTGCCCGCCGTGATCGGCGCGGCGCTGATCGCCTTTGCCGCCTGGATGAGCTTCGGTCCCGAACCGCGTCTTACCTTCGCACTGATCGCGGCCGTGACCGTGCTGATCATCGCCTGCCCCTGCGCGCTCGGCCTCGCCACGCCCATGTCGATCATGGTGGGAGTGGGCCGCGGGGCGCGCGCCGGGATTCTGATCCGCGACGCGGAGGCGCTTGAAGCCTTGGAGCGCATCGACACCATCGTCATCGACAAAACCGGCACGCTCACGGTAGGCAAGCCGAAGCTGGTATCGATCACGACCGCGTCCGACGTTGACGAGAACACGCTGTTGCGGTTCGTCGCCAGCGTGGAGAAAGCCAGCGAACATCCGCTGGGGCGCGCGATCGTCGAAGCTTCGAAGGCGAGTAGCTTGACGCTTGGCGAGGTGTCGAGCTTCGCTGCCCATCCAGGCAAGGGAGCCACAGGCAACGTCGAGGGCAGAGCGGTTGCGCTCGGCAACGCCGCATTGATGGGTGATCTGAACATAGCTGGGTCCGAGTTCGAACCCGCGGCCGAGGCTGCGCGCGCGTCCGGCGCGACCGTGATGTATGTTGCGCTCGACGGCAGGCCGGCGGGCATCATTGCGGTCGCCGACCCGGTCAAGGCGTCGGCGAAGGCCGCCATCGCGGCATTGCGGTCGGAAGGCCTGCGCGTCGTGATGCTGACCGGCGATAACGCGACGACGGCGAAAGCCGTGGCGTCGCAGCTTGATATTGCCGAGGTCGAGGCCGGTGTTTTACCGGAACGCAAGAGCGAGGTCGTGCAGCGTCTTCGGAAAGAAGGCCGCCGCGTCGCCATGGTCGGCGACGGCGTCAACGATGCACCGGCGCTGGCCGCAGCCGATGTCGGCATCGCCATGGGCGGCGGAACGGATATCGCGATCGAAAGCGCCGGCGTGACGCTGTTAACCGGCGATCTGGCAGGACTGGTGCAGGCGCGGCGATTGTCGGCGGCCACGATGGGCAACATCCGCCAGAATCTGGCATTCGCTTTTATCTATAACGCCGCCGGCGTGCCGATCGCGGCAGGCGTGCTCTATCCGGTGTTCGGCATCCTGCTGTCGCCTATGGTAGGGGCGGCCGCGATGGCGCTGTCGTCGGTCAGCGTGATCGGCAACGCGTTGCGGCTCGCGCGGGCGAAACTGGATTAAGCTTGCGACGTTTCGCCGATCGTTCGCAAGTTTACGCCATGGAATCGGACTTCTGACGGCCGGAAAGATGACCGGCCCGTCGCGCGATCTCGGCATCGAGCCTGGCGGCGAGATCGTGGCTCACCTCGACCATCGGCAGGCGCACTTCGGCGCTGTCGATCAGGCCCGTGCGCGCCAGCCAGTACTTGGCCGGCGCCGGGCTCGGCTCGGCGAACAACAGGCGCGTGAGAGCGGACAGGCATTCCCATCGCGCGCGGGCGCCGTCGATCTGCCCGTCCTTCAGCAGCTTGCCTACAGCCGCGAAGGCGGCGGTCTCGAAATGCGCCGACAACAGGATCGCGCCGTCGGCGCCGTCGGTCAGCGCGTCGAAATATTCGGTGTCTTCTCCGGTCAAGACGCGAAAGCCCGGTGGCCTGCGCCGCAACAGGTCGATCGACTGTGCGCGATTAGCGCTGCAGTCCTTCATGCCCGCGATGTTGGGATGCCGGGCAAGTTCAAGCACCGTCTCGTTCTCGAGGTTGACGCCCGCGCGATAGGGGATGTTGTAGAGCATGATCGGCCAGGACGCATGGTCGGCGAGAAGCGTGAAATGCCGGATCAGGCCGCGCTGCGACGGCCGCGAATAATAGGGACTTGAGATCAGGTAGCCGTCGATGGGCCAGCCGGCCGTCTCGTCGAGGGTGTGGCACATCTTCATGGTATGGCTGCCGGCAAGCCCGAGGCAGATCGGCAGATAGCGCCGGACTTCGCCGAGCGTCTCCCGCGTCACGGCGACAATCCATTCGAGTTCGGCCAGGCCGAGCGTCAGGCCTTCGCCCGATGTCGCAGCCAGGATCAACCCGTCGATCGGAAGGCCTGCGTAGTGCCGCACCAGCCGCCGTAGCGAGACCTCATCCACGACGCCGTCGCAAAACGGCGTAATGAGCGGCAGCCAGAGGCCGGCGAGATGCGATCGAAGTCCCGAGGATTCGGGATGATAAAAAGCAGGGGTAGTCATGGTCCATCTCCTGATTGGCCGGAGACGGGACACAAAAAACCCCACCTCGCGGCGGGGGCTTCAAAGATCGGCGTAAGCCAGGAAGTCTAATGCGCGCGTCGATCCGAAGCCCCCGGAAGGGAGGCTTTTTTCATCACGGCGGTTGCGCACAGATTCGTGAACATCAGCGTGATGATGCGGTCCGCTGGTTCCACTGTCAACGGAAGACAGTCTTTCTCATTATGAAAAACCTCATCATGAAAAATAATTCCCGATTGAAAATCCGAGCGCGAAAAGGCCTCGTCAGAAGCCTGGCCGGATCGATGACAGAAAAAAAGCCGGGCTCGTGAGAGCCCGGCTTTGAGTATTGGCCTCGTTGGGCCGACACAATCACCTTCCAAGAGGGATAACCGAACACCGCGCCACTGGAGGAGGGGGACATGTGCGCAACGCGAAAGCTCAGTGTTTGGTGACTATGGGCCCCGCGAGTGCCTTGCAGCAACGGGGGGAGCCGCATGTCAGACATGCGGTGACCGGTTATCGACCGATAATTACGACGGCCAGCGCTGCGCCTTGCTGACGACGAAGTCGCGAAACACCTGGACGCGCGCGACCGTTTTCAATTCCTCCGGATAAACGAAATACGTGTCGAGCTGGATCGAATCGGATTCGCCGAACAGCTGCACGAGGCGGCCGTTCTCTTCGATCAGATAGTCCGGCAGCGCCGCGATCCCCAATCCCTGCTGACAGGCGCGCACCAGGCCAAGAATATTGTTGACCTTGAAGTAGGGCTCGCGCGGCCCGGTACCATTGCGTCCGGCTTCGATCAGCCAGCTCCGGTTTTGCAGATGCGGCGCGACCTGCCCGTCGGACAGCATGATGATTCGGTGGGCGTCGAGTTCCTCCAGCGTGCGCGGCGTGCCGAAGCGTTTGATGTAATCCGGCGAGCAATAGGCGTGAAAGCCCATCGCAAACAGCTTGCGCTGGATCAGGTCAGGTTGGGTCGGCTTGCGGGTGCGGATCGCGACGTCGGCTTCGCGCATCGAGAGATCGAGTTCCTCGTCTGTGACGATCAGAGAAATGCGGATTTCCGGATAAAGCGCAGTGAACTCGCCGAGCCGGGGAATCAGCCAGTTGATGCCTACACCGGGCGTAGTCGTGATCTTGAGGTCGCCGCTCGGCCGCTCGCGGCTGTCGGTCAGTTTGGCGCGGGCGGCCTGCAACTGCATGAACACGTCATGCGCAGTGCGAAACAGCAGATCACCCTGTTCGGTCAGGATCAGGCCGCGCGCATGACGATGGAACAGCGAGACCGACAATTCCTGTTCGAGCGCCGAGACCTGGCGTGAAACGGCCGATTGCGAAAGGCCGAGTTGCTCGCCGGCATGCGTGAAACTCCCCGCCTCGGCCGCCGCGTGAAACACCTTCAGCTTGTCCCAATCCATATCGATAAATCCGTCACGGGTTCGATGAAAATTCATTCCGCCGCCGCGCGGTCATTCGCGCGGAGCGCTAAAAAACGTTCGGCTTCGAGGGCCGCCATGCAGCCGAGGCCTGCGGCCGTGACTGCCTGGCGGTAGGTTTCGTCGGCGACGTCGCCGGCGGCGAACAGGCCGGGTACGGAAGTGGCGGTCGAATTTGGTGCGACCTCGACATAGCCCGACGGTTTCAACTTGATCTGACCGGCGACGAGATCGGTCGCAGGCGCGTGCCCGATCGCGATGAAGACGCCGTCGGCCGGTACTTCCGTCAGCGCGCCGGTCTTGACGTTCTTCAGCCGGACATGGGTGACCTTGGCCGGGTTCTCCTGGCCGCGGACTTCGTCGATCGCCGAGTCCCACACCACCTTGATCTTGGGATGCTTGAACAGCCGGTCCTGCAGGATGCGCTCGGCCCGGAAGTGGTCGCGACGGTGCACGATGGTCACTTGCGAAGCGAAGTTGGTGAGGAACAGCGCTTCCTCGACCGCGGTATTGCCGCCGCCGACTACGATGACTTCCTTGCCGCGATAGAAGAATCCGTCGCAGGTCGCGCAGGCCGAGACGCCAAAGCCCTTGAATTTCTCTTCTGACGGCATTCCGAGCCAGCGCGCCTGGGCGCCGGTCGCAAGGATCACGGTTTCGGCAAGATAGACGTCGCCGCTATCGCAGGTCAGGCGGAACGGCCGTTGGGCGAGTTCAAGCTTGGTGACGAGGTCGGTCACGATCTTGGTACCGACATGGGCGGCCTGCTTCTCCATCTGCTCCATCAGCCACGGGCCCTGAATCACGTCGGCGAAACCTGGGTAATTTTCCACGTCGGTCGTGATGGTCAGTTGCCCGCCGGGCTGGATGCCCTGGATCAGCACCGGTTCAAGCATGGCGCGGGCCGCATAGATCGCCGCGGTGTAACCGGCCGGGCCGGAACCGACGATGACGACCTTGGTGTGAATAGGTGCAGACATAGACGGATCCATTTCGAAGGGAATTTGATGAGCCTTTAAGCGGAATTCGCCCGGGGAAGCGCCGCCATGCGGCGAAAGTACCGGCTCCAAATCTACGGCATCTGATGAGCTATGCAAGAATTGCAATCCAAATGAGCAAAACTTCCCGTGACAGAGAAAATTGACGCAGCGCACGCGCAATAAAATTGCGCAATAGGTGTAAGCTGGGCTAAGACTGTTTCCGTCGAAACTTGAAAGCCCGGGCCGCCAGCCCCCAAATCACCCCCAACCCCTGGAATCCGGACCGCGTGTCGAAAAATCTTGACGAAATTGACCTCAAAATCCTGGGCGAGATCCAGGCTGATGGCCGAATCACCAATGTCGAGTTGGCCAAACGCGTGGGCATTTCCCCGCCGCCCTGTTTGCGGCGGGTTCGCGCGTTGGAGGAGGCGGGTTTTATCCAGGGCTATCGCGGCTTGCTCGATCCGCGAAAGCTCGGCTTCGACGTCACCGTGTTTGCCTCCGTACATCTGTCGAGCCAGGCCGACGCCGACCTGCGTGAGTTCGAGGATTTCGTTCGCGCCGAGCCACTGGTGAGAGAATGCTGGATGCTGTCAGGCGAAGTCGATTTCGTTCTCAAATGCGTAGCGCCCGACATGGCGACGTTCCAGGATTTCGTCACGCACCTGACCGCGGCGCCGCATGTGCGCAACGTTAGAACGTCGCTGGTGCTGCACAATTCGAAATATGAAGCTGCCGTTCCGCTGGAAGTGAAGACGAAGGGGTAGGTTCGCGTTTACCTCCCCTTTTCAAGGGGAAGTAAGACCGGGAGTTGCTGCGCAGTCAGCTCTTCTTTCCCCTCATCGCATCGATGCTGTACGGACCGCCTCCCTCCGTTGCCAGATACAGACAAGCAAAGCAGAACAGGATCGCCGCCGTGCCGTTGTTGATCAACGGAAAGAAGCCGCGTGGAAAATGTCCGATGAAATAGGCAACGGCCATTTCACCCGACAGGATGAACGCGGAGATGCGCGTGAACAGGCCGATCATCAGGAGTGCTCCGAGCACAAGCTCGATTCCGCCGGCGGTCATGATCAGCGGAGGTGGATCGGCGAATTGGGGGATTACCGGGAACTTGAATATCTTTGCGACGCCGTATTGAAACAGCAGCAAGCCGGTAATGAAGCGAAACAAACTCAGCGCCAACGGCTGAAACTTCGAAAGTGTTTGGTCCATGTCATAACCCCGTTTTGACAATACTTGGGATTTGCAACCTGGCAGGACACGCAAGCTCTCGCGCGTCCCTCCGGCTATCCCCCTCTTTCAACAAATATTCCTCGCTAGAAATATTCTGTGCAAGAAATATCCGCCGCCAAACACAAGAAAAGCCGCGTCAAGGCACGGCTTCTTGCTTGAAATAGTTCAACGATGGGGCTTGCCGAAAATCAGCGCCACTCGACCTTGGTGATTTCGTAGGCCTTGGCGCCGCCGGGGGCCATGACCTCCACCGAGGCGCCTTTCTTCTTGCCGATCAGCGCGCGCGCAAGCGGCGAGGTAATCGATATCTTGCCCTTCTTGGCATCTGCCTCGGGCTCGCCGACGATCTGCCACACCGCCTTCTTTTCGGTGTCCTCGTCGATCAGCGTAACAGTGGCACCGAATTTGATGGTGTCGCCGGAAAGCTTCGAGATGTCGATGATGTCGGCGCGCGCGAGTTTGTCTTCGAGCTCGGCGATGCGGCCTTCGTTGTGCGACTGCTCTTCTTTCGCGGCGTGATATTCCGCGTTCTCGGAAAGATCGCCATGCGAGCGCGCCTCCGCGATATGTTCGATAATGCGCGGGCGCTCCACCGACTGGCGCTTCTTCAATTCATCCTCAAGCGCGGCATAGCCGCCGGCCGTCATCGGAACCTTTTCCATCATCTTCTTCGTCCTTCAATCGCGCGGGGCCCCGGGATCATGCACGGCACGCGCGAAACGTCTTCCAGATCAGGCTTCCGGGCTGAAACAGTCCGAAAAGCTCGTTAAATTTCGGCCCCGAGAGGGCCGATTCAAACATCGGTACGGGCGGAGAGTTCCCAGCACTTTGCGGGCCGTTTGTGGCCCGCAAATGATCAGTTCTCGGAAAAATAACTCTGCAAGGTGCGGACCTCAAGGTCTCCGCCCAGATAGGCGCGGACGCCCTGGGCAGCAGCCACGGCACCTGAAAGAGTGGTGTAATACGGCACTTTATGCAAGAGGGCAGCGCGGCGCAACGAACGACTATCGGCTAATGCCTGCGGCCCCTCGGTGGTGTTAAAAACCAGCTGGATGTCGCCATTGGTAATGGCGTCCACGATATGCGGCCGGCCTTCCAGCACCTTGTTGACTTTCTCCGTCGGCACGCCGTGGTCGGTGAGGAAGCGCTGCGTTCCCGACGTCGCCATCACCCTGAAGCCAAGCGAGTATAACAGCCGCACCGCGTCGACGATGCGCGTCTTGTCGCTCTCGCGCACGGAGACGAACACCGTGCCCTTGCGCGGGACGCGCGTACCGCCGCCGAGCTGGCTCTTGGCAAACGCAATCTCGAAAGAGCGGTCGATGCCCATCACCTCGCCGGTCGAGCGCATCTCCGGACCGAGCACGGTGTCGACGCCGGGGAAGCGGGCAAACGGAAAGACCGATTCCTTGACGCCGACATGGCCGAGCCTGGGCTTCGTCAGCTTGAAATCGGCAAGCTTCTCGCCCGCCATCAGCCGTGCGGCGATCTTCGCCACCGGCATGCCGATCACCTTGGCGACGAAGGGCACCGTGCGCGAGGCGCGCGGATTGACTTCGAGCACATAGATATCGCCGTCCTTGATGGCGTATTGCACGTTCATCAGACCGACCACATCGAGCCCGAGCGCGAGTTCGCGGGTTTGCCGTTCGAGTTCTGAGATCACGGCGGGCTCGAGCGAATGCGGCGGCAGCGAGCAGGCACTGTCGCCGGAGTGAATGCCGGCTTCCTCGATATGCTCCATGATGCCGACGATGAAGGTGTCCTTGCCGTCGGAAAGACAATCGACATCGACTTCGATCGCGTCGGACAGATAGCGGTCGAACAACAGCGGGTTAGTGCCGAGCACGGTGTTGATCTGGCCGGTCTTGTCGTTCGGATAGCGCGCCTTGACGTCGCCGGGCACGAGCTCGGGCAGCGTGCCAAGCAGATAATCGCTGAGTTGATTATCCTCGCGGATGATCTGCATCGCGCGGCCGCCGAGCACGTAAGATGGCCGCACCACCAGCGGCAGGCCGAGATCGGCGGCGACCAGGCGCGCCTGTTCGACCGAGTAGGCAATGCCGTTCTTCGGCTGCTTCAGCCGCAACTTGTCGAGCACGCGCTTGAAGCGGTCGCGGTCTTCGGCGAGATCGATGGCGTCGGGCGAGGTACCGAGGATCGGCACATCGGCTGCTTCCAGCGCGTGCGCGAGCTTCAGCGGGGTCTGGCCTCCGAACTGCACGATGACGCCGTGCAGGCGGCCGTTCTGCTTTTCGGTCTCGATGATTTCGAGAACGTCCTCGGCCGTCAGCGGCTCGAAATACAGCCGGTCGGCGGTGTCGTAGTCCGTCGACACCGTTTCCGGATTGCAGTTGATCATGATCGATTCATAGCCGGCGTCATGCAGCGCGAAGCAGGCATGGCAGCAGCAATAGTCGAACTCGATGCCCTGGCCGATCCGGTTGGGTCCGCCGCCGAGAATGATGACCTTGTCTTTTGCCGACGGCGCGCTCTCGTCGGCCACTTCGCCGGCGAAAGGCGTTTCATAGGTCGAGTACATGTAGGCCGTTGGAGAGGCGAACTCGGCGGCGCAGGTATCGATGCGCTTGAACACCGGGCGAACGCCAAGCGCATGACGGCGCGCTTTCACTTCGGCTTCCGTCGTCTCTGTCAGCACGGCGAGCCGCGCGTCGGAAAATCCCATGGCTTTCAGCGTGCGCAGGCCAAAGGCGTTTGGCGGCAGGCCATCCCGCTTGACCTTGGCTTCCATCTCGACGATGGCGCGCATCTCGGCCAAAAACCACGGATCGATCTTGCAGGAGTTGAAGATGTCTTCGTCGCTCCAGCCAAGCCGCATCGCCTGCGCCACCTGCAACAGCCGGTTCGGCGTCGGCGTACCGAGCGCTGCCCGGATCGCGTTCTTGTCGTCGTCGCGGCCAAGGCCTTCGATTTCGATCTCGTCCAGCCCGGTGAGGCCGGTCTCTAACCCCCGCAAGGCCTTTTGCAGGCTCTCCTGAAAGGTGCGGCCGATCGCCATCACTTCGCCGACCGACTTCATCGAGGTGGTCAGCGTGGTGGAGGCGCCGGGAAATTTCTCGAACGCAAAGCGCGGAATCTTGGTGACGACGTAGTCGATGGTCGGCTCGAACGAAGCCGGCGTGGCGCCGCCGGTGATGTCGTTGGCGATTTCATCGAGCGTGTAGCCGACCGCGAGCTTGGCCGCGACCTTGGCGATCGGAAAGCCTGTCGCCTTCGAGGCAAGCGCGGAGGAGCGCGACACCCGCGGGTTCATCTCGATCACGACCATGCGCCCGTCGGCTGGATTGACGCCGAACTGCACGTTGGAGCCGCCGGTCTCTACCCCGATCTCGCGCAACACCGCGATCGAGGCGTCGCGCATGATCTGGTATTCCTTGTCGGTGAGCGTCAGCGCCGGCGCGACCGTGATCGAATCGCCGGTGTGAACGCCCATCGGGTCGAGGTTTTCGATCGAGCAGACGATGATGCAGTTGTCATTCTTGTCGCGCACCACCTCCATCTCGAACTCTTTCCAGCCCAAGACGGATTCCTCAATCAACACCTCGTTGGTCGGCGAGGCATCCAGGCCCCGCTCGATGATGTCGATGAATTCTTCCTTGTTGTAGGCGATGCCGCCGCCGGTGCCGCCCATGGTGAAGGAGGGGCGGATGATGGCCGGCAGGCCGATCTCCGACAGCGCCATCAACGCTTCGGCCAGCGCCTGCTGCTGGTAGCGCTTGCGCCGCTCGTTCTCGCCGAGCGTCCATTGCCGCTCGAATTCCTCGAGCTCAGCGCCTGAGAGATTTCCGTGATCGGCGAGGTATCTGTCGCGGTCGGATTTTTTCAGCGCGGAGGCGTTGGCCAGCCGCGACTTCGGCGTCTGCAGCCCGATCTTTTCCATGGCGTTGCGGAAGAGCTGGCGGTCTTCGGCCTTGTCGATCGCGTCCGCCGTGGCGCCGATCATCTCGACGTCGAATTTGGCCAACGTGCCCAGCCTGCGCAGCGACAGCGCGCAGTTCAGCGCGGTCTGCCCGCCCATGGTCGGCAACAGCGCGAAGCCGCCGGAAACGACGTGGCGTTCCTTCTCGATGATCTTGGCGACGATCTCGGGCGTGATCGGTTCGATATAGGTGGCGTCGGCAAGCTCCGGGTCGGTCATGATCGTGGCCGGATTGGAATTCACCAGGACGATGCGGTATCCCTCTTCCTTCAGCGTCTTCACCGCCTGGGTGCCCGAATAGTCGAACTCGCAGGCCTGGCCGATCACGATAGGCCCGGCGCCGATGATCAGGATGGTGGAGATGTCAGTTCTTTTGGGCATCAAGTCTCGCGGGCTACGAAAATAGGCACAAAAAAAGGGCGCGCATTCCGCGCGTCCCTCTAAACACTGCGTGAGGCAGGCCCTCGCGCGCAGGCGGTCTTTAGACCAGATTACGCAGCCGCGAAACCCCCAAAAACGGGCCGTCAACCGGCAATTTGCCTTTGATTTGGACTGGCTTGGCCGTAGCTCGCGAAGCGAGATCGAAATTTGCGGCTTGAGCCCGCCGTCGCCCTTCGGGCTATGGCGCGGCAGCCTTCGCTCGTTTCGCTACGATGGTGCGAGGCTGGCCTGCCGAGCCGTAGCTCGCGAAGCGAGCGAAGGCTGGAGGCCCGGCCTGGACTTGAACCAGGATAAAGAGCAGTGCAATGCTCTCGCGTCGACGCTTTTCCGCCACCGGGCCGCGTCCATCTTCCCCCAACAGCAGCCTCTCAGCCACTCTTTGCCGCAGTTAACCCTACCTTGCGGTTAGGGGTCTTTCCTCTGTGCGGCCAACGGCTGTAACGAACGTCAAATCCGCTCCGCTGCGGGGGGGGATATCACGAACTTCGGAAAGCGGGCGCTAGCGCCGGCCGCGCGACAAAGGTCATTCGCCACGGATTGTGGCCGATGTTGACGGCGACGCGCGAGGCGGTGAGTCCGCTTGCCGCGAGTTTGGCGATCATGTCGGCCTCGCTGTAGCGCTGCAAGCCGACGCGGCTGCGCAATTGCCGGTAGTCAGACAACGCGGTCGAGACCAGCCCGATCAGCGCGTCGCGCAGAAAGCCGTGCTGAGCCGCAAAGCGTAACAGCGCGATCACGTCACGGGGCATGCCGACTTCCGGACGCAGCACATCGCCGAGCACCAGCCGCCCGCTTGGCTTCAAGAGCCGCCCGATGGTCGCAAAGGCGGAATCCAGTTCTTGCGGCGTCATGTATTGGGCGACCGAATTCATCACCACCAGATCAAGCGAGTGCTCGGCCATTTTCCGCACGTCTTCGAGCGAACGGACCCGGATCTTGGTGTTGGGGGCAAAACGCGCGATCAGCCGGCCGCGTACTCCGGGGGCGGGCTCGGCCAGGTAAAGCTGGCCGCAGGCCTCGGCTACCTTGGCGGCCGACAACGCCTCGCCGCAGGCGTAATCCAGCACCACCGCGTCGGGCTGGCCGATATAGCCGATGATGTCGCGCGCGATCAGCTGAAAATGCAGGTCGCGGTGCAACTTGCTCGCATAAATCGTATGCGTGGAATCGTAATAGTCGATCCAGTCGTCCATGACTTTTTAGTGTCCCGGTTCTGACATTCGTATCCTATCGCGGCGCCCACATTTGCGAATGTCAGAACCTAAGGGACACGAGCAACTATATGATTCTAGTGTGGCTTCAACTCTGA
>NZ_JBAVCF010000094.1:0-2924 GCF_049586575.1 Bradyrhizobium sp.
CTCCAGTGCCGCATTCAAACCGTTTAGCCTGTCGGGTTGCGGCCGAGAATGTCTGCTTATCGGGGAAGGTCGGAAGTAATCGGCGGAGGGTCAAAACGACGCGATTGAGACCCAAAGCGGTCATGCCTTGCCCTGCGGGACGGTTTGCGGCCGCACCCTGATCGGATAGCTTCGGGGAGGGGCAGGATGAATGGCCAAAGCTAGGAGAAGTGCGAGAAAGCGAGCCGTGGCGGCCGGTCGTGACCGGCGGCGGGCGCACAAGTCCGTCTCACCTAAAGCCCCCGGGACTGGATCGCGCAAGCCGAACCCGAAAAAGTTGACGCCTCAAAAGCAGAAGCCTTCTCCGGAGTCGGAAACTGTGCGGCTGAAAGGGCAGTTGAAAGCCGCGCGGCTGCAACAGGAAGCCACCGCCGAAATTCTGCGCACGGTCGCCAACGCTTCGGGCGAGGTGGCGGGGCCGTTGCAGCAGATCGCCGAGACGACCGCGCGCCTCTTTGAGGCCTCCAGCGTCGCCATCCGCATCGCCGAGAACGGACAGTGGGCACGCGCGATTAATGTCGGCGAAGGCTCCCACCGGATCACTGCCGCTGTTCCGCGCGCCCTTCTTACGATCGACGGCCACAACCTGCCGGGAACGGTGTTCCGCGAGAACCGGCAGATCCACGTGCCCGATCTCAACCACCCCGATCCCGCCTACGCCAACTGGCCCGGCATCAAACCGGCCCTTGAGGCCGGCACTCGCGTAATCTCGGGCACGCCGCTGCGGCGGGGCAGCAAGGCGATTGGCGTGCTGATCATCCATCGCGACCGGCTGGTGCCGTTCGCGCCGGAAGAGCTTGCCTTGCAGCAGAGCTTCGCCGACCAGGCTGCAATTGTGATCGAGAACGCGCGGCTGTTCAACGAGACCAAGGAGGCGCTGGAGCGTCAGACCGCGACCGCCGACATTCTCAAGGTGATCGCCAGCTCTCCATCCGACGTGCAGCCGGTTTTCGATGCCATTGCGGCCAGCGCCAATGCGCTGCTGGGAGGCCTATCGACCGCGGTCCACATCCTGACAGACGATACGCTGCACCTGATGGCATTCACCCCGACCAACCCCGCAGGAGATGCGAACCTACAAGCCGCGTATCCGAGACCGCTATCCGAGCTTCCTTGGGGCGCACAGCTCCGCCAGGGCGAGATCGTCCGGGTCGGCGACACTGAGATCGAATGGGGCGCTTTGCCGCGTTTTCGCGACGTAGCGCGGATGCGTGGCTTTCGCAGCATTCTCCGCGTCCCGATGCTGCGCGACGGAACGACCATAGGAGTGATTAACGTCACGCGAGCAGAGCCTGGCCAATTCGCTGACCATCACGTCCAGTTGCTGCAGACGTTTGCGGACCAGGCGGTGATCGCGATTTCCAACGTCCGGCTGTTCCAGCAGGTGCAGGAGCGTACACGCGACCTAACCGAAGCGCTGACTTACCAAACCGGAAGCGGCAATATCCTCCGAGTCATCGCGTCATCGCCCACGGAAGTCGGGCCGGTGCTAAAGGCCATCGTCGAAAGCGCCTGTGAGCTCTGCGAGGCCTATGATGCGGTTGTGCTATTGAGGGACGGTGACGACCTGCGCTTTTGGGCGCATCACGGGCCAATTGGAATAAATCTGGAGAAATGGCCGATCAGTCGTAATTGGACTGCCGGACGCGCGTTCGTTGACCGGAAGCCGGTACATGTGCGCGATATGTTGTCCGAAGAGGGTGACGATTTCCCCGACAGTCGGGAATTGTCGCAATACACAGGGACCGCTGGTATTCACACAATTCTGGCCGTGCCCCTATTGCGCGAAAACGAGAGCATCGGAACGATCCTGCTGCGCCGTACTGAGGTGCAGGCCTTCAACGATAAGCAAATCGCCCTGCTGCAGACTTTTGCCGATCAGGCCGTCATTGCCATCGGCAATGTCCACCTGTTCGACGAGGTGCAAGCGCGCACGCGCGATCTCTCAGAGGCGTTGCAGTTCCAGACCGCAACATCCGACGTTCTGAAAGTGATCAGCCGTTCACCAGACACGCTTCAGCCCGTGCTTGATGTAATCGTCGAGACCTCGCGGCATCTGTGCGGCACGGCAACATCGTCAATTTTCTTGCTGAGTGATGGACGATTCCACATCGTGGCACTATCGGGTGCGACGCCTGAATATCTTCAGTTTTTGCAAGCCAATCCAATCGCACCGGATCAACGGGGGTCGTCGACCGCAAGGGCCGCGCGTGAGAAGCGCACGGTGCATATCCCCGACATTAGTGCTGATCCCGAATTCGGCCAGGGTCATATGGCAGTGGGTCAACGGCGAGCTTTGCTTTCCGTGCCGTTGATGCATGAAGGCGTCGCGATCGGCGTGATTACCATGACCCAATCCTACTTGACACGCTTTACCGAGCGACAGATCGAGGTTGTCCAGACCTTCGCCGACCAGGCCGTCATTGCCATCTCGAACGTACGCTTGTTCGAACAGGTGCAGGCGCGAACAAAGGAACTCGCGGCCTCGCTCGATGACTTACGCACTGCGCAGGATCGCCTGATACAGACCGAGAAGCTGGCTTCGCTCGGTCAGCTCACGGCGGGCATTGCGCACGAGATTAAAAACCCCCTCAACTTCGTCAATAATTTCTCGGCACTTTCGGCCGAGCTGACCGACGAACTGAACGACCTGCTCGAAACGGTTTCGCTTGCGCAAGGCACCCGCGAGGAAATCGATGAATTGACCGGTATGCTGAAGGACAATCTCGTAAAGGTTGTGCAGCACGGCAAGCGCGCCGACTCTATCGTTAAGAACATGCTGTTGCATTCGCGCGAGGGAGCCGGCGAGCACCGGCCTGCGGATATCAATACGCTACTGGAAGAAAGCCTCAACCTCGCCTATCACGGCGCACGTGCCGAAAAAC
>NZ_JBAVCF010000095.1:0-26918 GCF_049586575.1 Bradyrhizobium sp.
CAATTTGACCTGGCTCAATTGGGGCGCGTTGACCAGCAAGCGGCTAAAACCTGCACTCTTCCGTAGTTTTACGGAGTTCTCCGGTTTTCTACTTAGGGGAACGGCCTGAATTTCGAAGTTGCCGGAAATCGGCAAACTCTCCACGAACGATCGAAAACCGGAGTTTTGCCATGCTCACCACCGTCGCAACCGCCAAATCCCCGATCTACGCTCGCCAGGCCGTCCCGGCTGCCGCAACCGAGGATACCCTCGGACTGTTGGGTGCACCGATGCGATTTGCCCGCAACAACGAAATCTATGGCGAGGATGAGCCGGCCGAGTATCTCTACCAGGTCATTTCCGGCGCGGTGCGGACCTATCGCATGTTGGATGACGGTCGTCGCCAGATCACCGCTTTCTATCTGCCCGGCGATGTTTTTGGCGTCGAGGCTGGAGACAGTCATTTGTCTTCGGCTGAGGCAATCTGCGACGCGCAGATTCTGGTTGCCAAGCGCAGCGCCGTGATGGCTCGCGCGGAGCACGAAAAGAACCTGGGCCGGCAGCTTTGGATGTTGACGGCTCGCGAGCTTCAGCGGGTCCAGGAGCATTCGCTGGCGCTCATCAAGAGCGCCGAGGAGCGCGTCGCCGGCTTCCTGCTCGAAATGGCGGGTCGCAACTCGGCTGGCGCCGCGGTCGAGCTGCCGATGTCGCGCCAGGATATTGCCGACTATCTGGGACTGACGATCGAGACGGTGTCACGGACCTTCACCCAGTTCGTGCACTCCGGCAAGATTTCGCTGGAAACCTCGCGGCGCATCCAGCTTCGCAACCGCCTCGCGCTCAACCGGCTCAACGCCTAAGGGTGAAACTCAGATCTTGAGAAAGCGGTACGATCATGCACGATCGTGCCGCTTTACTTCAGAGCTGTGGCTTTGCTCTATTCGTTGCGTTTCGTACCCAGCACCTTGCCACGTACCGGATCTATGAAGTGGATTCCCGAACAGGCAAGGCAGGAGACCGGTTCATACCGTGGTTCGGCCGCGCTGAACATCTCTTCCGCAAATAGTCCCTGAACCTTCTGACCTGTTCGTGGGCAATCAAACAAGGCGGGGCGCCAGCGCTGCCGATCGGTCATTTCTTGTTCCAAAACTGCAGCGCCCAGAATTCGTGTGTGCCCGGGCAGTCCTCGAAAAACTTGATTTGCAAGGTTCAAGCCGCCTTGTGATAGGGCGGCTTGGTGTCAATTGTTGCCTGCTTGGCCACTGCCTTGTTGCGGAGCCATTGGCTTGTGGCGTGATCGGCCCAAGCGACTGCGGTAGCGAAAACCAGAAACATGACGCATACGCCGATCGCGACCAGGAGCGAATCTGTCGGCATGGTTGTTCTCCTCTCCTGTTCTGATGAATTAAAATCGGACGAAATGTGCAGCGGCCATTTGATCTGGATCAAAAGGAGGCCCGCCGCTGCAGCTCGCTGGAGGATCCCGGAGACCGCGGCTGTATTATTGCGCTGCTTCGATATCTTCCGGCGACTCCACATAGAAGCCGGAATAGGTGTCGACGAAGCAGAGGTGATCGTGTACGTCCTTGACGCCCGCGGTATTTTGAGCGGCTACAATCGTGGCTTGCCGGGCCTTGTCGGTTGTAATAATCCCATGCAAGTGGACTATTCCCTTGCGGACGGTCACTTCGAAGCCGATAGGACGCCAGTCGTTCGCGTTGACCGCGCGAGTGATACGATTGCGAATGTGGTCGTCGTCCGCCGTCGGATCCGGGATTTCGTGCGCGATGCTGGCGACGGCCTGCAGCAGGTTGGAACGGGTGACGATTCCCTTAAGCGTGTTGCCGCTCATTACAGGCACCCGCTTGATTCCTTTCTTCTCCATCAGCCTGACGAGGTCTTCGAGCGGCGTCTCTTCGCCGACGGTGACCGGGTTCTCGGTCATGACGTCCTCGACCTTGCGTCCGCGTTCACGAACAAAGTCCGCTGCCACTCTCCCGGGGCCAATCAGAAATTGCAGCCAGACCGGTCGCTTGCGTCCGGTTCCGATCTCGCTGCGGCGAAGGAAATCGCTTTCCGAGACGATGCCGACCAATTTCCCTGCCTCATCCATCACGGGCAGGCCGCTGATATGAGTCTGCAACATGATCTTGGCCGCGTCCTCGATCGAAGTATGCGGCGTGACGGTAATAACGTCCTTGGTCATAATCTGATGAGCGCGCATGGCATGTCTCCGTTGAATTCTGTTTTTTCAGCATAGAACCGCTCCCGGATCGCGCTTTGAGATAGCTCAATGTGGCGAGGGGCGGCCGGTTCGTCACTCCAGGGTCTTGAGGAAGGCAATGAAATCGCCGATCTGATCGCCATCGAAGCGGAACTCCGGCATGGTCGGATGTCCGGTCACGATGCCTTCTGCCAGTGACTCCTCCAGCATCCCGACGGGATAGCGCTCGTGCAGGGTCCGGAACGGGGGCGCGATCTTCAGCGGACTCGGGCTTACCTTGTCAATGGCATGACATCTCGCGCAATAAGTGAGCGCGAGGCGTTTGCCTTGCTCAGCGTTGGAGGCCCGCGAAGAAGGAGCGCCGGATGCGGCGATGAGGAAAGCGAAGATGCCGCTGACAACGGCCCGTCTGTAATGGGGCATGGATACCCTCAGGTTAAGGTCCCGGGCATCAGTCCATTTGATCTCTAGGACGAGCGCCCCGAAGGGGCCATTTGAACCGGCTGCAAAGTACTGCGATTGATCGAGGTCAAAGATGCAGGCCTGGTCCCAAAAAAACGAGGCGCAGGATGCGAGTCTCGATCTTCAATGCGACATCAGGGCCGGCACCGTCATGCACCGGAACATGTCGCGGGTGACCCCTCCTAGTACGGTTTCTTTTAAGCGCGAATGGCCAAAGCCGCCCATGATGAGCAGATCGAGTCCTTCGTCGGCGGCCGCGGATAAAATTGTTGACTGAATGCGGGAATGGTCAGCCTGGAGGGAGAGGGTCTTTGCCGGCAAACCACGGCTTGCAAGGTGCGCCAAGAGCCGCTCTGGCGATGTCTCCGCAGAAACTGGTTCATTGACGGTCAGAACCGTAAGCGCATTGGCCCTGGAAATCAGGGGCATCGCGTCCCGCAAAGCGCGCGCTGCCAGCCGGCCGCCATCCCATAGAATCCCGATGCGGTCGATGCTCAAGGCCCCATGAAACGTGTAGGGAACGACCAGAACGGGTCCACCGGACCGAAACAGGAGTTCCTGCGGCATCAAGTTGTCGTTGGTCGCATCCGTAAGCTCGGGCTGCGAGACGATCGTAAGATCAGACAGCCTTGCGGTCGCGCCAAGAATGTCGGCCGCCTCGGCGAATGTGCCACCAAATGGGCGGCACCTATAGGCGATCTGCGCCGCCTTCGCCTCAAACTCAAAAACGGCGAGAGCCGCCCGGGCGCGCTCCACTGCTTGCTGGTGCTGGGCCTCGAACAGCGGCGCCATAGCAACACCGCCTTCGGCAACAAAGGGAACGTCATTGACGGACTCATAGCCGACAGCGATGGCCTCGAGGGGGGCGCTACAGGTCATTGCCAACGAAACGGACCCATCGATCGCCGGACGCGGCGAGCGTTCGGTCGGGATATGCACCAGCAGATTCCTGTACATGATGGCTTTCCTCAAGGTTGCGAGCGGCGATAGTTTAATCAAAGCATTCGCCCTGCCTCCCCAATTTGATGCACGTCAAAGTCCAATTCTGCTGCGCAGATTATCGTTTTCTCAGCAAGTTTAAAAAGAGACTGAAAATGGCGCGTGTGGCATTGGTGACGGGCGGGACAAGAGGCATTGGTGCGGCCACGGCGCGCGCGCTGAAGGCATCGGGCTACGTTGTCGCCGCAACCTACGCCGGAAATGCCGAGGCCGCCCATGCGTTTCAGGCCGAGACGGGCATCACCGTCCAACGGTGGGACATTAGCGATTTTGATGCCTGTACCCTCGGCGTAAAGGCCGTTGAAGCAGCGCTCGGGCCGATCGATGTCATGGTGAACAATGCAGGCATCGCTCGCGACGCAGCGTTGCATAAGATGACACGAGAGCATTGGGACGCCGTCATCCGCACCAACCTAGATGGTCTGTTCAATATGTGCCGGCAGGTGATCGAGGGCATGCGTGAACGGAAATTCGGCCGCATCATCACAATCTCGTCCATCAACGGTCAGAAAGGCCAGTTCGGCCAGACGAACTATTCGGCCGCCAAGGCAGGTGAGCTCGGATTCACGAAGGCGCTTGCCCTCGAAACTGCCCGGTTCGGAATCACGGTCAACGCGATTTGCCCCGGCTATATCCATACCGACATGCTGGACGCTGTACCGGCCGACGTCATGGAGAAAAGCATCTTGCCGCAAATTCCCCTCGGCCGTCTCGGTAGGCCAGAGGAAATTGCCCGCGCGGTACTGTTTCTCGCGTCTGAGGACGCGGGTTTCATCACCGGCTCGACGCTTTCCGTCAACGGCGGTCAGTATCTGAGCTGAGCGCCGAATCAAGACAGAACATCAGAAGAGCAGAGAGAAGCAAGTGACACATCCGGCGCAAGCAGCCCAAGTTCACTGGCGAGCCGTCATCTGGATCGATCATATGACGGCGAAGATATTCGCCATGGGACTGACTGGGGTGAGCGCGAGCACAGTGCGCGCTCATCTTTCTTCATCCCATCTGCACCATCATTCGAATGCGATCGGATCTGGCCATGTCGAGCAGGATCCTGCGTTTCTCTCGGCGATCGCCAAAGCTGTCGAGGCCTGCAACGATTTCCTGATCCTTGGACCCGGGATCGAGAAGGCAACTCTCATGCATTATTTGCAGTCGTCGCGGCCGGAACTCACACTTCATCTGGAATCCAGCGATCATCCGACAGATGAGGAGATCATCGCCATCGGTCGGAAGCATTTCAACCTCGCCGAGCCCCGCGCTTGAAGCGGCCCGGTTATCCGAAAAGGAGCTCATCATGTCGGCTTCGGCACCAGCACGCGTCCTACCCAACTCGGTGCACGAACCGGTTGAGGCAGTTGTGCCCCAGGAGAAGAAGGAGTTGTCTTCAAATGCTTCAATTGCTACCGACTCAGTAGATCGAGCTTTTCACGCGGCTCTGGCGCGGTTTACGGGAGGTCTCTCGCCCGCCGCTATCGCACTGGCATTCGCCGATTGGCAGCTTCACCTGCTCGGTTCTCCCGGAAAGCGCGCTGCGCTGGCAGGGCAGGCCATTCAGAATGCCTTGGGGTTTGCGAATGCGCTGGTGCCGAAGCACGCCAGGTTCGAACCGTGGTCCGTCATCAAGCCGCCTGCGACGGACCGTCGCTTTGCGGGCCGCGATTGGGAACTGCCCCCGTTCAACTTGCTGGCGCAGGCCTTTCTGTTGGCTGAGGATTGGTGGCATTCGACAACGACCGATATCCACGGACTTGCGCATTCCAACGCTGCGATCGCCGATTTTGTTCTTCGGCAGAGCCTGGATACGGTCGCTCCTACAAATTTCGTCTTCAGCAACCCCAAGGTGCTGCGAAAAATCATGGAGACCGGGGGCGGCAATTTCGTCTATGGCCTGCACAACTGGATCGAGGACTGGTTGATGCTGCTGAGGAGCGGCGGCCCCGGTAACGATCAGCGATTTGTCGTCGGCAAGGACGTCGCGGTCACCCCGGGCAACGTCGTTTACCAAAATGAATTGATCGAGCTCATTCGATATACGCCGACGACACCGAGCGTGCGGCCCGAACCCGTGCTGATCGTGCCCGCCTGGATCATGAAATATTATATCCTTGACCTGTCGTCGCACAATTCGCTGGTGCGGTTTCTGGTCCAGAACGGCTTCACCGTTTTCATGATTTCCTGGAAGAACCCGACATCCGAAGACAGGAATCTCAGCCTCGAAGACTATCGGGAACGCGGGGTCGACGCGGCGGTCGCCGCCATCAACGAAATGATGCCTGAGCGAGCAATCCATGCCGCAGGCTATTGCCTTGGCGGCACGCTGCTGTCGATCGCGGCGGCGCGGCTGGAACGTGATCGTCCGGACTGTCTCCGCTCAGTGACGTTGCTGGCCGCCCAAACTGATTTCACGGAAGCCGGCGAGCTCACGCTGTTCGTCAATGAAAGCCAGGTCGCTTTTCTTGAAGACATGATGTCGCAGCGGGGCGTGCTTGGTCCTTTACAGATGGCTGGCGCCTTCCAGATGCTGCGCTCCAACGACCTGATCTGGTCGCGCATGGTACATGATTATCTGATCGGCGAGCGGGCGCCGCCGAGCGACCTCATGTCGTGGAATGCCGATGCCACACGCATGCCATATCAGATGCATTCGGATTATCTGCGTCATCTGTTCCTGGATAACGATCTGGCGGAGGGGCGCTACAAGGTTGACGGCAGGGCGATTGCTCTGTCCGATATTCGCAAGCCGATGTTTGTCGTCGGCACTCTTCGCGATCATGTCGCGCCGTGGAAGTCAGTCCACAAGATCCATTTTTTGGTGGATGCAGACGTCACCTTCGTATTGGCCAACGGCGGACACAATGCGGGAATTGTTGCCGCGCCGGACGAGGCGGAACACAGTTATCAAGTGCTGACGAAAAAGTCCGGCGATCCCTACGTCGGTCCAGAAGAGTGGGCCAAGCTCGCACCATCCCACGAGGGATCGTGGTGGGAGGAATGGGTGCGGTTCCTTGCCGCGCGGTCCGGTCCGCCGGTTGCGCCGCCATCACTCGACAGGTCGTCGCCCGAGGCGCCCGGATCCTATGTGCTACAGCACTGAAAGGCTCCCAACCTATTCGGGTGATAGGAAGGCCTTGCTTCGCTCGAGGGTCTGGGCGGGCGAACCGGAGGCATCGACGGTGGACCAGTCGATTTTTCCGATCTGGTAATCTTCCTGACCGGCGGCGACTTCTGTCGTCGCATCCGACGCGTCATTTCTGCGCAACTTGATACGATTTAGGCGGACGGCAAGATCGGCGGTTAGAAAGAGAGGGCGGAAATCTGCGCCTATATCTCCGGCCGCCTTTGAGAGTTCATTCCGCTCGGACTCTTTCAAGAAGGCGGCGTCGACCACGACGGAAAACCCCTGGTCAAGGATCTGCCGGCTGCGTTCAGTAAGTGTCCGATAAACCCGCGCGGTGACTTCCTGCCCGTAGGCGGCTTCCGGCAAGGCCACGAGTGGCGGGCTTCCGAACAGCTCCTTGCGGATTACATCCGAACGCAGAACGACTGCGCCGGGAAGCGGCGGCAACAGCGCTGCCAGCTCCCTCGCCAATACGCTCTTTCCAGTTCCCGATTTCCCGCCGATCGCGACCAGCGACGGTCGAACTGGCTCGAAGTAGCGCAGCGCGAGATCGAAATAAGCTCGCGCATCCTCTGCGTCGTGGCTGCGGTCTAGCGCAAGGCGACGTTTGGTGAAAAGGACGTTGGCGCGGATTGCCGCGCGCATGGACAAAAAGAGCGGCAATGGCCGGAGTGCGTTGCCGTTTTCCGGCCAGCTTGTCTGCAGGTAACCGTTGAAAAGCCGGTTGGCACAGGCTGTCAGGCCGAAATGGCAGAAATCCATCAGCGGAAAGGCCAGATCATAAAGTATGTCAGTGGTCGCGATCGCTGGATCAAACTCGATCGCGTCAAAAAGTATCGGCTGTTCATCGATCAAGACAATATTGCCGAGATGTGCATCGCCGTGGCAACGGCGAACCATGCCTTCCGAGGCGCGTACGCGCAGGAGTTGCCAATAGTCGCCGAGCTCTTGCTGGCTCAGTGCAACAAGCCGCTGGACCTTGTCGCGAGGAAGCTGCGGCTCGCTGAGGAATACCTTCGTATTTCGATCAATGATCTCTGAAATCGAGGCGAGCCAGCTCTCACCATCGGAAACGGTTGCTTTTTGGTGAGCGCTGCGAAGTGTCGTAGCAAGCGTCTCGGCAAGCTCTGGCGCAATATCACCGGCTTCGGCCAAGTGGTCGAAAGTCTTTTGCTCATCGAATCGCGACATTTCCACGGCCCATTCAACCGCAGGACCCTCGCCGTCGATTTCGAGACCGCTTTTTCCTCGCGTGATAGGAAGGACCCGCCGGTAGAGTTGTGGCGCGAAGCGGCGGTTGACGATCAGTTCCTCTTCACAAGCTTTCTTGCGCTTCTCAATCGTTGAGTAGTCCAGGAAGGGAAGGCGGATGGCCCGCTTTACTTTTAAGGCTCGATCCTTTCCGAGAAAAACGATCGAGGCGTGGGTGTCGACGCGCGTGCAGGTCGGATCGCTGTCGCCTAGAAATCCTAGGACCGCTTCCTGATCGTTGTCGTGCGTTGCCTGTTCAGGTTGCGTCATGGAAGCAATACCGCGGCGCCCACAAGTTTTCCTTCGCGCAGATGGGCGAGTGCTTCGTTCGCCTGGCTGAGGGGAAAGGCAGTCGTATGCGTCTGGATCTTGACGTTGGCGATCGCCTTGAAGAAGTCGGCGCCATCCTTGCGGGTCAGGTTGGCGACCGACAGGACCTGCCGTTCGCCCCAGAGGATATGGTAAGGAAAGGTTGGAATGTCCGACATATGGATACCGGCGCAGACGACGCGACCGCCCTTGCGTACGGCGCGAAGAGCCTGTGGCACCAGAGGTCCGATAGGTGCGTAAATGATCGCCGCATCCAGTTCGGTAGGAGCGAGGTCTTCCGAAGCCCCGGCCCAGGTCGCGCCGAGTGAGAGAGCCAATTGTTGAGCTTCGGTGTCGCCACGCCGGGTGAAGGCATAGATTGTGCGCCCTTGCGCGCGCGCCACTTGAGACACGATATGGCCGGCGGCGCCAAAACCGTAAATGCCGATCGTGCGAGCTTCACCGGCCATCACCAGCGATCGCCAGCCAATGAGACCAGCGCAAAGCAGGGGTGCGAGCGCGGCGTCATCTCCGTCCTCGCCAAGAGGAAAACAATATCGCGCGTCTGCGACCAGATGACTGGCGAAGCCGCCGTCCCGCGTGTAGCCGGTAAACTGGGGGCGGTCGCAAAGGTTTTCCTTAGCGGCGCGGCAGTAGAAGCACTCGCCGCAAGTAAAGCCGAGCCACGGAACGCCGACGCGCATGCCGATCGTTAGATCGGTAACGCCGTCTCCCAGCGCGTCCACCCTGCCGACGGCTTCATGACCCGGGATGATGGGATACGGGATATCTGGCAGTTCCCCATCCACGACGTGCAGGTCGGTCCTGCAGACGCCGCAGCCGCTCACCTTGACGCGGACTTCGCCTGGCCCGGGTATCGGGTCTGGCCGCTCCAGCGGCACTAATCTTTCGCCGCGTCCGGGAAGAACCATCGCATGCATGTCACTTATTTCCCATCATAATCAATCCAATCTCACCGCTATTGCTGTCTTCAAGTTTGATCTCGGTCAAAGCCGAACCGCAGCCGGGACTCTAGAAAAGTGATATGCTCTTTTTCGAAGGAAAACGGCAATGTACGAATTCCTCCAGGAAACCGTCGGCGACTACATGACCCGCACGGTCCGAAGTGTTACTCCCGAAACCACGGTTGCTGACCTCTACCGGCTTTTCGCTGCTGACACCTTCGAAGCCTATCCGGTCGTGCAAGACGACACGCTGGTCGGGATGGTTTCAAAGCTGGACGCTCTGAAGCCGTTCGCCTTTACCGAGGATCAGCTCGTACCGCACTACAAAGATGGTATGGCCGCCACGGTTGACGAAATCATGTCTGCCGACGTCATTGCGGTCGAGTCTGAAACCCATTTGCAGCGCGTCCTTGAACTGATGATCAAGCATCGCGTCAAGAGCCTTCCTGTCGTCGACGAGTGCAAGAATCTTCTGGGCATCATCGCGCGCGAGGACATCATGCGAGCCATGGCGCTCTCTGTGCTGCAGTATCCGCCGTCGCTGCCTTTCGCGGAAGCCTGATGTCGACCTTCGGCCTTGAGCGCATTTTCACACCGAAGCGCGTCGCTGTCGTCGGCGGCAGCCCGAGATCCCCCTCGATCGGGGCACTCATCCTGAAGAACCTTGCCAAGGGTGGATTCTCCGGCGAGATTGCGGTCGTTAATTCGCGTTATGACCAGATAGGCGAGCTAAAGACCTATCCGAATTTGAAAAACTTGCCGTTTGTCCCAGACCTGATCGTCGTCACCGCGCCGGCACCGGCTATTCCCGAGATTATCATTCAGGCCGGGAAGCTTGGGGTAGCTGGCGCGGTCATTATCTCGTCCGGTCTTGGACATGGCCCCGGATCGATCGCAGAGGCGGCGGAGCAGGCTGCCCGTGCTCATAAGCTGCGAATTGTCGGTCCGAATTGTCTTGGCATCATGTTTCCGGGTGTCGGGTTGAACGCGAGTTTCGCCGCACGTCATCCGGCACCGGGCTCACTGGCGTTGATTTCGCAGTCGGGTGCGATCGCGGCTGCAATGGTTGACTGGGGAGCTGAGAAATCGGTGGGTTTCTCGGGAATCGTCTCGATCGGCGATCAGCTTGATGTCGATGTTGCCGATCTTCTCGATTACTTCGCGCTGGACGATAAGACTCGCGCGATCCTTCTATACCTTGAAGCGGTCACGGACGCGCGCAAATTCATGTCGGCCGCCCGCGCTGCGGCGCGCCTCAAGCCGGTCGTCGTCGTCAAGTCCGGCCGGATGGCGCAGGGTGCGAAGGCCGCCGCAACCCATACTGGCGCGCTCGCAGGTTCAGATGCCGTGTACGATGCCGCTTTCCGCCGCGCGGGATTGTTGCGCGTGCTCGACTTGCGCGAACTGTTCGATTGTGCCGAGCTACTCGGCCGCCATGTTCGTGGGCCTGGCGGTAAAAACCTGACGATCCTGACAAATGGCGGTGGCATCGGCATCCTTGCTGTCGATCGGCTTGTGGAACTTGGAGGCACAGCACCGCCTCTTGATCCGGTGGTATCCGCAAAACTGAATGAGGTGCTGCCGCCGACCTGGTCGAAGGCCAATCCGATTGACATTGCGGGCGACGCCGATGCGGACCGTTACCTCAACGCGTTGGATGTCGTGCTCAACGATCCGTCAAGCGATGCGGTCCTGGTGATGAATGTCGAAACCGCAGTAGCGCCAGCCGACCGTATCGCCGAGGCAGTCGCGAAGCGCGTGAAGGCTAATCGTACGACGGCAGGAGCGTCGTCGAAACCAGTACTGGCCGCCTGGGTCGGTACCGACCAGCGCGTTGCACAGATCTTCGACCAGGCGGAGATTCCGCTTTTCCCGACCGAGGACGATGCCGTGCGCGCCTTCATGCACCTCGTCAAGCATCGCGAGGCGACGGAAGCACTGCTGGCGACTCCGCCGGACGTGTCATCACTCTTCACGCCGGATGTTAGCGTTGCCAGAAAAATTGTTGGCGACGCGTTGAGGGACGGTCGCTCATGGCTTGATCCGATCGAGATCGCGGGCCTCTTCAAAGCCTACGCCATTCCGATGGTGCCCACCCTGGCCGCGGGCAGTCCCGACGAGGCGGTTGCGATGGCTGAGACGTTCCTTGCCCAGAATATTGCGGTCGCGATCAAGATATTGTCGCGCGATATCACCCACAAATCGGATGTTGGCGGTGTCGTTCTCGGCCTGACGACAAAGCCTGACGTCCGCGACGCGGCAGCCAGCGTCATGGCCAATGCGAAACGTGCTAGGCCAGAGGCTCGCATTGAGGGCGTAATGGTCCAGCCGATGATCGTGCGCCCCGGAGCGCGTGAGCTGATCGTCGGACTCACCGACGACCCCACCTTCGGCCCGGTCATAGCGTTTGGCCGTGGTGGGACGGCGGTCGAGGTCATAAACGACAAGGCGCTGGCGCTACCTCCCCTCGACATGAATCTGGCACGTAGCCTCATTGGCCGGACGAGGGTCTCACGGCTGCTGGTGGCCTATCGGGACGTCCAGGCCGTCCCGCCCGATGCCGTACCGTTGATCCTGGTGAAACTGTCGCAAATGGCGGCCGATCTGCCGGAAATACATGAACTCGATATCAATCCTTTACTGGCGGACCAAAATGGAGTTCTGGCCCTCGATGCGCGTGTCGGCATCAGCATGCCGGCCGCGAAGTTTGCCGGACGGACGCGGTTTGCGGTTCGGCCCTATCCGACCGAATGGGAGCGTCAATTGCAATTGAGGGACGGTCGGACGGTTTGCGTGCGCCCAATGCGGCCGGATGACGAGCCCGCGATAGTGAGGCTCTTGCAAAACGTGTCGCCAGAGGATTTTCGGCTACGGTTCTTTCACTCCGTCAAGGAATTTTCGCACCAATTTGTGGGCCGACTTACTCAATTGGATTATGCGCGGGCCATGGCTTTCGTTGCACTCGATTCGGTAAGCAAAGAAGTTATTGGTGTCGTCAGGTTGCATTCGGATTCTCGCTACGAGACAGCCGAATACGCCATCCTGCTTCGTTCTGAACTGAAGGGAAAAGGCCTGGGCTGGGCCTTGATGCAGCTCTTGATCGAGTACGCGCGTGCCGAGGGTTTGAAATCATTGTTTGGTGAGGTTCTCAACGAAAACACCACTATGCTCGCAATGTGCCGCGAGTTAGGGTTCAAGGTTACCAGTGATCCGAAGGATCTCCATGTGCTGGTAGTCTCGTTCGATCTTGGAGGGGCTGTAAAGGAAGTGTCGGCCCAGCGTGTAAGCTAACCATCGCTGCTTAAATCGGCAGTTTATCCGGAACAGTGCCGAATCTTCTAAGCACTGTTATCTGAGCTTCCGGATAGCCGGTTCGCACGAACGCAACAGCGCCCGCATGCCCGAGTATTTGCCAGAAACCCTTGGCACGCTCGATGGCCGACGCAGGTGTAGCGCATTTGAAGGGCTGGCCCGCGACGATGCCATCGTCGGTTAGGTCGAAGGGTATGGCGATAAAGTGAGTAATCTCGCTCATCGCGTTTCCTAAAGCGGGTAGCCGCGACTAAGACCGATGCAACGCGATTTCGAAGGCTAGAGTGGCAATACGGAAACGATACGGTAGACTTTCGGGCCATCGTGCTCGTGAACAGAGACATACTCGCCCGGCTCAAATCGTTCATCGTCAAAATGGGCGCCTGTTTCATCCGGCATGCTTCCCGCTATGTCGTAACGGAATCGCCAGCTGCCGCCGGGACCGTGAACGAGATGGCCGAGGCTGTCCTCGCCGCCGGGACGTCTCCTTATGACGCGGCAAGCGTCCTTGTGCTTTTTGGCAAGCTCGCCGTCAATCCGGGACTCGGAATCGAGCGGCGCTATCAGGATATAGGCGGTCCCGCTGTCACCCTCGGGATGGTGGGGATCGCGCGCCCGCTCAAAACGGATGGAGCGAAAGCCGTGAGGCAGCTCAGTGTTGAGGATCGGTTTGAAGGCGGGGCGATTCATCTGTTGCTCCAGGTGATGTCAGGCGGCTTCGTTCGCGGTCATTTCGGCTTTGTGCTTGTGCAACCGTTCGATTACCAGCGGAATGAGAGGCTGCGCGCGACCCCAACAAAAGGCGCCGCGAGCGCCAGAATGAGCGCTTTTCGAGTGCAACACTAAGGGAAAATGTCGTTGTCCGGCTTTGATCTGCATCAAATGGGTGAAGATGGATCATTGCGCTGTGTCAAAGGAGCGCTTGCAACACCCGGCTAGCTTTCTTCGACCGATCGGAGGATCCTGCGTGACCGCTCAGCCAGATTTGATTGTCGTTCACGACGAGCACGTTACGCTTCGTCCGAGCGGTGCGTGGACACTCGCGAACATTGAAGTCTTGGAGCAACTCTGCCAACGCCGGCTTCCTTCGGAGGTCGAAACGATCGATATTAGCGAGGTGACCGAGCTCGACACGGTGGGAGCTTGGCTATTCGAGAAACTTTCGCGGCAATGTTCCTCGGCATCGGTTAACGTGAGCTTGACCGGTGTCTCCGAATCCGACGCTGGTCTCATGCGGGAGGTGCGAGGCGTCAATCGCAGCCAGCCTGCCGCTCAGCGGCGAAACAGCCTCGTCCTGGATCTCCTGGAGCGAATCGGGCGCGGGGCCGTCGCGGAGAGCGCAAGTTTTCTGCAAATGCTCGGTGCCGTCGGAGTAGCCTTGCTTGGTGTGCTGCGCCATCCGCGTTCCCTCAGGCTGACGTCGACCGTCTATCAGCTCTACAAGGTCGGATGGCTGGCAATTCCGATCATGGTGCTCATCACCTTCCTGATCGGCGCGATCATCGCTCAGCAGGGTTTTTTTCATTTCCGCAAATTTGGCGCCGAGTCATATACCGTCGATATGGTCGGAATCCTGGTGTTGCGTGAGATTGGCGTACTCATCGTTGCGATCATGGTCGCAGGCCGGTCCGGCAGCGCCTATACCGCCGAGCTCGGTTCGATGAAAATGCGCGAAGAGATCGACGCGCTGAGCACGATGGGTCTTGATCCGGTCGCTGTGTTGATTTTACCGCGCGTCGTCGCACTGATCATAGCGTTGCCGATCCTGACATTCATCGGGTCGATGGCAGGGTTATACGGTGGTGAGGTGGTCGCTCAGTTTTACGGCGATATGGCGCCGGCCATTTATATCGAGCGGCTGCGTGAGGCGGTCTCGGTCACTTCCTTCAAGGTCGGCATTCTCAAGGCTCCTTTTATGGCGCTGGTGATCGGCATTGTGGCCTGCACCGAAGGCTTGCGGGTGCAAGGCAGCGCCGAGTCGCTCGGCAAGCAGACCACAACCTCCGTGGTGAAATCGATCTTCCTCGTGATCGTTCTCGACGGGTTGTTTGCCGTATTCTTCGCCTCCATCGGGATGTAGCCATGCCCGACGACAACATCGCCATCAGCGTCCGCGACCTCGTGGTCGGGTTCGGCAAACATACAGTGATTGACCACCTTACCCTCGATGTACGCGCAGGCGAAATCATTGGGCTGGTCGGCGCGTCTGGCGGGGGTAAATCGGTTCTGATGCGAACGTTGATCGGGTTGTTGCCGAAGCAGGGCGGTGAAATCACGTTTGCGAATGCTGTGGCCAAGGAGGGACAGCGTCGCGGCGTGTTGTTTCAGCAGGGGGCGCTGTTCTCGGCGCTGACCGTCCGACAAAACATTCAGTTTCCCTTGAGAGAAGCGGCGCATCTTTCGCATGCACTACTTGATGAGATCGCCAACGCTAAGCTTGAGATGGTCGGCCTGAAGGCCGAAGACGGCGACAAATTTCCAGCGGAACTGTCCGGCGGCATGACCAAGCGGGTGGCTCTTGCGCGGGCGCTGGCGCTTGATCCGGCGCTCCTGTTCCTCGATGAGCCGACCTCAGGTCTTGATCCGATCGCTGCGGGTGAGTTCGATGCTCTCATCAAGACGTTGCAGCAAACACTCCGCTTTACGGTTTTCATGATCACTCACGATCTAAACTCGCTTGCGGCCGTCTGCGACCGCATTGCGGCGCTCGCGGACGGCAAGATCGTGGCGCTCGGACCCCTGTCGATGGTGCTGGCTTCGGATCATCCCTGGGTCAGAGCTTATTTTCACGGCGCACGTGCGCGAATGCTTCACCTTGAAGCCAATTGAGAGAGAATCATGGAAACCCGTGCTCCCTATGTCATTGTTGGCGCCTTCGTGCTTGCGACGATCGCAGCCGTATTCGGCTTTGTCTATTGGCTTAACAATGCCGGCGGCATAGGCAAGCGCGACACCTATCAGCTTGTCTTCAACGGACCGGTTCCGGGCCTGCTGGTTGGCGCAGGCGTCTTGTTCAACGGCATCCGGGTTGGAGAGGTCACTACACTGGAGATTGTTGCCGACCATCCCCATGACGTTCACGCGAGCATTGCGGTTACGGAACGCACGCCGGTTCGTGCGGACACCAGGGTCAGCCTCGAGTTTCAGGGGCTGACCGGCGTGCCGGTGGTCTCCTTGGAGGGGGGCGAAAATCCTTCAGCGCCCCCTGTTCAGGGTGCGCTAATCGCGGAAAAGGGGGCCGGACAGAGCATGACTCAAGCTGCGCGCGATGCGCTGCGCAAGGTCGATAGCGTGCTGTCGGACAATGCGGGCCCGCTCCATGATGCAATTTCAAATTTGAGCACCTTCACAGAAGGACTGGCACGCAATACGCCGAAGCTGGATGGCATCGTTTCTGGTCTCGAGAAGATGACCGGAGCCAGCACACCGCCACGCAAGATCGTCTACGATCTGCGCGCTGCGGATAAATTCGACGCGCCGAAAGTTCCACTGGAGCCCGGCTTGGCGATTATCGAGCCGACGGCGACAGCTCGCCTCCAAACACAGCGTTTTCTGTTTGCTCCCGATGAAGAGCCACACGATGATTTCGAAAACGTGCAATGGAGCGACAGCCTTCCAGCTCTTCTCCAGGCAAAGCTGTTACAGAGCTTCGAGAACTATGATATTGCGCACGCGCCGGTGAGAGGTGATCCCGCCGATCCGACCGGAAAGCGGCGTCTTGTGACTGATCTGCGGAAATTTGAAATCTCGACGGAATTGGAGCCTCGGGCGACCATTGCGCTGTCGGCCAAGATCATCAACGAAGCCGGGCAGATCAAGGCGGCGCGCATCATCGAGAAGTCGGCACGGGTGGATAGTCTTGCGCCGGCAACTGCCGCGAGCGCCTTCAACCGCGCCTTCGATGAGCTTGCTCGCGATCTAGTCGTTTGGGTTGCATCGGTGCGTTAAGTAATGGTGCTGTACGCCGGATAGACGGAGCAGTAAATGCAAAGGGCCGCGACGCTCGAAGACGCGGCCCGTCGCCGAAATGTTATCATTCAGAAGCCTAAGAAGTTCTCGCGTAGCGCGCTTTCGTACCTTTCTTTTGCCGCCTTGACGCGGTTCCGAATTTCTTCTTCCTTGAAGTGTGCGGCTTCCCACTTGTCGACCTCGGCAACCGTGTGATTGACTTAAGCTAGTGCTTCCTCCTGCTTGATCGAGTCGATCGACTGTTCGACTGCCGCTTTGTAAGCGGCTTGCATTTGATCCAGTTCAATATTGATTTCAGAGATATTCAGACCTGTCCGTGTAGGGATTACTGACCAGGGCAGCGCCGTTGGGCAAAGCTCTATATTAATCATGGCTCAGGAACTCCCTGCGATCTTGATTTTTTCGCAAAAGCTGACGACGAATATTTGTCAGCATTGTCATCTGTCCGTCATGATGCGGCGGAGCTTAGCGCTGAGCGAAAGCGAAGCAGCGACAGGATCAAGAATAGTGACGCGATCCCTGCGACTGCGACAAATTGCGGCCACACAACCTCGATGCCGGCGCCGCGGTACAAGATCGCCTGAGCGAACGATACAAAGTGGGTGGAGGGCGAAGCTTGCATGGCCATTGCGAGCCACGAAGGCATGCTCTCAAGTGGCGTCGCGTTTCCAGACAAAATGTTCATGGGGACCGCAACCAGCATGTACAGCAAGCCAAGCTGTGGCATGGATCGTGCGACTGTGCCTAGAAACAGTCCGACGGCAGTAGCAAAGAACAGGTATAGAATTGCGCCGAACATGAACAGCGGGATCGAACCCGCGATCGGCACCTCCAAAAGCAAGCGTACGACGAGATAGAGAGACAGGCCGGTGGCCAGCGCGATGACAAATCCGTTAGCCCAGATTTTCGACATCGCGATCTCGAACGGGCTCAAGGGCATCACCAGCAGATGGTCCATTGTGCCGTGTTCGCGCTCACGAACCAAGGCCGCGCCAGCCAGGATGATCGCCAGAAGGGTGACGCTGCCGATGATGCCCATGACGCTGGTGAACCAGGCGGTCGTCAGATTTGGATTGAACGCAATCCTGATGTCGAGGTTTGCCGGCCACGACGGGACGGGTTCTGCATGTGATAAGAACTGGGCTATCTCCGTGTTGATGATTTGCTCGGCGTAGCCTGAACCTAGCCCGGCCTGGACCATGGCTGTCGCATCAACGTTGACCTGGATTTCGGGTTGGTGTCCGGCCAGCACGTCGCGTTGAAAGTTTGGCGGAATATCCACGACGAAGGTGTACTTGCCTACGTCCATCAGATGCTCGACGTCAGCCTGGGCAAGCGCGACGGGTGGCTTGAAGTAGGGCAAGAGGAATGCATGGGTTATTCGTCGCGACAATTCCGAGTGATCTTCATCGACGATTCCGATCGAGGCATGATACAGCTCCTGGGAACTGCTTTGCGCCTGGCTGATGATGGCAAGTGAGAAGGAATAAATCACGAAGCCGAGCAGCACCCAGTCGCTTAGAACGCTGCGAAGCTCCTTCGTGCCGAGCCAAAAAATGTTGCTTAAGGTGCGCATCGACCTCTAGCGCTCCTGTTTTTGAAGCAACAGCATACTGATCGTCGTCAGCACCGGGATGAACACGATCAACATCAGGATGCTCGGTCCAAGATCCTCAAATCCCAGTCCCTTGGTGAATGTGCCGACGCTGATTGGACGAAAATAGCTCATTGGGAAACAGAGTCCGATGATCTGCGCCATGCCCGACAATGACGACACTGGGGTCATCATGCCGGAGAATTGCTGGGCCGGCAGAATGGTGAGAATGGCAGTCCCAAACAGCGCGGCAATCTGGGTCTTGCAGAAGGTCGAAATCAGCATGCCATAACCGGTTGTCGTGAAGACGTATATGACCGTGCCGATAACGAGCGCTAGGAAGCTGCCTTTCAGGGGCACCTTGAACAGGAGTATTGCCATTATGAACATGACGAAAAAATTGATCAGGGCGACGGCGACGTAAGGAAGCTGTTTTCCCAATAGAAATTCGAGCCGGGTCACCGGCGTGACATAGAGGTTCGTGATCGATCCGAGTTCTTTCTCGCGGACGACCGCAAGCGCCATCAGGATCGCAGGAAACAAGGCAAGCATCATTGCGATCGTCGAGGGCACCATCGCAAAGACGCTGTCAAAATCCTGATTGTATTTGAATCGCACCTCGATATCAGCGGGCGGCGGCGATGTTGGCTGGGTCGTCTTCACGGCGGGGTCGCTCAAATAGAGCTGATGCATGCCCTGCAAGTAGCCTCGTATCGTCTCCGCACGGTAGGGCATGGCGCCATCGATCCAGACCGACACCCAGACCGGGCGTCCTCGCTTGAGGTCGACGCCGAAATTCGGGGGAATTTCGATGCTTGCATCGATGTCCGCGTTCTTGAGGCGCCGATCGATGTCGGCGTAATCGGCGAGCTGTGGCTTCTCGACGAAATAGCGCGATCCTCTCAGTTCCTCCAGGTAGGCGCGGCTTTCCGGGCTCTGGTCGCGGTCAAGAGCTGCAAAGGAGAGGTTGTTGACGTCGGTCGAAATGCCGAAGCCAAAAACAATCATCAAAAGCGCGGTGCCGAACAGCGCGAAGCTCAGGCGGATCGGATCGCGGAGCAGCTCGAGACTCTCCCGGATCGTGTACGCGAATAGCCTCTGGAAGCTGAAAGAAGGACCGCGAGGCCGGCTGGTTGTTGGCCTGGCCGAAGGTGTCTGATCGATCACGAGTGGCGAAGCAACAGGCGGCCGCTCTTGCTCGAGAAAGCTGATGAAGGCGTCTTCGAGATTGGCTGCCCTCCTTGCTTTAACCAGCTCGGCCGGCGTGCCGGTCGCAAGCACGCGTCCTTCATGCATGAGGGAGAGCCGGTCACACCGCGCCGCTTCGTTCATAAAATGCGTGGACACGAAAATGGTGATGCCTTGATTTCGCGACAGATCAATCAGAAGCTCCCAAAACTGGTCGCGTGCCAAGGGGTCGACGCCGGAGGTCGGCTCATCAAGGATAAGGAGTTCCGGTTTGTGGACCACCGCGACGGCAAGCGACAGCCGCTGTCTGATGCCGAGCGGAAGCTCGGAGGCCAGTTGGTCCATACTGTCTGCAAGGCCACATTTCTCGACCAGTTCGGCGATCCGTTTACTGGCGAAGGCACGAGGCAAGTGAAAAAGCCGCGCATGGAGGGAGAGGTTTTGACGAACAGTCAGTTCGCCGTAGAGCGAGAAGGATTGCGACATGTAGCCGACGCGGCGCCGGGCCTCTAGGTCATTGGCGTGCATCGTTTGGCCGAAGATCAGCGCCTCACCTTCCGAAGGCGGCAACAGTCCCGTCAGCATCTTCATGGTCGTGGTCTTGCCCGATCCATTCGAGCCGACAAATCCGAAGATCTCTCCACGACGGATGGAAAAGCTCGCGCGGTCGACCGCCGTGAAATCGCCGAACCGGCAAGTAAGCTCGCTGGCGACAATCACGGGCTCGGCGGCAGACTCGGGCCGTGGATTGATCGTTGCGAGGCTGGCGCCATGCGGATGATGGGGAAGGAGCGCAACGAAGGCCTCTTCGATCGACCGGGTTCCGGTGTTTGCCTTCAAATCCGCGGGCGAACCGGCCGCCAGAATTCTCGCGTTGTTGATTGCGATCAGCCAGTCGAACCGTTCGGCCTCCTCCATATAGGCGGTCGCAACGATCACGGTCATTCCCGACCTTCGGCCACGCAGGCGATCGATGAGGTCCCAGAATTGCCGGCGGGACAAGGGGTCCACGCCGGTCGTGGGTTCGTCGAGGATCAAAAGGTCGGGGTCATGAATGAGCGAACAGCAGAGCCCGAGCTTTTGCCTCATGCCGCCGGAAAGCTTTTTTGCCGGCCGATCGGCGAAGGGTGCAAGCCCGGTGCTGCCCAAGAGTTCCTGAATGCGAAAGGCGCGCTCCTCGCGCGACTGCGCGAACAGCCGGGAAAAAAACTCGATATTCTCCGTCACGCTCAGGTCCGGATAAAGATTCTTTCCGAGCCCCTGCGGCATGTAGGCAATCCGCGGGCATACTGAAGCGCGGGCGGCGGCGCTCGAGATGTCCGTGCCCAGAACGCGTACTTCACCCTGCTGAATCGCCCGGGCACCGGCCAGTATCGCGAGCAGTGACGATTTACCCACACCATCAGGCCCGATGAGCCCGACCAGCCGGCCTGCGGGCAGGGAAACCGATACCCGGTCCAGCGCCGCTACCGATCCGTAAGCATGGGATAGATCAGTAACGACGGCGACCGCGTCGTTGCTGTCGTTCATGGCGAACCCTGCAGGTTCTTGGGCCATTCGAGCGCCGGATCCCATCGGACATAGGCGAGGCCAGGCAGCCCGCTTCGGACCGCGTCGGCATGGGCGAGCAGACGTTCCTGATCGATCCGCAATCGGATGCGAAACATCAGCTTGTCACGCTCGGTCTGCGTTTCTACGGTCTTCGGCGTGAACTGCGCTTGGCTTGCGACAAACGAGACCTTTGCCGGAATCGGATGGTCTGGATAGGCGTCGAGAACGATCCGCGCATCGGCGCCGATCTTGACCTTGCCCGCTTCGAGTGTCGGCAGATAGATGTCGATATAGACATAGGACAGGTCCAGCATGGTGAAGACCTTGCCTCCAGCCGGAACAACCTCACCGATATTGGCCAGACGATATTGAATCCGCCCCGGTTTCGGCGCGACAAGCGTATTGTCAGCGATCTCTACCCTGTAAAAGCCTGCGTCGTGTTCGGCTGCCTCCAGGGCGTGCCGTGAAACCAGAACCCTGGCAGTCGCGGCATTGAATCCGGCAATCGCGCCATCGAGCTGTTGCTGACGTTGATCCGCGATTTGCTGCGTAGTCCAACCATTCTTTAAAAGCGTGCGGGTACGATTCATTTCCTGCTCTGCGAGCTTCCTCTGCGTTTCTTGCTGGATCAGGTTGGCCTCGGCTTCTTCGACAGCACGTTGGGCCTGGCGAATCTGCGCCTCCGATTTTGAAAGAGACTGTTGGAGATCCTCGGTGTCCATCCGCGCCAGAACCTGTCCGGGTGCGACCCTGTCGCCGATGTCGACCAGAAGCTGCGTTACGCGCCCGGCGAACTTCGTGTCGATATCGACCTCGTCGGCTTCGATACGGCCGTTGCCTAAGCTGATTCCGAAGGGAAGAGGGGGATGGGCCTGCCTCCAGGCGTAATACCCCGCACCACCACCGGCGCCTGACAGGCAAACAAGGGCGACCCAGATCCACCGAAGCCGGCGTGCGGGTCGCGGCTTCTGAACAAGCGGGAGGTGCCGGGAATCGAGTGGTACGAGCGAAGGTGACGTTGACTCCTTCGGCAGTTGGTCCGCCAACTCGTTGGAAATTTGCATTTTTCCGGCCCTGATTTGGGTAACCTAGCCAGTTTTGCATTGCCAGATGCGTCCGTGTTTGACTTGGCTCAATCCGTTGGCGCCGGTCTTCTTGACCCAACTCAAACCCCGGCTCGTGCTATCCCGGGAAAATTCGTCCCATTGCTGCGGTCGCAGGAGATGGCCTACGATCGCTCTTTTTTGCTGGAACGAGGTCAAGCACCGTGCAGTCGTCCGAGGAAAGCGGAAAGAAACCTCAGCCCGTAAACACAATTCTTGCCGTTTTGGGTCGCCTGAAGGAGCACCCACTGGCACGGCTCGGTCCGGGGCTTATCACCGGCGTAGCCGATGACGACCCTAGCGGCATCGCCACTTACTCCCAGGCAGGGGCCCAATTCGGCCTTAACATGCTCTGGACGATGCCGCTCGCGTATCCACTCATGGCAGCGATCCAGATCATGTGCGCGCAAATCGGGCGAGCGACCGGTAAGGGGCTGGCCGCCAATATCAAGACATCGTTCCCGCCGATTGTACTCAAGGGCGTTGTCTTGCTTTTACTGATCGCTAACACGCTGAATATCGCCGCTGACGTAGCAGCCATGGGCGAGGTCGCGGAGCTCGTCAGCGGTTTCGATCGCCATCTCATGACCGCTGTGTTTGTAACTGGAACGCTGCTGCTTCAGCTTTTTGTGCCTTATCATCGCTACGTCTTTTTTCTTAAGTGGTTGACGCTTTCGCTGCTGGCCTATGCCGCCGTCCTGTTCACCATCGAGGTGCCGTGGGCAGAAGTGGCGTTAAGAACGGTCTGGCCGAAGATGACGTTAAATTTTAGCGCAGCCACCGTGATCGTTGGCATCTTCGGTACGACGATCAGCCCATACCTCTTCTTCTGGCAGGCTTCTGAAGAAGTGGAGGACATGCACGCAAGGCACGGCATGTCGCTTTTGGAAAATCCGAACGCGGCCCCGGCCGAACTCCGGCGCATTCAGTGGGATACTTGGAGTGGGATGTTATATTCCGATCTCACGGCTTATTTCATCATTCTGGCCACCGCCGTCACGCTGAACGTGTCTGGAATTACCGACATTGAAACCGCCGCTCAGGCGGCGACCGCGCTGCGACCACTTGCGGGCGATTTTGCCTTTCTTCTGTTCGCGCTTGGAATCCTTGGCGTCGGAATGATCGGCGTGCCGGTACTCGCGGGTTCCGCGGCCTATGCGCTTGCCGAGGCGATGGGGTGGCAATCGGGCCTTGAACGGAAGGCGCAAGACGCGCGCGGATTCTATGGCGTGATCGCCGTCAGCGTGCTTGCCGGATTATTCATCCAGTACTCGCCGATCAGCCCGATGAAGGCCTTATTCTGGAGCGCCGTAATCAACGGTGTGGTGGCAGTCCCGCTGATGGTCGTAATCATCCTGATCGCTTCCAGGAAGTCGGTGATGGGGGCGTTCACTTCGGGCTGGAAAATCGTGACTCTGGGCTGGATCGGAACAGCGATCATGGGGTTGGCGGCAATCCTGATGCTTGTGCCCGGCTAACGAGTGTGGCGGCCGGCCACAAACGCGATCGAGCAATCGCGGGCAGCGAATGGCTTACTTTTTCATTTTCATGATGTACGCGGCAAGGTCTTGCGCATCATTCTGCCGGAGCGGAAGGTTCGGCATCGTGGCGTGCGGTAACATCAGGAAGGAAGCGATAAGTTCGGGAGTCATGCCTGGCTTCTCCGCAATCGCCGCAAATGAAATGACGTAGGTTTTTTTGGTCGTGGGTGTACCAATTGCGTGACAGCTGGCGCACCACCGTTCCGCCAGCCGCTGACCGTTTTCCACATCTTGCGCCGACGCCGCGGCGCAATTGAACAACACAATTGCGATCGCTAAACGCAGTATTGCGGGACGCATTTGAATTCCCCGATTGTCGCGAGTTGAACTACTCCTGAAACCGACCAGCCAGTTGACGCGTGACCGATAGCTGAGGGCGCTCGAAGGCCGATATCAGGTCTAACCAAACGAGCTTTGATCCATCTCAAACTTCTGCGTTTGATCTAGGAAAATTCGAGCTGTCAACGTCGCGCGAGTAAGAAGGCGACCTGTCGATGATGCGAGTAGCGTTCCATCGGACTCGAGCAAGTGTGCCCTTGCGGCCTTGATGCTGCTCGTCTGTTCGATAGTGCAGGTTATAGGAGGTGAGGTGCCGGTTGCCGGCGGGCCCATTACTCAAACACTTGCGCCGCTAGTCAGGCAAGTTAAGCACTCCGTCGTTACCGTTAAGGCAACCGTGCAAGCCTTGGAGGCGTATCTACCAACTGGTCCTGGTTCCGAATTTCCTGACGGCCCGCTGCCGGTAACACGGGAGGTGCACGGTGGCGGGATAATCGTCGATGCCGGTCGCAGCCTTATTGTAACAAGTGAACATGTCGTGAAAGGAGCAGAAGCGATATCGGTGCTCCTGTTCGACGGTCGCCGTTTCGCTGCGCGCATTATCCTGACAGACCAAGAATCCGATCTCGCCTTTCTCAGAATCGACGCTGCGGGCTTGGTGGCCGGTACGGTCGACTGCGCCAACGATGCGGAGTCCGGTGACTTCGTTCTGGCGATTGGTGATCTACTGGGACTTGAATACAGTGCGAGCTTTGGAATAGTAAGCTCTCTCCAATTGATCTTGGCTAGGTGTTTCAGGCAATGACCTCATCCAGACAGGCGTCCTGCTCGATCGCGGAAGTTCCGGGGACCGCTGTTCAACTTGCGCGGCGAAATCATCGGGATCAATATTGTGCGAGCTAATGATACTATAAGCGGGCGAAGCTTCGGGTTTGCCGCGCCGGCTTGCGCCATTGTCGGGATTTGGCTGAGGGTGCAGAAGGCGGACTAAGTGTCGCGAACTGGTGGCTGACTTTCCATTTTCACGATGTGCGCGGTAACGCCCTGCACATATTCTGCTTGGGCGGCGAGCTTGGCTAGGTTGGGAAGTGATGCCAGGCTTGTCTGCAGCCGCCGCAATTGAGATCACGTAAGTCGTTTTTGCGGGCCATTATCAAGGCTGCCGCTTGAATATCTGTCCTCGTACTCGGCGAAAGTCAGTCGCGAAATCGACTGGTCGGGCCGGAGCAAGGCAAGTAAATGACGACGCGGGAAGAGGGGGCCGGATATGAAAGGTCGATTGGCGCGGCGAGCGGCCACCGTCAGAACTTGCCGATTGTCACCGTCGTTGCAGTTCTTTGTTTGGTCGCGAGCCTGCATTTGGCGATTTGGGGTCTGGCAGAACCACGCACGGCTGCGGCACAGGTCGAAGCGCAGCTGGCGAGCGTTTCGTACAACCGGTTCGCCAAACGATCTTCCGGGAATCTGGCTGTGTCCGAGGCGCAGATCCGCACCGATCTCACCGCGATTGCCAAACAGGCAAAGGCGGTACGTACTTATGCTTCAACGCAAGGCCTGGAAAGCGTTCCAGAGATCGCGGCTCAACTTGGGCTAACGGTCACGTTGGGCATCTGGATCGATAAGGATCAAGCGCGAAACGAGCGCGAGATCGAGACCGCCCTTGACCTGGCGCGGCGCAACCCCAACGTCACCCGGCTGGTCGTGGGCAATGAAACAATCTTCCGGCATGAACACACTGCGGCCGAACTTGCTGAAATTGTCCGCCGCGTCAAGCGAGAGAGTCCGGTGCCGGTGGCAACCGCCGACCACTGGAAGACATTTGTTGACCATCCAGAACTCGTTGACGCCGTGGACCAGGTCTTCGCTCACATCATCCCATATTGGGAGGGATTGCCGAAGAAAAGCGCCGTCAAGGGATCGCTCGCGATCTACAACGAACTGCGTACAGCATATCCGGGGAAGAAGATCGTCATCGGGGAGTTTGGCTGGCCAAGTGCGGGTCATAATTTCGAACGCGCCGTCCCGGGTCCGCTCAGCCAAGCCAGCGTGCTGCGCAACTTCGTTGCCGAGGCCAACGAACTCGGCATCGACTACAATATTGTCGAGGCCATCGATCAACCGGAAAAGATTTTCGAGGGCAACGTCGGCCCCTATTGGGGTATCCTCGATGCGTCGTTGCGTCCAAAATTTGCGTGGACCGGAGCGCTTGTCGACGCTGACTACTGGAAGGCAGCTCTGCTGGCAGTCCTTGTTGGCTCTTTTTTCTCGGTCTCGATTCTGGCGCTTCCGGGAGCGACCATTAGCCAGGCAATGGTGCTTGCCGGAGCTGACCATTTGATCGGTGACTGGTGCGCGGGCGTACAGGTGTACTGGCACGACCACTATCTCCTGCATGGCGAGGTGATCACATTTGCGATCGCGCTTCCGTTGCTGGGTCTGCTGGCGCCGATTGTACTGTTCCGGGTGCACGAGATGACCACCGTCGCGCTCGGGGGCAAACCATTGCGGCTGTTGAATTTGTTATCGCCGATACTGGACGTTCGCGCGCCGAAGGTCTCGATCCACATTCCTGCCTATCGAGAGCCTCCCGACATGCTGCTGCGTACGATCGATTCGGTGGCGCGGCTCGATTACCCGGATTTTGAGTGCGTGGTCGTCATCAACAACACGCCGGATCCGGCATTCTGGGAGCCGATCGAGAAGCGCTGCCGCGAGCTCGGGCCGCGTTTCAAGTTTGTTTGCGTCCAGAATCTCGAGGGATTCAAGGCCGCCGCGCTACGGCTCGCGATAACGCAGACCGCCGCTGACACCGAGATCATCGGGGTCATCGACGCCGATTACGTAGTTGATCCACATTGGCTCAAGGATCTGGTCCCCGGCTTTGCTGACCCGACGGTTGGACTGATCCAGGCACCGCAGGATCATCGTGACGGCTGCCGCAGTTCGATCCACGCCGCCATGAACGCCGAATATGCCGGCTTCTTTGACATCGGGATGGTCGAGCGCAACGAGGTCAACGCCATCATCGTCCATGGCACGATGTGCCTGATCCGCCGCACCGCAATGGACGCAGC
>NZ_JBAVCF010000096.1:0-9753 GCF_049586575.1 Bradyrhizobium sp.
GGCGAACCCGATCGACCGTCTCTTGTACGGCAGCCATTCAGTCCTCCGCTCGCGGTTTCAAGGACCGCGGTGGATCAAAATCTCGACGTCTCTTACGATGTCTTCCCGACGAAATCACCCTCTTAGAATGGTTCAAGCTGTGTTTCGTCGCTAACCCTTAAGTAAGCGACCGGAGAGGTTTCGCCAAGCCTCCAGGCATCGATCTACGTACGCGTCCTGCGTGGACCAGCCCATACTGAGCCGCACCGCGCCTTGGCCGATGTCGCGGTCAAATCCCATCGCTCCCAGCACATGCGACGGTTGTACCTTGCCGGAGGAGCAGGCCGACCCCGAGGACACGGCAATACCAGCCAGATCGAAGCCGATCACCGCGGTTTCGGCCCTCAAACCGGGAACCGTATACAAAGTGGTATTTGGTAACCGCTGAACGGAGCTGGAAAACACGATGGCGCCAGGGGTTAGCCGCAGGCCATCCTCCAACCGCTTTTGCAAGCCCCGGAGGCGGCGACTGTCGGCTGGCAAACCGGCCATCGCGGCCGTCGTCGCAGCGCCAAACCCGGCTATCCCGGCCACGTTTTCGGTTCCGGCACGACGGCTCAACTCCTGCCCCCCGCCGCGCAAGAGCGGCTCGGGTCCGGTCAATCCCTCCGCTAACACCAAGGCGCCGACGCCCTTGGGGCCACCGATCTTGTGCGCGGACAGCGAGAGCAGGTCGGCGCCTAATCCGCCCATCTCAAAAGGTATCTTGCCGAACGCCTGGACGGCATCGACGTGCAGGAGACCGCTGGCGGCGTGAACGATCCCGGCGGCTTCCGCGATCGGCTGGATGGCGCCGGTTTCGTTATTGGCCAGCATGATCGACACCAGCGTAGGCGGGCGATCGCGAAGCAATTCACGCAACTGGCCGAGATCAATGAGACCGTCGCGGGTGACGCTGATGCTTGCTATGGCTGTTTGCGGAAACCTTCCGCCGGCAAGCACGGAGGCATGCTCGATCGCGGAGACCACCAACCGCTCGACCGCAGCTCCATCTCGCCTCACACCCGGCGTAAGCGCGAGCACGTTGGCTTCGGTGCCGCCGGAGGTGAAAATCACATTCCGTGGCAGCGCCCCGACCGCGCTCGCAACAGCGGCTCGCGCTCCTTCAATCCACTTTCGCGCTTCCCGGCCCTCGGCATGAACCGACGACGCATTCCCCGGAAGATCCATTGCATCTGATACCGCGCGCCGCGCTTCGTCCCGAAGCGGCGTGGTCGCGTTCCAGTCGAGATAGACACGGTCGGACATTGAGTAAGATAATACCTTTATCAAGCGCAGGCTCATCCGGCGCGCGGCGCGTTATTGCTAATTGGCGTCGCTTCGATCTTCCCGCAATCCGGAAATGCTGTCTAACACCTTGAGCGGCCGAGCGGATGTTGAAAACCCTTGCTTTTTGCCCCTTGGCTTATGTTAGAACGCGGCCTCATCACGAACCGTCGTTCGCACACCTCCTCAAGGCGCCTGCTCCAGCTTTTCCTCTCCGTGAGGTCCTTTGCCAGAGCGCCAGATGATGCCAGCGACACACCGGTCGATTTCGCCAAGGACCGTCAATGCCTGAAGTTATTTTTACCGGCCCCGCGGGTCGTCTCGAAGGCCGTTACCATCCGGCGAAGCAGAAGAACGCACCGATCGCGATGATCCTGCATCCGCACCCGCAGTTTCACGGGACGATGAATCATCAGATCGTCTACCAGTGCTACTATGCCTTTGCCCATCGTGGGTTTTCGGTACTGCGCTTCAATTTCCGCGGCGTCGGCCGCAGCCAGGGCTCGTTCGATCACGGCACCGGCGAGCTTTCCGATGCTGCGTCCGCGCTCGATTGGGCGCAGACGATCAATCCGGAAGCGCGCGCCTGCTGGGTGGCCGGCTTCTCGTTCGGCGCGTGGATCGGCATGCAGCTGCTGATGCGCAGGCCGGAGGTCGAAGGTTTCATTTCGATCGCCCCACCGGCCAATCTCTACGATTTCTCGTTCCTCGCGCCCTGCCCGTCGTCCGGACTGATCGTGCATGGCGAGAAGGATGCGGTGGTGCCGCCGAAGGACGTCAATACGCTGGTCGAAAAACTCAAGACCCAAAAGGGCATCGTGATCGATCAGCAGGTCATCCCGGGCGCCAACCATTTCTTCGACGGCAAGCTCGAACCGTTGATGCAGTCGGTGACCGCTTATCTCGACATGCGGCTCGCCAACGTGCGCTGATTCCACATGACGGCATGGGTTGCGTTGCTCCGTGCGGTCAATGTCGGCGGCACCGGCAAACTCGCGATGAGCGAATTAAAAGCCATGTGCGAAGAGCTCGGCTTCACGTCCGCCAAAACCTATATCGCCAGCGGCAACGTGGTCTTTGAAAGCCGGAAGTCGGAAGCCGCGATCAAGACCGCGCTTGAAAAACGCCTGGCAGCCTACGCCGGCAAGCCGGTCGGCGTTCTCGTGCGCACCGCTGTGGAGATGGCACAGGTTGCGGCTGATAATCCGTTTCCGAAACTGGCGCCGAACCGCACGATGGCGCTGTTCCTGGATCGCACGCCGCCGGCCGCTACATTGGCCAGCGTCCGCGGCCAGAAGGACGAGAAAATTCGCCTTGGACGGCGGGAGATCTATATCCACTACGGCGAGGGCATGGCGACATCGAAACTCGTTATTCCCGCCGCCAAAGCCGGCACCGCGCGCAACTTGAATACGGTTGCCGCGCTTGCCACGATGGCCGCCGAACTATGAAGCAGGCTGCGCAGCGGCGGCGCGCGCCTGGAGCCGCGATATCCAGGAATTCCGCCGCTTGAGGAAGTCGCGCAGCAGCGCCGGGTATTCCGTGCTGACCGCTGACTTCACCGATGGCCGCGCCGCCAGCGAAGCACGCCAACGCGCAAGCTTCAGCTTATTTTCCAGAATGCCGAATTCGCCGATTTCGTCGAACACATCGAAATAGCGAAACACGGGTCCGAAGACCGCATCGACAAGCGAAAACGCCTCACCGTCAAACCATGGCGAAGCCGCGATACGGTCCTCAAGCCGCGCAAAGCGCGCTTCGAGTTGGGCGGCCTTGGTCTTGAAGGCGGCTTCATCAGGCGCCGAATAAAGCCCCGCAATATCGCTCAGTACGGCAGACCCAAATTCAATCCAGCCGCGATGCTCAGCCCGACGCAGCGGGTCGGCCGGGTGCAACGGCCTTGGCTCGGTCTCCTCAAGATATTCAAGAATGACCGCAGATTCGAAAATTGCGGTGTCGCCGACCTGCAAGACCGGCGTCCGGCCAAGCGGCGAGACCTTCAGGAACCAGTCCGGCTTGTTGGCGAGATCGACGTCGACGCGATCGAAGGCAACGCCCTTCTCGGTGAGCGCAATCAACGCCCGCTGCACATAGGGACAAAGCTGGTGGCTGATCAGCTTGAGGCGGCCGGACATCGATTTTCCCGACAGTTAAATGCAGATGCATTTAGTTTAGATGCAGATGCATTAACTGGTCAAGTTCGACGCCCTTCACGGTCGCGCGACGATGCCTCCGGTCATCGGGATCGGCACGCCCGTGGTGGCGGGATAGCTGAGCGGCAACCCTTTCAAGCCACGCGCGGCCAGAAAGCCGAAGGCCTGGGCTTCGATCGAATCGGTCGACCAGCCGAGCGCATCGGCCGCTTCGACGGGCGCCGGATGAAGCCTCTCACGCAGCATCCGCAGCATGGTGAGGTTACGCGCGCCGCCGCCGGCGACGACCCAGCTTTTCGGCGGCTTCGGCAGCAGCGGAACGATCTTGGCAATCGCAGCAGCGGTCAAGGCGGTCAACGTGGCAGCGCCATTGGCGGGCGAAGAATCGGCTAGCACCAGTTTGCCGAAATCGTTGCGATCGAGCGACTTTGGCGGCGGCAGCGCAAAAAACGGCAGAGACAAGGCCTGCGCCAGCCAACGCTCATCGACCGTACCTTGCGCCGCCATCCTGCCGTCGCGATCGAAGCGCTGGCCAAGCGAGCGCTGCATGAAATCGTCGATCAGTGCGTTGCCGGGCCCCGTGTCGCAGGCGATCAGAGTGTCGCCGTCGATATAGGTGATGTTGGAAACCCCCCCGATATTGAGCACCACAACCGGCCCTTCGCGCTCCAGGGATTGCGCGAGCGCGCGGTGATAGACCGGCACAAGCGGCGCACCCTGCCCGCCCGCAGCTACGTCCGCGGCGCGGAAATCGTGCATGACCGGGATATGGATCGCCCTGGCGAGCGCCGCGGCGTCGCCGATCTGCACCGTCATCTTCTCGGCGGGGCGATGCAGCACCGTCTGGCCATGGAAGCCGACGATATCGATATCTTCGCTGGCAATATGGTTGTGGGCCTTGAAGCTGGCGACGGCTTCGGCATGCGCCGTGGTCACCACCCGCTCGGCCTCATGGAGAATGCCAGGCCGCTCCTCCCGCGCCTGCAAGTGGGTGGCCTCCGTCAGGGCCTGGAGCAGCAGACGGCGCTCGACATCGGTATAAGGTCTATAGCCGGAAGGGCCGAATGCTTGGACGCGCTTGCCATCGGTTTCGATCATGGCGACGTCGACCCCGTCCAGCGAGGTCCCGCTCATCAGCCCTATGGCCGTCAACATCATCGTATTCTAGCCTCGGCCGTACCCTGGGGTTTAGCATGCAGGGTTCAGCGTGCGCGTTTACCTTGTGCCGAACGGGCACATCTTATAATGCCACAGCGCACGCGTTCGCAGCAGTCCACTATGGTTAAATTCCGGCAATTTGCTGCAAATACCGTAAAACAAAAATGATCGGGTTCGAAGAAAGATGACCGCTTTCAAGTCTGATTTCCTCACCGTGCTCCGAGAACGCGGCTTTATCCACCAGGCCTCGGACTTCGAGGGCCTGGACGCGCTCGCCGCCAAGGGCGAGGCCACGGCCTATGTCGGCTACGACTGCACGGCGCCTTCACTGCACATCGGCAACTTCCTGAGCATGATGATGCTGCATTGGCTGCAGCAAAGCGGCAACAAGCCGATCACGCTGATGGGCGGCGGCACCACGATGGTCGGCGACCCGTCGGGCAAGGACGAGACGCGTGCGATCCGCACCGTTGCCGAGATCGAAGCCAACAAGGCCTCGATCCGCGGCGTGTTCGACAAGGTGCTGCGCTACGGATCCGGCAAAAGCGATGCGGTCATGCTCGACAATGCGGAATGGCTGACCAAGCTCAACTGGATCGAGATGCTGCGCGACGTCGGCAAGCATTTTTCCGTCAACCGCATGCTGACGATGGATTCGGTGCGGCTGAGGCTCGAGCGCGAACAGGAGATGAGTTTTATCGAATTCAACTACATGGTCTGCCAGGCCTACGATTTCGTCGAACTTTCACGGCGCACCGGCTGCCGCTTGCAGATGGGCGGCTCCGACCAATGGGGCAACATCATCACGGGCGTCGATCTCGGCCGGCGCATGGGTACGCCACAGCTGTTCGCGCTGACGACCCCGCTCCTCACCACCGCCTCCGGCGCCAAGATGGGAAAGACCGCGCAAGGCGCGGTCTGGCTCAACGCCGATCAGTTTTCGCCGTACGACTTCTGGCAATACTGGCGCAACACCGAAGACGCCGATGTCGTACGGTTCTTGAAACTGTTCACGACATTGCCGATGAGCGAGATCGGCAAGCTGGCGGCGCTGCAAGGCGCTGAAATCAACGAAGCCAAGAAGGCACTGGCGGACGCCGCAACCACGCTGCTCCATGGCGCTGAGGCTGCTCGCCAGGCCGCGGAAACCGCGCGGCAGACTTTTGAAGAAGGCGCAATCGCGGAAAATCTTCCCACCGTCGAAGTGTCCCGTGGCGAACTCGAAGCCGGCATCGGCGTGCTCTCCGCTTTCGTCAAGGCGGGGCTGGTAGCCTCGAACGGCGAGGCGCGGCGCCAGATCAAGGGCGGCGGATTGCGCGTCAACGACGTCGCGGTCACCGACGAGAAGATGATGCTCAAGCCTTCGGAGCTGACACCGGAGGGTGTGATCAAGCTGTCATTTGGCAAGAAGCGCCACAGGCTCTTGAAGCCGGCCTAGGCCTCACCGCACCCGCCGCATCGCGCGGAGGTGAAGCTGCATAGGCGTATTCGCTTTTCACGCTTGCGGCGACACGCTGAAACGCGCTCTCTGCGCGGGATGGATCAAACAACGCCGCTGCAGGAAACGCCAACCAGGCCAACGCGCATCGCGCTGGGCGTGCTCGCCTCGTGCTTTGCGCTGTCGGTAATTGGCCGTGGATTGGGCGAGAGCTTTTCGGTCTTCCTGCTGCCGATTTCCGAAAGTTTCGGCTGGAACCGCGCTGACGTCGTCTCGGTCTATTCGCTGAGCGCGCTCGCGGGCGGCCTCGCCTCGCCGTTGATCGGCCGGCTATTCGATTATTCCGGGCCACGCAGCGTCTATTCGCTCGGGCTGTTGCTGATTGGCGGTGGGTTCCTGTTCGCCACCAATGCCACACATCTCTGGCAAATCCAGTTCAGCGTCGGCGTCAGCGTCGGCTTCGGCATTGCGCTCATCGGCAATGTGCCGAACTCGATTTTGCTCGGCCGCTGGTTCGGCCCGCGGCTGCCGACGGCAATGGCCGTGGTCTATTCCGCGACAGGCGCCGGCGTGCTGGCGCTGCTGCCGGCTTCCCAGGTCCTGATCGATCATGTCGGCTGGCGCGGTACGTATCAGGTGTTCGGCGTCGTTGCGCTCGCGTTGCTGCTGCCGCTTCTGATCCTGCCGTGGCGGCTGTTCTCAACGGGCGCGTCCCATCTCACCAAAGAGGCGGCGGCCGACGTTTCGGACGAAGGCTGGACGCTTGATCGTGCGGTACGCCACCACGCCTTCTGGGCGCTGTTCGCGACCTTCTTCTTCACGGCGATCGGCATGTATGCGCTCACCCCCCAGATCGTTGCCTACCTGATCGACGCCGGTTTTCCGCCGTTGCAGGCGGCGACCGCGTGGGGCTTTTCCGGCGTGGTGCTCTTGTTCGGCATGCTCGGCGTCTCCTGGCTCGACGGCATTATCGGGCGCAGGCCATCGGTGCTGTTTTCCTATGCGATGTCGATCTTCGGGATCTTCCTGCTCTGGCTGCTGCAATGGCATCCGAACTTCTGGATCCTGACCGGCTTTGTCGTGTGCTTCGGCAGCATGATCGGCTCACGTGGCCCATTACTGACGGCGACCGCGATGAAACTGTTTCGCGGAAAGCGCGTCGGAACGATCTACGGAAGCATCGCGATCGGCAGCGGGCTGGGCTCCGCCTTCGGCTCCTGGAGCGGCGGCCTGATCCACGACATGGCCCACAGCTATAATCCACTGATCCTTTATGCGCTGATCAGCGTAATCCTGGGCATGATCCCGTTTCTGGTGGTGCCGGCGTTGCGGCGCTGACAAACGGCGAAATCACCGCTCGGTAGTCGATTCCGGAAGCTCGACCGAATTGTTCTGCTTGCCGGTGTTGAACTCCATGATTTTCCTGGTGATGCCGGGGAATATCATTGAAATCGGATTGACGCGCAGCGTCGGCTTATCCGGCGTGCCGACAACCTCATAGGTAAGGCCGAATACGCCTTCATTGCTGCCGTTGCTGAGGAACAAATTGGCGATCGGAATCTGACCGAGAAGGTTGTTCAGCCCGTACAATGGAACGAAGGTACCGCTCATGCGCACCTGGTTGCCGGGATAGTCGATGGCGCCTTCGATCGTGCCGCCAATGGTCGGCCCCTTGAGGACGCCTTCCTTGATTGTCAGCTGCCCGTTCTGCCGGACGAACTCCGCGCGCAGCCGCGAGAAACTGATGCCGGCTTGCCCGCCCACCGGGCCGCCAGCCGCCAGCTTGTCGAGCGACGCCTCCCCTTTGACGGTGAAATCCCTGACGTTGAGCAATCCTTCCTTCGGGCTCGGCTCCGCCGTCGGCGGATCCAATGCCAGTTGAAGCTGTCCGCCGACGACCTTGGAATAGGTGTCGGTGAAGCGAAGCAGCGCGCCTGCGTCGTTGGTCTCGAGAAAGATCACCTCGCGGCCCTGCCCGCGGCCGCGCAAGTCGGCCGTGACGGGCGTGTCGCGTCCAAGCTTGCTCGTAAACGCAAAACTCTTGATCGCCCCGCCGCGGCGGGACATTTTGACATCGACGCTTCGCAAGGCCTCCCCGAAGAAGCCGGCAACCGCACCGAGCTTCACGTCAACGTCGAAATCGACGCTCTTGCTCTTGCTCTTCGACCCGGACTCCTTGCCGGAGATCGCGGTCTTCAGAAAACCACGGCCGTCGAACACGTCACCGCGCATGACGACCTTGATTACGCCGTCCGGCCCGCGATCGGCCCGCAGCGACGTCTTGTCGCCTTCGGATGGCGCGTAGGTCGGGAAGTTCGCGCTGATGAGATCGCCATTCTGATCGACTTCGACCGACCCCTTGATGGAAGCGCCGCCGCCCTCGATTACGATGTCTTCCAGACGGGTCGATTGCGGTTTTTGAACCACGTTGAACGTGGCGTGCGTCGACTTGCCTGACGCCTTGACCCAGCCAGGGAGAATATTATCGAGCTTCAAGGAAGTGAGATCGGCATCGATGCCAAGACGCGTATCGCCGCCGATCTTGCCGCTCAGCTTGACCGGGATGGAACCGCTGACCGCCGGCCCAAGGTCAAAACCAAACCGGGCACGGCTTGCTTCATCCAGCGTCGCCTGCAACTTGATGTCGGCCTCGCCGTCGTTCTGCTTGCGGTAGTCGAGCGAGGCCGGCTGGCCGTTGATCTTGACGTCACCCTTGACCTGATAGCCCTGATTGTTCGCGATCACCTTCAGCGTATTGGCCTCGAGTTTCTGATTCATCATCACACGGTCGGCGGCAAATCCGCCGAGATCGGCGGTGACGGTATAGCTCGTATCGGCCCGCGTGATGTCGCGCTTGATCGGCAAGGCCAATGTGACGAGCGCGGACGCCGTGCCCTTGCTCGCATTGGGATCGATCAGCGTCGCCGAAAGGTCGCTCAACTTGTCCGAGGCCAGAATTTCGGCCGCCGCCGGCACCGGACCGTCGATCCGGAATTTTACCTTGGCCTGCACCGGTTTCGGCGCCATATCCGCGATCTCGAACGCCGCATCGGAAACGTTAAGCTTGCGGCCGGCCGGCGTGTCGGCCACGCCCTGGCCGACGGTGACGCTCGCGGTCCGGCCGGTGATGTGCGCTTTCAGGTCGGCGTCGCGAATTGCCGGCAGCCCGTCGACCGGCCGCAACGTCACGCCACTTGCGACAATATTGACGTTGAGGCCGTCGTCGGGAATCGGCGGCCCTTTTCGCGAGAGATTTCGAACCGGAGAATTGACGCCGACTTCGATGCGCTGGATCGCGCCGCGCTCGACCCGGTCAACCACCCACTGGCGAACATCTGCAACGACCAGCGCGGGCCAGATCCGCTTGAGCGCCGATACCGACATCGGGGTACCGGCAAATCCCAGCATCATGCGAGGCTCGCCCGAGTAGTCGATGCTCCCGGTGCCGGCAACGCCAATCTCGCCATTGCTGAAATCGGCCTGCGTCAGGGTCACGTGTTTTTTGTCGGTATCGAAGCGCACCCCGATCGAGACGCGATTGAAGATGACCGGCGGCTCATTGTCGTTTCCGGCCAGCAAGACGGTTCCACCGCTAAAGCCCAACTGCCACTCGGTGGTATTGCCATTGGGCGGCTCAAGGGTGGCGAGCAGCGTGATCCTGTTCTGGCCGGAAATGATTTTGAATGGCGCTGCCAGCAC
>NZ_JBAVCF010000097.1:0-2728 GCF_049586575.1 Bradyrhizobium sp.
GAGCGGGGACGCTCGAATATCTATATGATGACGACACCGGTGAGTTCTATTTCATCGAAATGAATACACGCATCCAGGTTGAGCATCCGATCACTGAGATGGTCACCGGCATCGATCTCGTGCGCGAAATGATCCGCATCGCGCAGGGCTACCCGCTCGCCCTAGCGCAATCCGACATTAAGACGCGCGGGGTCGCGATTGAAGTCCGGATCAACGCCGAGGATCCTGATCATAATTTCCGGCCGACGCCCGGTCGCGTCACCGCGCTTGCGCTGCCGGCGGGCCCCGGGGTCCGTGTTGATACTATGCTCTATCCAGGCTATGTCGTGCCACCCTATTACGACTCTCTGCTTGCCAAGATCATCGTTCAGGCGGAAACTCGAAACCTCGCCTTGGCGCGCATGCGCCGCGCGCTTGACGAATTCGAAATCGATGGGGTTATCACCACCGCGCCTCTGCACAAGCGCCTTGCCCGCTTGGCCGATGTGCAGGCGGCTCGGTTTGACACCGGATTTCTGGAGCGGCTGCTGGCAGCCTAACGGGCGCCGTTGAAGGGGCCAACGAGGGAGGGAGATAGGCATGGGCGGGGCCCGGTATTCTTTCGGCGGCGACGAACACGTCTTCGTCGAGATCGACGAGCAGATGTCGCTTGAAGCGTTCTTCAAGGGCATGGCTATTTGCGGCGAACTGGGCAAGCGCCGCATCGCCGGCGTGTCGGAGATATGTCCGGCTAACGCCTCTTATTTGGTTCGTTTCGATCCGGACGTAATCTACCCCGACAAGATGTTGGGCACGCTCAAGGAGATCGAGGCGCAAGTTGGCGGCGCTGATCTCGAATTGTCGACACGCGTCGTCGAAATTCCTGTGCTTTACAACGATCCCTGGACGCGCGAGACGCTCATGCGATTCCGCGAACGCCATCAAGATCCCAAAAGCGCCGACATCGAGTATGCCGCGCGCATCAACGGCTACGGCTCCGTCGACGAGTTCATCGCCGCGCATTCAGGCTCGCCGTGGTTCGTCTCCATGGTCGGCTTCGTCGCCGGTTTGCCTTTCTTGTTCCAGATGGTCGAGCGGGCAAAGCAGATTGAAGTGCCCAAATATTTGAGGCCGCGCACTGACACGCCGAAGCTCACCGTTGGCCATGGCGGCTGCTTCGGCTGCATCTATTCCGTGCGCGGCGCCGGCGGCTACCAGATGTTCGGCATTACCCCCGCGCCGATCTATGACCCGGCGCAGACGCTGCCTTATCTCAAGGATTTCATGGTGTTCTTCAAACCGGGGGATATCGTCAAATGGAAGCCGATTTCGCGCCAGGAATATGATCGTGATCTCAAAGCGGTCGAGGCTGGTACTTTCAATCTGAATATCCGGCCCGTCGATTTTTCGCTCAAATCGTTCCTCGTCGATCCCGGTGGCTACAGCCGCGGCTTGGTGGAGGCGCTTCATGGCCATTGAGGTTATCAAACCCGGCCTTGCCACAAGTGTGCAGGACGCAGGCCGGCCCGGATACTACAACATCGGCATTCCGCTTTCGGGCGCGCTCGACCAATATGCGTTGCACGCGGCGAATCTCCTGGTCGGCAACGACACGGAGCCCTCCGTGCTGGAAGCAACCTTGCTTGGCCCGGAGTTCCTCTTCCGGACTCCGGCTGTTGTCGCTGTCACCGGGGCTGAAGCGACGCCGAAGATCAATGGCGAGAGTCGCCCGCGCAACGAATCTTTTGCCGTGCGATCGGACGATCGGCTCTCGTTCGATTATGCGAAGGCCGGCGCGCGTATCTATATTGCAGTCGCCGGCGGGATCGACGTGCCGGCCGTACTTGGCAGCCGCTCGACTTACGCGCTTGGCGCGCTCGGCGGTTTTGAAGGACGTAAGCTGGCCGTCGGCGACGTGCTTCCGACTGGCGCCGCGGCCCCCAGGGCGCGCGTCGGCCGCGCCATCTCGCGCGATTTGGTGCCGACCTATCCCAAGTCGCTCGAATTACGAGTGCTGCCAGGTCTCTATTTTCATCGGTTGACCGACGAATCCGCCAGGTCCTTCTTCGAAGACACTTGGACCGTTGCTCCGGAAGCGGATCGCATCGGCTATCGCTATCGCAAAGGACGAGCGCTTTCCTTCCGCGAACGCAAACAGCCGTTCGGCGCGGGCTCCGACCCGTCCAACATCGTCGATGCCGGATATCCTTACGGTTCGATCCAGGTGCCTGGTGGCGTCGAACCGATCATCCTGCTTCGCGACGCCGTGTCGGGCGGCGGATACGCCATGATCGGAACAGTGATCAGCGCAGATATGGACCGCATTGCGCAGATGCAGCCGAACAATCTTGCGCGTTTCGTCCAGGTAGACATGGATGCCGCGCTCGAGGCGCGCGCTGACTACAAGTCTCGGCTCACGCGATTGACTTCGTCATTGCGTTAAACCGGCTTCTCCTCAATCCGAGGGGCCTTCCTCACTTCGTGTGGGTCTGGCTCAAACTGTGTGATCGGTACATGGACCGTACGGAAGCATCCGTGCGCGTAAGAGCTCGACGCCGGCGCGGCCATACATGGACCGTTTCAGGGTCTTGAGACGATTGATCTGCCCTTCGGTCTGGCCGCTACTCCAGGGTGCGCTAATGGCGTTGCGAACGGCAGCCAAATCCCGCCGCAGCGTGGCGGCGAATCGGCGCATTCCATGGATGCCGGAGTTGGCGGCCGCGCTCAGCCACCCGTCTAGCGGCTCCGG
>NZ_JBAVCF010000098.1:0-10140 GCF_049586575.1 Bradyrhizobium sp.
GTGGAGAACAGTATGCGCCCGACCACCGCCATGGCCGTCAGCATCGCGACCGCCACCGCAGCATTGGAACGGCCGATCACGGGATCAAGGAACGCGATCAGATGAACGATGAAGCCGACCTGCGCAAACAGCACCAGCGCGAAGGCGGTGGATACCGACAGAAAGCCGATATCGCGGAAAGCGCGTGCGCGGATGAGCGAAGACGATGGCGCGTCGCGTGTTGACGAAGGCTTCCCGCTTAAATGGGACGGCGGCGGCCCGACGAAGATCAACACCGCCGGAATCACCAGCACGACCATGACGACAGCAGCCAACATCAGCGCGCGGGAAAATCCAAACTGGCCGATCGCGATCACCAATAGCGGAACGCCCGCGATGCCGCCGAAACTCGCGCCGTTCAAAGCGAGACTGATCGCCATGCCGCGCTTCCGATCGAACCAGAGGCCGAGCGTGCTGCTGATCATCGCAAGGCTGGTACCTGCCCAGCCAAAGGACAATGCGATATCCGCGAGATAAAGCTGCCAAGGCGCATTGACCTGCCCCATCAGCACAACCGCGGCCGCCATGGCGCCCGTTCCCGCCAACAGGCAGTTTCGCGGGCCGAACTTCCTGATGGCCTCGGCGACGAAGATAACGAGCAGCGCTCCGAACAGATAGAAGAAGGTTGTCGCGGCCGAGATCAACGACGCCGACCAACCGTGCTGCCGGTGCAGTTCGGCCAGATAAACGCTCTGTCCGTAGAAGCCGAATGCCCAGCCAAAGGTCGCAACCAAAAAACAAACGGCAACGATCCGCCAGCCATCATAGCGGATAGATCGCTCGTCAATCGCGGGGCGGCTTGAGACGTCCAGGCGTGATCTCCCTGTTTCGGGACATCATGTACGACGCGCGGGCGCTACGCCAAGTCAATCGCTTCGATCTGGATCGAAGTGTCAGCAGTTGTCATCAGCTACTGACCTTGGTCGGGTCGTAGAAGAAGCGCTCGCGGAAAATCTTGTCGCCGCGCCATTCCTGCCACGCGACCTCGTCGAAGCGGCGCACCAGGCCTGACTTCTCGGTAAGTACGAAATTCCAATGAATGGCGACCCGTTCGCCTTCAACCACCGATGACACGCATTTCGAAGCGACCTGCGACATCCGCGCCAGCGCGGCGCGCTCATGGGCAACCAGCGTATCGCGACCGACCCTCGGCGGCGCGGCGTTCTCCTGCATGATCGCATCATCGGCGTAATAGCGCTCGATGGCGCCGGCATGATCGCCGCCCTCGACAACGGCAATGAACTCATCGAGACGGGCTCGCGAAGGCATCGGCTTCTCCTGTCGAAGGTAAAAAGGCGTCAACCACGGTGTCGCCGGCCTCTAGCACAATGCCGCTCGCCGTTTCGCGAGCGACACGAGGAGAAGCACCGACACGCCCAACAGCACTGGCGGGAACACCACCCAGTTGACCGCTGCCCAGCCGTAATTCGCCAGTAACTGACCGGAAGAAAACGATCCCACTGCCATCATGCCAAACACGAGGAAATCGTTGAAGGCCTGCACCTTGTTACGTTCCTCCGGCCGGTGCGTTTCCAGTACCAGCGCGGACGCGCCGACGAAGCCGAAATTCCACCCCATACCAAGCACGATCAACGTTGCCCAGAAGTGCATGGCCGTGATGCCCGAAAGGCCGATCATGGCGCCGCAAGCCTCCAACAGAAGTCCTGCCGCGACTACCCTTGGCGCGCCGAAACGCGCGATCAACGTCCCCGTAAAGAAGCTCGGCCCATACATCGCCACGATGTGCCATTGAATGCCGAAATTTGAATCGCTCAAGGAAAGCCCGCACATTTTCATGGCGAGCGGCGCCGAGGTCATCACGAGGTTCATCGTCGGATAGGCGATGACGCCGCAGAGGGCGGCTGCAATAAAGCGCGGCTGCCGCGCGATTTCGAGCAGCGGACGTCCCCGATGCAGATCCGCCGGCGCTGGCCTTGGCGCATCGACGCCGGCCAGGATCACCATCGCAACCAGCGCTACCGCCGACTGCACCACAAAAGAGAAAGCGAACAGATAGGGCGACCAGATATCCATCGTCCACTGCACCAGCTGCGGACCGAGCACGCCGGCAAATACGCCGCCCGCCATCACCCACGATACGGCCTTGGGGCGAAACGCCGCGCTCGCGCCGTCGGCGGCCGCGAAACGATAGGATTGCGATACCGAGCCGTATAATCCGCCAAGGAAAGTCGCGCAGCAAAACAGCTCGAACGAGCCGTACAGGATCGCGAACGCACCGAGCAGGCCTGTGCAAGCGCCGCACGCCGTGCCGGCGATGAAGGCAACTCGGCGGCCGTAGGCGCGCGAAATCATACCGGTCGGCAACGTGCCCGCGGCAAGCCCGAGCACATACATCGAGAGCGGCACGGTGGCGAGCGAAACGCTCGGCGCCAGCGCCGCGCCGACAATCGAGCCGGTGGCAAAAATGACGGCCGAATTCGCACCGGTCAGCGCCTGCGCTGCGGCCAGTCGGATTACGTTGCCGCGAACGCGCACGTCATCGGTGCTCGCCGCGGCTGCGGTCATATCGGTCATCGGCTGTTTCGACCCCGGAAAAGCAGGAAGCGGTACGATCGTCCTTCGATTCGATGCACTATGAAGCGCCAAATCCACGCGATCAACCGATGGAAACGGGCGCGCGCCATGCGCCAAAGTTTGGGCCGTGGCCGCAATTGATCTAGCTGCGGCTGAACACCAGCGTAAGATTGTTGGCAGGCATCTCTGCGAGATCGACCAGCGAAAGACCGGCAGCATCCGCGAGCTTCGTCACGGCCTCGACGTCGCGCACGCCCCATTCGGGATCTCGCGCACGCAGGCTCTTGTCGAAGGCTGCGTTGCTATCGGCGGTATGCCGGCCCTCGCGCTTGAACGGACCATATAGGAAAAGCAGTCCACCCGGCCGCAAGTAGCGGCCGGCTCCGGCGACCAGCCCCTCGGCAACACGCCACGGCGCAATGTGAATGACGTTGGCGCAAAATACCGCCAGCAATTCGTCCGGGCCGCCCTCACCTTTCATCGCATCGCCCCAGGCCGGATCCGACAGATCGATCCGCCGCGGCGGACGGATGTTGGCGAGTTGCGAATGCAGCCGCCACGCCTCGATGCTTGTCAGGTGATTTTCGTTGAGATCGCTTGGCCACCACGTGATCTCGGGAAATTGCCGGGCGAATTCGACGGTGTGCTGGCCGGTGCCGCTGCCGGCCTCAACCACGTCACCGGATTTTCCGGTCAGAAACCGTGCCAGAACGCCGTCGATGGCCTGATGGTTGCGATGAAAGGCTGGCGCATCAAGCCGGCCGTCCGGCGCGATGTTGCCACCATCCTTGCCGAATTCAACGACATACTCCGCCACAATCGGCCTCCCAGTGTCCCGATTCCGAAGTTCGCAGCATTTTACGGAGCCACGTTTCGAACTTCGGAATCCACCAAATCTATTGTTCTGGTGGGGCTTTGGTACAAAAGTCCGCATGACGAACCCGCGGCATAATTGATGCGGACGTCCAAACCGGCACACTAGAGATCAAATCGCCGCAGTGCAAACTGCCCGCGTTGTCAGGCGACAGCGTTTATGCTTTGAAAGATTATACTTGGACCAGCCATCCGCGGGAACTGCATTTTGACTGACCGCCTTTCACTCAAGGTTCTGCTATTGGCACTGATGCTCAGCGTCATCGTACCGCCGATGGCGGCGCACGCCCAATCGAAGGCTGCCGAGGGCGAGAAGCTCGCTTTTGACCGGGCCAAGGGCAACTGCCTGAGCTGCCACAACATCAAGGGCGGTGACCTGCCCGGCACCATCGGACCGACGCTCAAGGACCTCAAAAGCAAGTATCCCGACCGCAACGAACTCGTCGCGATTGTCACGGACGAAACCGTGCGGAACCCGGAAACCGCGATGCCGCCGTTCGGCCGGAATCGCATTCTGACCAAACAGGAAATCGACGCGATCGTGGATTTCCTGCAAACGCTATGAGACGCAATCTCAAGCGGGCAACAAAATGGGGAGATGAGCGATGACGAGCCTTGATGACAGCCAGCCGGTCACGCGGCGTATCGTTCTTCGCGGCGCCGGTTCGGTCGCACTCGCGGGGCTTGGCGTTGTTGTGCTGCCTGGCCCCACGGTGTTTGCGGCCGCCAATGACAAATACCCGGAAGACGCTTTCAAGCAGAAAGACAACAAGGAAGCGATCCGGCTTCTTTATGGCCGCACCGCGGAACCTTCCGACAAGATCAAGCTCGACGCGCCAGAGATCGCGGAAAATGGCGCGGTGGTTCCGATATCCGTCTCGACCAGTCTTGCGGACGTAACCTCGATCGCCTTTGTGGTGCCGGAAAATCCGAACGTATTGGCGGCGTATTACAAAATCCCGCAAGGCACGCTGCCCAACGTGGCCAATCGCCTCAAAATGTCCAAGACCAGCAATGTCATTGTAATCGTGGAATCCGGCGGCAAGCTCTTTAGCGCGACCAAGGAAGTCAAGGTGACCGTTGGCGGTTGCGGAGGTTGAACATGGCATCGAGCATTCGTGTACGCGCAATCGCAAACGGCGACACCACCGACGTCCAGACGCTGATCCAGCATCCTATGGATTCGGGCTTCATCAAAAACGACAAGGGCGAATTCATCCCGGCGCATTTCATCCAGGAGTTGACCTTCGAACATAACGGCCGGACGGTCTTCGTTGCCGATTGGGGAACGGCGGTTTCCAAGGACCCCTATGTCAAATTCGCGTTCAAGGGCGCGACCAAGGGCGACGACCTGAAAGTGAGCTGGATCGACAACAAAGGTCAGACCGACACCGCGACATTCAAGATCCAATGAGAGTTCATCGCTGGCTTCCCCATTTTGTTGGCAGGGCCGGGCGGCGCTTGAGCGTGCGCCTCCTATCGATTTCTCTCGCCGCGCTGCTGCTCGCAGTCGCGCATACGGCGGTAGCCGCCGATGGCGTGGACCCCGCCAAGGACGCGCGCGCATTCCAGGACTATTTCTTCAAAAAATTTCCCGGCGTGAAGCCCGATGACTTCGCCAACGGTCCCTACGCGCTGAACGAGGACATGCGGCGGCAATGGGAGGAGAAGGAGCAGTTTCCGCCTTATGAATTCTCCCTTGAGGCCGGCAAGGAACTGTTCGCCAAGCCTTTCGCCAACGGCAAGCATTATGCCGATTGTTTTGCCGATCAGGGCATCGGTATCAGGCAGGACTATCCGCAGTTTGACACGAAAAGCGGCAAGGTCATCACGCTTGAACTGGCGCTGAACCGGTGCCGCGAAGCCAATGGCGAGAAAGCCATCTCCTACACCGGCGACGACATGGCCGCATTGACCGCCTATATGGCTTTCACCTCCCGCGGCAAGCCGCTCAATATCAAAATTCCGGACGATCCCCGCGCCCTTGAGGCTTACGAAGACGGCAAGCGCTACTTCTACACGCGGCGCGGGCAGTTGAATTTTTCCTGCGCGACCTGTCACGTGCAGAACCCGGGCGAGCGGCTACGGGCCGAGGTGCTCGCGCCGGCGCTCGGAATCCTCAATGCGATGCCGATCTATCGCTCCGAATGGGGCGGCATGGGCACGACCAGCCGGCGCTTTATCACATGCAATAGCCAGGTGCGCGGCGTGCCGCTTGAGCCGCAGAGTGACGAGTACCGCGACCTCGAATATTTTCTGTCCTATGTCAGCAATGGTCTGCCGATTTCCGGACCGGGTTCACGGCCATGAGCAACTCCTTGGGAGCGCCGGTACGGCTGTGTTGGGTGATCGTTGCGTTGCTGACCGGCCACGCCGCGTTTGCCGCCAACAGCGAAGCCGGCTTCAAAGCTTCCTATGCCGCAGCAGACGCCGCTGAAAAGCAGGCCGGCCTCTTGCGCAACCAATGGCTTGTGACTGAGGCTGCGCTCACTGAGGCAAGGAAGGCCGCCGAGAAGAATGACTTCGACCAGGCGGTCGCAGCCGCGAAGGAAGCCGAAGCGCTCGCCAAGGCCTCGATTTACCAGGCGACGAGCGAAAAAGCCGCCTGGAAAAATCTCGAAATACGCTGAGGCTCGAAAGAAAATGGCTCAACGCCGACCATGACCATCTGCCGCCGAGATCTTCTGAAATTAACCGGCGCCGCGGCGCTCGCGGGCAGCTTTCCGCACCAAGCGCGCAGCGCCGATGGCGGCGTCTACGATCTTGAACGCTTCGGCAATGCACGCATCCTGCACATCACCGACACCCATGCGCAGCTTTTGCCCGGCTATTTTCGCGAGCCGAGCGTCAACCTCGGGATCGGCGCGATGGCTGGGCAGCCGCCTCATCTGGTCGGCCACGCCTTTCTCGACCACTTCGGCATCAAGGCGGAAAGCGCCGACGCGTATGCCTTCACCTCCCTCGATTTCGAAAAATCGGCGGCCCGTTTCGGCAAGCTCGGCGGCTTTGCCCATCTCAAAACCCTGATCGACCGTTTGCGCAACGACACCGGCCCGCAACGCTCCCTGCTGCTCGATGGCGGCGACGCCTGGCAAGGCACAGGGTTGGCCAATGCACTCCGCGGCGCCGACATGGTCGAGGCGGCAAACCTGCTCGGCATCGAAGCGATGACCGGGCATTGGGAATTCACCTATGGCGAGGACGCGCTTCGCAGCAACCTCGAACGCTTCAAGGGCGAGTTCCTCGCGCAGAACGTTTTCCTGACCGAAGAGGCCGCCTTCAACGGCGCCAAGGCGCTCGACTCCGCCTCGGGCCGGGTGTTCAAGCCCTCGATGATCAAGGAAGTCGGCGGTTATCGCGTCGCCGTGATCGGCCAGGCATTTCCTTATGTTCCGATCGCGCATCCAAAACGCTTCACGCCAGACTGGACCTTCGGCATCCGCGAGCAGGAACTGCAAACACTGATCGATAGTCTGCGTTCTACCGAGAAGGTCGATGCGGTCCTGCTGTTGTCGCATAACGGTATGGATGTCGACCTCAAGCTCGCCAGCCGCGTGCACGGCCTCGACGTCATTCTCGGCGGCCACACCCACGACGCCATTCCCCAACCCATTGCGGTGACCAATTCCGGCGGCACCACGCTTGTCACCAACGCCGGTTCAAACGGCAAATTTGTCGGCGTCCTCGACCTCGACCTCGCCAAGGGCCACGTGCGGAACGTGAGATATCGCCTGTTGCCGGTGTTCTCGGAATTGCTGAAGCCCGACGCCGAGATGACCGCGCTGATCGACAAAGTTCGCGCGCCGCAGGTGGCGGCTTGGAGCGGGAGAATCGCCACCACCGACCGCCTGCTCTACCGTCGCGACAATTTCACCGGCACCGTCGACCAGATGATCTGCGCCGCACTACGCCGCGAGTTCGATGCTGAAATAGCGATGTCACCGGGCTTTCGCTGGGGCGCGACCTTCCTGCCAAACCAGCTCTTCACGATGGAGGACGCGCTCGCTGAGACCGCCATCACCTATCCCGAAACCTATGTGCAAAAACTGACGGGAAGCGAGCTCAAGAACACACTCGAAGACGTCTGCGACAACCTTTTCAATCCCGACCCCTATCACCAGCAGGGCGGCGACATGGTCCGCATCAGCGGACTGACCTATAGCTGCACGCCGTCGGAAGCCCTCGGGCGCCGGATTTCCAACCTGAAGCTCGACAACGGCAGCGTCATCGACCCCAACAAACGCTACACGGTCGCCGGCTGGGCTGCGGTTAACCCGCAGCAGGGAAAGCCGGTTTGGGACGTTCTCGCCAAATACCTCGGCAGCGGCAAGCCGCTCGACCTGCCCGCTAACGGTGTTGCAATACAGGGCGTTAGCGGCAATCCCGGGATCGCGGACCGGGGATAGGTGGCTCCCAGGATACGACGCGGCGTGATATTGTCGCGGAATCGGTTAGCGGATTTCATCCCATGATCTTTCGTCAGCTATTCGACAGCGTATCCAGCACTTACAGCTATCTGCTGGCAAGCCGCGCGGGCGGCGAGGCCGTGATCCTCGACCCCGTGCTCGAGAGGGTCGACCGCTATTGCCAGTTGCTGCGCGAACTCGACCTCAAGCTGGTCAAGGCCGTCGATACGCATCTGCATGCCGACCACGTGACCGGTCTCGGCGAGTTGCGCGACCGCACCCATTGCATCACCATCATGGGCGAAGAGACCAAGGCCGATGTCGTATCGATGCGAGTCGCGGACGGCGACAGGGTGACGATCGAGGGCATCACGCTGGATGTGATGTACACGCCCGGCCATACCGATGATTCCTACAGCTACTTGATGGGCGATCGCGTTTTCACCGGCGATACCCTGCTGATCCGCGGCACCGGCCGAACCGATTTCCAGAACGGCAGCGCGCGGGCGCAATACGACTCGATTTTCAGCCGGCTGCTAAAACTGCCGGATGAAACCATGGTATTTCCTGCTCATGATTATAAGGGCGATACGGTCTCCACGATCGGCGAAGAGAAGCGCTACAATCCCAGGCTGCAAGTGCGTTCGGTCGACGAATATGTCGAACTGATGAACAATCTGAAGCTGCCGAACCCGAAGATGATGGATGTCGCCGTGCCGGCCAATATGCACGTCGGCCTGCATCAGGACGAACTCACCAAACAGGGATTGGCGTTCACCGCGCGCGAGGCGATCGAGAGTCTCGGCCGGCCCGATATTCTTTTGGTCGACCTGCGTGAGACGAGCGAACGCGCCAAGCACGGCACACTGCCCGGCGCGCTGCATGCGCCCTATCCCGGAATCGGCGAGAGTCTCAGCCCCGGCGGAATGTTGCGCGAAGTCGCGACCGCCACTGGGCGGCGCATCGTGTTCTTCTGCGCCTATGGCGAGCGCTCGGCGATGGCGGTCAACGCCGCGAAGGAAGCGGGGCTGACCAATCCGGCCCATATCGCCGGCGGTATCGACGCGTGGAAGAAGGCCGGTGGGCCCGTGCTGACGGGCTGAGCGTGCTGCTATACTGGCATCCGGCCCAGGGAGAATGACCATGTCCCTTGATCTGCTATCGCCTTCGGTCGACGGCTCCCGGCTTGCGCCGGTCGAACCGCGTCATGCGCCATTGTTCTGTTTCGCGTTGCTGACGGTGTCCTGCGCGCTCGCAAGCTTCGCGTTCGCCTGCGCGACGCCATTTGCGGCCTTTGCGGTGATTGCCGCGGTGATGCTGCCGCTGCGCCCGGCGCTTCTTGTCGTCGCCGGCGCATGGCTGGTCAATCAGGGCATCGGCTTCGGCGCGCTGCATTACCCGATCGACGGCAACACGATGCTCTGGGGCCTCGTGATCGGCATCGCCGCTCTTGCCGCGACCGCAACGTCGGCGGCCATTCTACGCTGGCTGCCGCAAAACAGCACCCTGCTTGTCCTCGTGCTCGCTTTGGTCGGCGGTTACGGCGTCTATGAAGTTGCGCTGCTGGCAACGACGCCGTTCCTCGGAGGTGCGAGCGCATTTAACGCCACCATCGTCGCACGCATCGGAGCTTTAAATGCCGTTTGGCTGATCGGGCTCGTCGCCACCTGCGAGATTGTCCGGCTGGTCAACCCTTTCAAGCGCGGCCGCATGGCGTCGTAAACCCGCCCGGCCATCCGGTAAATTGCGGATACCATCGCCAGCCCTCGATGTCTGGAACGACATTGAGGGCTGCCATGCAGCCGTATTCATGGACAGGTAACCGGCAGGGCCGGTATTTTCGCCTTCGAAAGCGAGGACGCCCAATGGCCGATATTCTGGCCGCGCCGCAAGCCGTATCCGAACAGGCCGACAAGGACGAACAGTTTCGCACGCTGGGCGCGATTTCCGTCGCCCATTGGGTGAGCCATTTCCATATTTTTACGCTGCCGATGCTGTTTCCCTTCCTGAAACAGCAACTCAATGTCGGTTACATCGAGCTCGGCTTTGCGCTGACCGTCTTCGCAGTGAGTTCCGGCCTGACCCAGGCACCGATCGGGTATCTTGCCGACCATATCGGCGCGCGAAAGATTCTGCTGATCGGTCTTTGCTTAGGCGGAGCGGCGCTGATCGGGCTCGGCCTGCACCTGAATTATTCGTCGCTGATCGTGAGCGCCGCATTGTTGGGGCTGGCCAATAGCGTCTACCACCCCGCCAATTATGCGATCCTCTCCGCGCATATGAACGA
>NZ_JBAVCF010000099.1:0-2321 GCF_049586575.1 Bradyrhizobium sp.
GGAAACACACGTGGCGTCCATTCTGCCGTTTATCCGAAAGACCGGCACCGTCTTTGACGATCGCATGACCAGGATCATGGGTGAGGCATTCGACTGCGCCTGCAAGGAGCTTCACGATAGCGGACAGCCGCCCATCGTCTACGAGGTCATCGCCAAGCGTATTATCGATGCGGTGAGGGATGGCGAGCGCGACGTGATGCGTTTGCGCAATGTGGGACTGGCTGCGCTCAGGATCGAAGACGACGACAATCAGGCGTCGCGTTAAGCGGCTTCGGACTTCCGCGTTTTGCTTGTCAGCCGTGAGTGACAGCGGATGGGCTCGCAGAAGTGTCGATCACCGCAGCGGCATCCGAAACGTGAAATGCGTCTCCTCCGCTGTGGATGCGACCGTAAGCGTGCCGTCGTGGGCTTCGGCGATCTGGGAGGCGATATACAAACCGAGACCCAGCCCTTGAATGCTGGCGCGCACCTGCCCCCTGAAAAACGGCTGGAAGAGTTGAGCCGCCACCGCATCCGGGATCGGTTCGCCTGAGTTAGCGACCCAAAGCACGAACATCCCATTGGCGGTCGAGGCTCCAATCCTGACGGGCTTGTCGGCAGCGCCGTGGGTCAGCGCATTGCCGAGAAGATTTGAGACCATGACGGCGATTCCTGTCTAACTGCCTCCGTGCTTCTCCAACGTCTCAACCTCAACCGCGTCGGCCTGCAACGAGACGAAGCGGCCGTAGATGCGCTCTTGCGAGAACGCGATACAGACAGACCACCCGGCCTGCGGCGTTTCCTCCGCGCTGAGAAGTGAGCAAAAGTGCTCACATTTAAATCGGCCTTCAGGCCGTGCTTCCATCGGCCCTGTGCTACAAGGGGCCCACAATGGGTTTTTGACGAGTGTGCTCGCGTGTTCGAAGCGACGAGTGGGCAGCCCAAACTGATGTTCTTACCCACCAGGAAAGCACCGAAGCCTCCATGGATTTGCCGGACAGCCCGGGGCCACCCAAGGTTCTTGTCGTCGAAGACGAGATGCTGCTGCGCATGCGCGCGGTGGACATCGTGGAGGACGCAGGCTTCATCCCGATAGAAGCCGCGAATGCCGACGAAGCCCTCGCCATTCTCGAATCTCGCTCGGATGTAGATCTTCTGTTCACGGATATCCAGATGCCCGGGAGTATGGATGGCCTGAAACTGGCGTACGCCGTCCACGAGCGGTGGCCGTCGATCAAGATCATTCTTGTGTCCGGTAAATTGACGCCGACCGACGGCGAAAAACCCGCCGACAGCCGCTTCTTTGGGAAGCCGCTTGAGGTGAAGCGGATGATCGCTGAATTACGGGAAATGATTGGTGAGGGCGCACTAAAACTCATCCCCCCCGATATCTCCCTGCTTGTGCCGGCCGCTGGCCTCATTGAACATCACAGCCATCGCGCACCGCGAGCGTCGAACGGTAACGCTTCCAATGAATTCCTGACGGCAGAAAACGATAGTCTTCGCTTGTTGCTCGAACAGGCGAGCATCGACGCAGAGGTTTTACTGGCGCAAGCGGGCATAGAAGCCAAGGAACGCGAAGCTGCCGATAAATTGAAGAAGCTCATCCTGGAAGAATTGCACCACCGGATCAAGAATACGCTTGCCACAGTGAGCGCCATTGCGTCTCAAAGCTTGCGTACAGCGACCAGCATTGAGCACGGCCAACAGGCTATTGAAGGGCGTCTGATCGCGCTGGGGCGAGCGCACGATCTGCTTTTGCAGGCCCGATGGGCCAACGCGGACCTCGCGGGTACAATTCGGGGCGCGACCGAGCCGTATGACAGCGGCGGCCGAGGCCGGTTCTCGATTTCGGGACCCGACATCAAAATCACATCGGGCGCGGTGATTGCGCTCGCGATGACGCTCAACGAACTCTGCACCAATACGACAAAATTCGGCGCGTTGTCGGTGCCAGGGGGAAGTATCGACATCGCATGGGTCGTCGACGAGGCAGAGCAACGGCTACAGATGACGTGGTCGGAAAAAGGCGGCCCCGCGGTATCTGCTCCTTCCCGGCAGAGCTTTGGGACACGCCTGATCGGATCTCTCGGCCAGCAATTGAAAGGCCAGGTCAAACTGGCCTATGCCCCGACTGGCTTCGTGTACGCGCTGGACGTTCCCATGACGTCGCTCGTCGCGCCGGCCTGAATCCCTGGAACCGATGGCTTCGTGGCAGCTTGTGATAGGCGACCGGATGCATGGCGCCCCCCAAGCATCCGATGAAAATGACGGCCTCAGCCCGCCCCCCCCGCGCTGAGGCCGTTTTCAATTTGTAAATGTGAGCAAAATTGACCACGCGC
>NZ_JBAVCF010000100.1:0-11700 GCF_049586575.1 Bradyrhizobium sp.
TATCGCGCTGTGGCGATGAGATGATGCGGACGATGCTCTACGAAGCAGCTCAGAGCATGATGCATTCAAAAAAATGGTCCTGGCTCAAGGCGTGGGCCATGCAGATCGCCAGGCGCCGCGGGATGAAGAAGGCGATCGTGGCCCTGGCTCGCCGGTTGGCCGTGATCATGCACCGCATCTGGATTGACGGCACCGAGTTCCGGTGGACCCGGGAGCAAGCCGCGGCAGCAGCATGAAAACAGTTCAGGATCAAACCCGATAGGAGAAAACCAGAGCTCCACCGAGCGGTGGAAAGATGTCCCTCGCGGGACGATGGATGAGGTGAGTTCGTATGTCTGCTTGGACCTGCCGTCACATTGACGGCAAGGTCGTCCAAAAGATTGTTCCGCCTCGTCCTCGGATCCCATGATGGAAGGGCCCAGGTGCCGATTCCGAAGAGAAGCACGAGCCCGCGAGTGACATCGACACCGCATAGGTGGATAGTCTGAAAGCGCTTGACCCCGAATGGCCGATTAGAGAAGCAGACATCCGGGGGACTAAGACGGGAGTCCGAAAAGTGCCAATATCGGCGGTCGGTAACTGCAGAGGCCGGCCACAGGGATGGCCGGCCTCTGGTTAATGTCGAGCGCGTTCAGTCCTTCGTCGTGTCCTTCAGCTTCTGCAAGACCTCGTCCATGTTGAAGCTGGCTGCTTTTTGCCGCTGCGGATAATCCTTGAACGTCATTAGGAATTGGCCGACGTAATCCTGCGCCGGTACCAACAGGTAGGCGTGATCAATCAACCAGTCGTAGTAGGTGTTCGAGGTGATGTCCGCCCGTTCGTATGGATCGGTCCGGAGATTGAGGATCTTCGGTATCCGCAGAGTGGTGAACGGCTCTGACCAGATGCGCATCGTTCCCTGAACGCGCTGCTCCATGAACACGAGCTTCCAGTTGTCGTAACGCAATCCGGTCAATTGCTGGTCGTCATTGACGTAGAGGAACGACTCGCGCGGACTCTTTGGAGTCTGCCCGGTGACGTAGGGCAAGAGATTGTCGCCATCGAGATGGACCTTGTAGGTCATGTCGCCGACCTTGTAGCCGGTGAGCAGCTTGCTCTTGACCTCGGTGTCGCCGGCGACTGCGAGCAGCGTCGGCAGCATGTCGAGATGGGCCACGATGTCGTTGGAGATCTGGCCCGGCTTGATCTTGCCCGGCCAGCGGAACATCGCAGGCACACGGTAAGCGCCTTCCCAGTTCGAGTTCTTTTCGTTGCGGAACGGCGTCATCGCGCCATCCGGCCAGGAGTTCATGTGCGGACCGTTGTCGGTCGAGTACATGACGAAGGTATTGTTGGCGATGCCTTCGTCATCAATCGCCTTGAGCACCGTGCCGACGTTCTTGTCATGGTCTATCATGGCGTCGTGGTAAGGGCTCTGCCAGCGGCCGGACTGGCCGATGCTCTCAGGCTTGGTGTGGGTGCGGAAATGCATATGCGTGAAGTTCACCCATACGAAAGCCGGTTTGCCGACCTTGTTCTGTCGCTTGATGAAATCGGCCGCCCGGTTCGCGATATCGTCGTCGACGGTTTCCATTCGCTTCTTGGTCAGGGGGCCGGTGTCGGTGCAGACCTGCTTTCCGACCTTGCCGAAGCGTGGATCGACCGTGGGATCATCCCTGTCCGATGCCTTGCAGTCCATGACGCCGCGCGGACCGTACTTGGCGCGAAACTCCGGGCTCTTCGGATAGTCGGGCAGTTCCGGCTCTTCCTCCGCGTTCAGGTGATAGAGATTGCCGTAAAACTCGTCGAAGCCGTGTACGGTCGGCAGAAATTCGTTGCGGTCGCCGAGATGGTTCTTGCCGAACTGGCCGGTGGCATAGCCAAGCGGCTTGAGCAATTCGGCAATGGTCGGGTCTTCCTTCTGGAGCCCGAGCGTGGCGCCGGGGAGACCGACCTTGGTCATCCCGGTACGCAAGCCTGATTGTCCCGTGATGAAGGAAGCGCGGCCGGCGGTGCAGCTCTGCTCCGCGTAAAAGTCGGTGAACATCGTGCCTTCATTCGCGATCCGGTCGATGTTGGGCGTTTGATAGCCCATCATGCCGCGCGAGTAGGCGCTGACATTGGATTGACCGATATCGTCACCCCAGATGATGACGATATTCGGCTTTCGTTGCTGCTGCGCTTGCGCGGTCGCGGGCGCCAATATCGGCGCCGCGAGCGTGATCGCGAGCAGGGCATACTTCCATCTTGCCATGTGGTGTTTCCATTCCTTGGGTATGCCGTGTCCCTGCGGCGGGTTCCGAGGTTTCTGCAATACCTGGACGGTACGACGAACTCATGATCCATCTGGCCGAGGATTGATCTAGCTCAAATTGGAATGCCGGATCGCAGATAGCCTGGCACCTTTCGCGATGCCGTCTTCATCCGTGGATAGTCAATGTTGCAGGAGCCGGCAATGAGACGCATTGCAATTCAGTTTGCGCTCCTGGCATGCAGCTTCCTGGGTTGGTGCGCACTGGCACACGCGCAGGATACAAAACCTAACATCGTAGTTATCTTGGCCGACGATCTCGGTAACGCCGACCTCGGCTATCGTGGAAGCGACATCAAGACGCCGAATATCGACCAGCTTGCCAAGGAAGGCGTGCGAGCGGAGTCATTTTACGGAATGCCGGTTTGCACGCCATCGCGAGCAGAGCTCATGACCGGTCGCTACGCCATGCGCTATGGCTTGCAAACGCTCGTCATATTTCCCAGCCATGCCTACGGACTGCCGACGGACGAGCGCACGCTTCCGCAGGCGCTAAAGGAAGTTGGATATCAAACGGCCATGGTCGGCAAATGGCACCTTGGTCATGCCGACAGGAAATTCTGGCCACAGAACCGCGGCTTCGATCACTTCTACGGCAATCTCGTCGGCGAGGTAGATTATTTCACCAAGGAGCGGGGCGGACTGGTCGATTGGCAGCGGGATGGCGAGTTCCTCAAGGAAGACGGCTACTTTACGACCCTGATCGGGAATGAGGCCGTAAACATCATCAAGACCCACGACACGTCCAAGCCGCTGTTCCTCTATGTAGCATCCCTCGCACCGCACGCGCCTTATCAAGCCCCCGAACAGGACATCGACGCCTATAAGAACGCAGCCGGAGATGTGCATCGTCACACCTATGCCGCCATGATCACCGACTTGGATGCTCAAGTCGGGCGGATAGTTACTGCGCTGAAGCAGAAGAACATGCTCGACAACACGCTCATCGTATTCAGCAGCGACAATGGCGGCGCCACAAGCGCGCTATTTGCAACTGGCGCGCGGTCCCCAGAGGAGCGTGCGGAAAGTGGTGGCGTAGAGCTTGGCGCTAAGCCCCCGGCCTCGAATGGTGATCTTCGAGGCGGCAAGGGGTCCCTTCACGAAGGTGGTGTCCGGGTTCCGACTATCTTCTATTGGCCCACCAAGCTCAAACCGAGCATTGTCAATGAGCCATTGGCTATCGTGGATGTGATGCCAACGGTGCTGGCCCTCGCCGGGGCGAAGGGCAGCCCGGACCATCCCTTTGACGGCAAAAACATTTGGCCGACTTTGGCGGAGAACCAGCCCTCGCCTCATGAAGACGTGCTGATCAACGTCGAGGCTTTCCGCGGAGCCATCCGCAAAGGCAACTGGAAGCTGGTCAAAATTGCGCTGCTTCCGGGCAAGACTGAGCTATTTGATCTTGCGAAAGATCCGGGGGAGAAAAATAACGTCGCTGATCAGTTTCCCGAGATCGTCAACGATCTGCAAGCGCGGCTTTTGACCTATGCCAAGGAAATGAAGCCGAGCGAGTGGATTAAGGCTCAGCCAGCTTTTCTCGGCGCGCAGGGCAGGACGCTCTTCGACCCCGACTTCGACATCGACGATAGCGGGCTGCCACGCGAGAAGGTCGTACTTCCGAAGTGATCGGATCATAAGGCTGCTTGAAAGCCATCTGCGGTGGAAGTCCCATTTCTCAATGTCTCTTGTGGGTCAAAGTGAGACCTCGGCTCCTGGTTTTGGCGGGGCCGCTTCTACGCCAAAGCCGGACATCGCTGCCCTCGGAAAAAAGACCTTACAACTCGGATTACCGAAGGGGTTGGCACCCGCACGGGCGGCGACAAAGCAGAATCTCCGGCAATACTCCTCTAGACGCCTTGACCGCTCTTGATCAGCATGCAGCCTGTGATCTTGAGGCTGCCGTCGTCCTGCTGTTCGAGCGTGTAGAGCGCTTCCCACGGCACGCCGTTGCTGTCCACGATGTGAACCTGTTGGGCAATCTTGCCGTCTGCCGAGCGCGCCTCGCCGAATTCGAAACTCTTGTGGCGATAGACCGGCGCGTAACCGTTGCGAACGATGCCCAAAAATATTTCGGCTTCCGGAAAACGCTCGTGGATGCCGGGCGCTGCGAAAGAATAAGCGGTGGCTGCATCGTCGCGGGCAAACGCCTCGACCTGCGAACGGATAATGGATTGCGCGGCGGCAATATCGTCGACCGCCGCGGCTGGAGAAACGCAGGCGATCAGAAACGCGAAGACGAGGGCGAAGCAGCGCATGGGTGGTTCGGCAGGCAGTGGCTGTGTGGGCCTCAGCCTATGCCGGCCGCGACGCGCCGCAAACGGCCGGGATGAGATCCCACGCGATTGTGAGCTTCGATGCCGCCTGGTGGTTCGATTCTAACATTCGTAGCCCTTCTCAGTGGGCACTTTTGCGAATGTTAGAATCAAAGGACCACTAGCAAATATAGGTTTCTAGTGGAGTTTTGGATTGACATTCGCATCGCGAATACGTGGCTACGGGATAGCGAATGTCAAATCCACTCCACTAGCGGCGCAAATCGTTATCGGCTGGCGCGGAGCGGGGGATTTTCAAACGCGACGTCGTCGGACTCCAGCGGCGCGCGCTGTGTGACGAGCCGGAAGACGCTCCGGCATGTCGGACATTCATATTGCCGCACATCGTGCCGGTTACGGGTGGGCTGGATGCTGACCAGCGTTCTTTCGGTGTTGCAGGTAATGCAGATCGGTGCGGCAGCCATTTCCGTCGTCGTTTCCCGTGATGGTTGTTGGATGCCGCGCACTCTATCGCGTGCGCTGCCGCCGTCGGTTAATTTGGCGAGCCGTGGGAATACGGGCCGGAGGAATACGGGTCCGGGCCGGCTAGCGGCATTTCCAGGCTGAAAAGGGCGGGATAAGTTGCCATTTGGGGCGGGAATGGCGGGCAGGCGCCAGACGACTCTTGTAGATTCTCGGACAACGGGGTGTGGTGCGCTAACCTTATTTCGGGCGTGCTTTGCCTCGACCAGGAGTTCTTCGGGCTTTTGCTCTTCGCCTTTCGGATTTCATGACCGAGCCGTATTCAGCCTCGCCGACATCAGCCGAAACGGCGGATATTTTGCGGTTTCTGCACAGGTTTTCCGACCTGATGTCGAACGGCAGCAATTCAGACAATCTGCTCCGCGCGGCGAAGATGCTGGAAGCGCAGATCGCGCTCCTGCATGAAACCAGAGAGCTGCTTCAGGCCGAACGCATCAAGGGCGATGCGAGCGCCGACGCGCGTCAAGCGCTCGAAGCCAGGGTTGACGAATTCGAGCATGAAATTCGCGCGCTTAAATCCCGGCTCGCCGAGCAGCGTTCGCGCAACGAGAATATCGTTGCCGAGATGGAGAGACGGTTAGCTGAGTTCTTGCACCGCGCCGAGGAGGCCGAGGCCCTTCTGGCGGCGACAGTGGAGGCGCCTCCGGTCATGCCCTTTGGCTGCATTGCCGTGCCGCTGGCGGCGTTGCGGATCGCCAAAACCCAGTTTGAGGCGCTTGCGGCGGCATTCGAAAAGTCGGGTAACGTCGTCTCGCAAGTCATGTGTGAAGCCAGCGCCACCAGTCTCGATCGCGTCATTCTCGACGCCGGCGTCACGGATGACGCGCAGGATCGCTCCCAGCACGCGGCGTGACACATCGTCTGCGATGGTTGACATGCGCGGCGGAGGGCCGCGGTCGTGCGCCTTGACCGCGGCCCTGCCTGGCTAGGCTTGCTGGATCAGACCAAGCTGCTGGAGGGCGGTTACGCCGTCGTCCAATCCGATCTCCTCGGTAATCTTGCCGTTTTCAACGCGGAGCACCGTCGTTCCCGTGAAGTGCATTTTCCGCCCCGTCGCGGCGGGAAGCGATCCGACGAGGAAATCGCTGAACGCTGGGCCGGTGTGCGTGCCGCCGCCTTCCCAGCGGCCGACGACATAGTCGCCCTCCGCAATGAGGTCGGCTGCGCCCCAGAAATTGAGATCGGGGAACGCTTCGCGAAAGCCGGTCATAAATGCCTTGATATCCTGGCGGCCGCGACGCGGCGCATGCAGTGAATATTGCAGCAGCATGTCCGGCGTCGCCAGATCGTCGACCACGCCGAGATTGCAGGTCTTGCCCCAGAACTCGGTAAACCAGCGGCCGACGATGGCCTTGTTGTCGGATTCTTTGCTCACGTCTTGTCTCCTTGATTGGCTGGGCGATGGACGCGCTCGTCGTAGCGAGTATCCGCCGTGCCCAGCCACCCGCTTTCCGTGACGAGGCACCCGCTTTCCGTAAAACCGCAGGTTGGGTTGGTTGGTCGTGAGATGATAGGATGGATCGCGTCGGCCGAAATCGCCGATGATATCGACGTTAATGCCGGCGGAGGTTTGACCGCGATGACTGCAACCACCCAAGCATCCCTCGCGAAACTGCCGGTCACCCTTGGCGACGTCGAGGCGGCGGCGGCGGCGCTCGCCGGCTTCGTGAAGCTGACGAATTTCGACCATAGCCGCACGCTGTCCGACATCACCGGCGCCAATATCTGGCTCAAGTTCGAGAACCTGCAATTCACAGCCACCTTCAAGGAGCGCGGCGCGCTTAATCGGCTTTCCGCGTTGACCGCCGATCAGCGCAAGCGGGGCGTGATCGCAGCCTCCGCCGGCAATCACGCGCAGGGCGTGGCCTATCACGCCGCCCGTCTTTCGATCCCGGCCACCATCTTCGTGCCGGTCGGAACGCCGACGGTGAAGATCGAGAACACGCGCCGGCATGGCGCGACTGTCATCGAAGGCGGCGCGACTTTGGATGAAGCCGCAGGCCTCGCCCAGGAGTACGGCCGCGACGGTGGTCTGACCTACATCCATCCCTACGACGATCCCCTGATTATCGCGGGCCAAGGCACCATCGCACTTGAGATGCTGGCCTCAAAGGCCGATCTCGACGCGCTGATCGTGCCGATCGGCGGCGGCGGCCTGATTTCCGGGATGGCGGTAGCGGCCAAGACGCTGAAGCCTGGAATCGAGATCATTGGCGTGCAGGCCGCGCTCTATCCATCCATGTACAATGTATTCAAGTCGCACACGTTGCCGATGCGCGGCGATACACTGGCGGAGGGCATTGCGGTCAAGACGCCGGGATCGCTCACCGCCGAAATCGTGCGGGCGCTCGTCGACGACATCGTGCTCGTCAACGAACGGGATATCGAACACGCGCTGAGCCTGTTGCTGACGATCGAGAAGTCGGTGACGGAAGGCGCCGGAGCGGCCGGTCTTGCCGCCGTGCTCGAAGACCCGGATCGCTTCAGGGGCCGCACGCTGGGCCTGGTGCTGAGCGGCGGCAACATCGACACCCGCTTGCTGTCGGGCGTGCTGACCCGTCAACTCGCGCGGGAAGGCCGCCTGTCGCGCCTTCACTTCGACATCGTGGACCGGCCGGGCCAACTCGCCGCGGTCGTTTCTGTGCTGAGCAACGCCGGGGCGAATATTGTTGAAGTCTCGCATCAGCGGATCTTCACCGATCTGCCGGCCAAGGCGGTGGTTCTCGAAGTCATCATCGAGACCCGCGACCGCTCGCATCTCACCGCAACCATCAAGGCTCTCGAGACGGCCGGCATACACGTCGAGATGCTGGCTTGATCGAATTCGGCACGTCGAACGGGGCCTGAAGGCTCCCTAAATTTAGTTTTAAGCGACGAATATATCGCCTCAGTGCGGGTTTACCCTTGAGGCTGTCAGGAGAAACCCATGAGCAGATTGGCGATCCGGCTTTCGATGCCAGCGCCCGCTTTCCGAAGTTCGTGCCACGTCTCGGCGGCACTAGCTATCGGCGCGGTCGCGCTGGTAGTGGTTCCGACTGTTACGCCGGCGAGCGCCGAAACGGGTAGAAACCATATGCATATCAAAAAGCATCACCGAAACTGGAATCACTACGGCGCGGCCTGGCCGGTCGGTCCGGCGCGGCCGGTTGTCGGGTCCTACAGTGCGTCCGAGCCGGTATGCCCGACCATTGGCAAGAGCTTCGACTGCAAGATATGGCCGCCCCCGTTTGCGGACGATCCCGATCGGAAAACGTCGCGGTACTGACGCCGCGAAACGGACCCGATTGACGGCGGCCTGCGGTCGGCGCGAGCGATTCGATTTCGCGCCGACGGCACTGTAGTGGTTTCCCCTCGCGAGATATTCGCAAGCGTCATCCTTGCATAGCCCGTCAGCCTTCGCGCTCTGGACACAAACCTCCGGCGACGTCAAAACTCGCGCCAAAACAGGGAGGAACGTCCAGATGCCGATTATCGATTCCCAGGTCCACGCCTATGAGGCGAACACGCCGCAGCGGCCCTGGGCCAGCGTGCCGAACTGGCCCGCTCACGTCACCGGCGACGAGATGGTGGCGGCAATGGACAAGGTCGGCGTCGACGGTGCGATCTTCATCTCGGCCTTCTCGATGTACCGCTATGACGGCAGCTACGCGGTCGAAGTGCAACGCGCCCATCCCAACCGGATGGCCATCGTCAAGCCGGTCGACCCGGACAATCCGGCGGTAGATGACGTCGTCGCCGACTGGAAGAAGACGCCGGGCACGGTCGGCATCCGCATCATGCTGACGAAGGAGAACAGGCGCGATCCCAACCATCCCGGCCTCGACCGGATTGCCCGCGCCGCCGTTCGCCACGATTTTCCAGTCAACGTGTTGTGCTGGGACAATCTGGATGCCGGCATGACGCTGATCGACCGCCATCCCGACACACGCTTCATCCTCGACCATCTCGGCATCTTGCAGCCGCGCGTGCCGCCGGCGCCAGCCGAGCCTTCTTGGGAAAAGCCTTGGGCCGACCTGCCGAAGGTGCTGGATCTTGCCAAACGCAAGAACGTGGTGATCAAGGTCTCAGGCGCCTGCACGCTGTCGAAAAAACCGTATCCCTTCCCGGATATCTGGGATCCGCTGGCCCGCGTTTTCGATGCCTGGGGATTCGAGCGCTGCCTGTGGGGCACGGATTGGACGCGGGCGTTTGCCGTCGTCAATTACGAGCAGGCCGTTAAGCCGTTCCTGGAGACGGATCGCCTGAGCGCCACCGAGCGGGCCATGCTGATGGGCGGCGCCTGCGCCAAGGCCTATGGCTGGTCGCCGAAAAAAGCGTAGGGCGGCGGCTTCGAAAGGCGCTGATGATCTCGCTCGCGATGGCCCGCGCCGCGGCCTCGCACGGCGCCATCGTCGTCGGGCTGCTGCCTCTATCGACGGCGGTCGCCGGGGTGTGGCTCGCGCGCGACGGATCAAGGACGGACCTCAGCTGGCCTCATCGTTCGAGATTCCGGCAAGTTACAGGAAATTCAATCCCTGAGCCGACAGTTCCCTACGTCAAGAGGATCGCGACGACCATCCCGACCAGCGTGAGCGCAAGGCCCGCGACCAGCATCGGCACCAGGCTGCTGCCTGCATAAGGATCGGCCGAGGCCGGATCGTTCCCTGGGGCGGGTCGATGGATCATGGCATCGCTCCTTCCTGCTGGCGCCTGAATCGTTCGCCGACGCCGAGCATGGCGCCGTTTGCGTTGGCGACGCCTAGTTCGAGGCTTGCGGCAATCCGCCGTGCACAGGCGACGAAGTGCGCCTCGGCTTCCGGCGGACATATCTCGTGCGCGGTCTGTTCGAACAACGCCAGCCAGCGATCGAAGTGGGCGGCATCGACCGGCAACGGCATGTGCTTGGCCATCGGCGTGCCATGATAGCGGCCCGTCATCAGCGCGACCGACGACCAGAACGCGCACATCTGCGCCAGATGCGGCTCCCAATCCTGGATGCGCGCGTTGAACACCGGCGCCAGCATCTCGTCGGCGCGAACCTTGGCGTAGAACGCGTGCACCAGGCGCTCGATCATGGCCTCGGTGATTCCGGTTCGTTCGGCGATCTCGGCAGCAACCCGCTCGCGCGGCGTCATGACGCTTCTCCTTAAATAGGTATTTAAAATACTAATTTAGGCGTGTATAGTCAACCCGAGAAAGTCAAAATCTTCGAGGGCTTGCCATGCGCCTCACTTCGTTCACGGATTTCGCGCTGCGCACCCTGATGCGGCTGGCGTCCGAGCCGGCGCGCTCGTTTGCGACCAACGAGATTGCCTCCGAGTTCAAGATCTCGCGCCATCACCTTGCCAAGGTGGTGCGCGATCTTGCTTCCGGCGGCTTTATCACCACGCAACGCGGCGTCGGTGGCGGCTTCGTGCTGGCGCGGCCGCCGCAATCGATCACGCTTGGCGAGGTCGTGCGTGCGCTGGAAGGCGAGCCGCTGGTCGAATGTTTCCGCGAGGACGGCGGAGCCTGTGTGCTCACGGCGCGTTGCCGGTTAAAGGGACGACTGGCCGCGGCCCGTGAAGCGTTTCTGCGCGAACTCGACGTTACAACGCTTGCCGAATGCGCTTATCCTTCGCGTCCCCGAGGCTGGCAGCAGGCCTCTTGAAATCGTTTGCTCGAAAGGCGTTTCATGGAAGACCGGTCTCAATGGGCTGAACGGATTATCGATCAAATCGCCGACGCCGTCGTCGTCGCCGACCGCTCAGGTGTCATCGTTCGCTGGAACGACGCTTCCGCGGCATTGTTCGGTTTCGCAGCGGAGGAGGCGCTCGGCCAGAATCTCGATCTGATCATTCCGGAACATCTGCGCGCCTCGCACTGGCGCGGCTTTGAAGCCGCGATGACAAAGGGTGTCCTGAAGCTTCAGGGCCGGCCTACGCTGACCCGCGCGCTGCACAAGAGCGGACGCAAATTATACGTCGAGATGACTTTCGCGATCGTCAAGGGCGAGGCCGAAGGCAAGGTGCTTGGCTCGGTCGCGGTGGCGCGCGACGTCACGGAGCGGGTTGAACGAGAGCGCGCCGCGCGCGCCTCTTGAGCACCAGGGATCGTTGCCAGAGCCCGTAGTTTTTCTTATGCCAGACCTCAAAACAGATCGTTTGTCAAGAAAGCGGCCCGCGCGCACGTTCCCGCCGCGCAACAGGGGATTCGCGAAATGATCAGCAGGCGACGGTTTCACATCGGCTTTGGCGCAGCGTTGATAACGGCTCATGTGAGCGGAGGGGCGAAGGCCGCGCGCGCCGCGAGTTCCGATCCGCGGCTGATCGACCAGATCAAACGCCTGGAGAGCGAGAGCGGCGGGCGGCTCGGCGTCTGTGTTCTACAAACCTCATCAGGCGTGCGCCGCGCCTATCGGGGCGACGAGCGGTTCCCTCTATGCAGTACGTTCAAGGCGCTTGCGGCCGCAGCCATTCTGGCGCGCGTCGATGCGGGCAAGGAGCAATTGACGCGCCGCATCACGTTCGACGCTTCCACCATCGTCGCAAATTCACCGGTCACTGAAAAACACACAGGCGATGGCGGCATGACGCTCGCTGAAATTTGCGAAGCGGCGGTGACGCGGAGCGACAACACGGCCGGCAACCTCATGCT
>NZ_JBAVCF010000101.1:0-4415 GCF_049586575.1 Bradyrhizobium sp.
AGCTGCACTACACGACGGTCGGCGAAGCGACCGGCCAGCCGGTGCTGGTGCTGCACGGCTCCGGCGGGTCGGCCGCGAGCATGCTGACGCCGGCTTTCGCCGGCGAGTTGTTCGGCGCAGGCCAGCCGCTCGACGCCTCGAAATATTACATCGTCATTCCGGACGGCATCGGCCACGGCAAATCCTCAAAACCGTCCGATGGCATGAAGACCGCATTTCCGAAATACGACTACGACGACATGGTCGAGGCGCAAGCCCGCCTCGTCAAGGAGGGCCTCGGCATCAAGCATCTACGGCTCGTGATCGGCAATTCCATGGGCGGCATGCAATCCTGGCTGTGGGCCGAAAAATATCCGGACATGATGGACGCGGTGGTGCCGATGGCCTCGCAGCCGACCGCGATGGCGGCGCGCAACTGGATCTTGCGGCGGATGATGCTCGAGACCATCCGCAACGATCCCGACTATAATAACGGCAACTACACCCAGCAGCCGCGCATGATGAAATATGCGATCGCAGCTTACCGCTTTGCGAGTTCCGGCGGCACGCTCGCCGATCAGGACCACGCGCCGTCAGCGGAAAAGGCCGACCATATGGTCGACGAACGGCTCGCGGTAGCGGTGACCGCCGACGCCAATGACTTCATCTATCAATGGCAGGCCTCGCACGACTACGATGCTTCGGCGGGATTGTCCCGCATCGAGGCCACGGTGCTGGCCGTCAACTCGGCCGACGATGAACGCAATCCGCCGGAAACCGGTGTGACCGCGGCTGCAATCAAACAGGTCAAGCACGCTAGCCTCTATCTCATCCCGGCCTCTACCGAGACGCGCGGCCACGGCACGACCGCAAACGCAAGGTTCTACAAGCTTCAGCTTGAAGAATTACTTCGATCGGCCCCCTCACGCGCGATGTGAGATGAAGCCGCCTGAGAGCCGAAACCGCCCATGCCATATGATCGATTGAATGTCATTCGCGCAGCGATGCGATGGGTGATGGCCATTTTCTATGCCGCCGCTGGTATCGCGCATCTTTATGCGCCGGATCAACTGCTCGCGATCACGCCGTCGTGGGTGCCGTTCGCGCCGCAGGTCATCTTCGTGACCGGCCTGTGCGAATTGGCCGGCGCGCTCGCGCTGGTGATGACGCCGCTGCGGCGTTGGGCGGGATTTGCGCTCGCGGCCTATGCCATTTGCGTGTGGCCCGCCAATTTCAAGCACGCGATCGATGGCGTCGACCTGCCGCACATCTCCGGTAGCTGGCTCTATCACGGCCCACGGCTTGCTTTTCAGCCGGTATTGGTTTGGTGGGCGCTGTTTTCCGCAGATATCATCGACTGGCCGTGGCGGCGGAATTCGGGGTAGCCTTCGACTTCGCCGCGGTGATAATTTCGGCTAGTGCCCACAACTTGGAGACCGATCGTGAACGAACTCTGCCCCGGCGACCTCAAGACGATCTACCCGGAGCCGACCGCTCGCGTGATCGCCAAGGCGCGGCCGGAAATCGACATTCACGCGCGGAAATTCATCGAGACGTCGCCGTTCTGCGTGCTGGCCACGTCAGGCTCCGACGGCAGCGTCGACGCCTCGCCGCGCGGCGGCCATCCAGGCTTTGTCCATGTCGATGGACCGAACCGGCTTCTGATGCCCGACCGCACGGGCAACAACCGGATCGACAGTTTCAAAAACATCGTCGAGGGCACGGGCTTCGTGCATCTGGTGTTCTTTGTACCCGGGCTCGACGAGACGCTGCGCGTCGGCGGCCGGGGCGCGGTGACGGCGGACCCTTCGCTCCTCGCGGCGATGGAAGAGTTCGGCAAGCTGCCGCGCGCCGTGCTGTGCATCGACGTCTCCGAGGCCTATTTCCATTGCGGCAAGGCGTTGATGCGTTCGAAGCTGTGGTCGAGGGAGGCGCAGGTCGAGCGCGCCACCTTCCCTTCGATCAGCCAGGTAATCCACGACCAGACCAAGCTTGGCGAACCGGAGCCGCAGGCCGCGGTCGAAGCCCGCTACAAGACACAGTTGTAATTGGTCGCCATCGTCGTCCCTGCAAACGCAGGGACCCATCCCGCGGAAGCCATGGATCAAGGCACTTTGGCAGATGCCTTGGCCATAACATCTGCTTGTGGTTATGAGCTGGGCTAGCCGTCAGCTCTCGCTCTCGAGCCCACCGATATGCTTCTGGGTGTAGAGCTCAAGCCCGACCCGCCCGATCAGATCGAGCTGGGTTTCGAGGAAGTCGATATGATGTTCCTCGTCCTTCATCAGCTTCTCAAACAGGTCGCGCGAGACGTAGTCCTTCACGCTGTGGCAGTAGGTTGCCGCTTCCTGATAGAGGTTGCGCGCGCTGTGCTCGGCCGCCAGGTCGCACTCGATGATTTCCTTGACGTTCTGGCCGATCCGCAAGGGATCGAGCACCTGCATGTTGGGAAAGCCGTCGAGAAACAGGATGCGGTCGGTGAACTTGTCGGCGTGCTCCATCTCCTCGATGGATTCCTTGCGCCAGGTCTTGGCCATCTCCAGCAGGCCCCAATTGCTGAGCAGCCGGTAATGCAGCCAGTACTGGTTGATGGCCGTGAGTTCGTGGCGCAAACCCTTGTTGAGATAGTCGATGACCCTGGCGTCGCCTTGCATCGTGCACTCCCGTTGAAAGACCGCGGACGGGTCTCACGCGCGATTTAGAATATTTCTAAGTGAGATTTCGAACAGGAGCAACCCTTTTGCCCAAACGACGGCAAGGACAAAAAGTGAAGATTATTCAGTATGGTACGGGACTGTTAGCCGGCCGCGATCGCGAAATCGGCAGGCGCGTCTGAATCCGCTTGGCCGTGGTTGTGCGGACAGCCGGCGCAGCACGCCTTGGCGCAGGCGCCCAGCGCATCGTCGATGATGGTCTTGATGGTGCGCGCGCAACGGCCGCACTCGGCGCTGCATCCGAGGCATCCGTAGATCTGCTTGGCGTTGCGGTGGAGCTGTTGCGCGCCCTCGACGGCACTGCGGACGTCGTGGTCGCTCAGCACGTTACAGGAACAAACGATCATTAAAGCTGCGGGCTCATCGGTGATATGGAGCCCTTCAAATATTGAACGGCGGCGTGAGATGCAAAAGGAAAAGCGGTGTTTTCAAGTAATTCCAAACTGATAGCCGGCGCACACTGGAATGAATCTAAATTGATGCGCGCACGGTAAATCAAGTTGGCGGCAGGATTAATGCGTCAATCGCCGCCGCCGTCACCTCCGCCGCCGCCGCCATCGCCACCAGCATCGGACCCTCCACCGGCATCGCCGCTGGCGCCGCCGTGATCCCCCGAATGGCCGTGCCCACCGAACCAGCCATCGCCGCCTCCAGCGCCACCGTCGCCGGCATAGTCAGCGCCAGACGAACCATTGCCAGACGCGCCGCCCTGCCGTTTCCGGCGCAGCACGATCCAGCAGACGACAAGCGCGCCGCCCTCGCGATCAGCGCCGGCAATTCATCCTTCACAAGCCCGGTTCTCCCTTGGCAAGCCCAATTGCGCGTTGCACAATTTGTTTTCTGGAGCCGCTGCATTGAGCCGGTATTGTGACGGCTCCGTTCATTGATCATTCAAGTGAAATGTGGAACTTTTGACGCACGGACCGCTTGGATAGCGCAGTCTCGTGTTCAATCAGAAAGGTAATGCCATGAGGAAAACACTGGTGGCACTAGCCACTGCCGCGACCCTGGCCTTTGGGGCCTCGGCGCCCGCCCATGCCCAACGCGCCCTTGGCGCTGCGATCGCCGGCGGTCTAATCGGCGGCGCCATCGTCGGCAGCGCGGTTGCAGCGAGCCCCTATTACTACGGTCCTGGCCCCTACTATGGACCCGGCCCCTACGGACCTGGCCCGTATTACGGCCACCCCGCCTATGTCGCCGCTGATCCCTATGGTGGCTGCTACTGGCAGCGTCAGCGCTTCTGGGATGGCTACGGCTGGCGCATCCGCCGCGTGCGGGTTTGCGACTAAGACCCATTGATCTTCATTAAATCAGGCGGGACTGGCCGCTTGTTCCGCCTGATTGTGAAAACGCCCGGGAATAAAGGCCTGAAAAAACCGTTTTTAGAGCCAATGTCCCGCGGCACTTTACGTTGGATTGACCGTTGTGCGCGTCTTGAGCGACAGGGTAAATTCCAGGCTCGTATACGAATCAACTTAACCCGCTTTAATCCTCTTGGCGCCGACAAGCGCCGCATCACCAGGAGAGTCCAAGATATGAATAAGACATTTGCTGCGCTCCTTGCGGTCGCAATGGTTGCCGGCGCGCTCGCTACCACCCCGGCCAACGCCCAGCGCGCCCTTGGCGCCGCGATCGCTGGCGGCATCATTGGCGGTGCGATTGTCGGCGGCGCGGTTGCGGCCAGCCAGCCGGCTCCAGTTTACGTCGCGCCGGGCCCGGGCC
>NZ_JBAVCF010000102.1:0-3006 GCF_049586575.1 Bradyrhizobium sp.
ACACCTGGATCTATTTTCCCTGGGATACCGGGCTCGCCTTCCAGCCGCCGATCCGGGACGCCGGCCTGTAGCCGAACCGAATGGCTGTGCTGTCGTTTTGCCGCTTTTGTGCGGCTTTTTCTTTGTCCGGATTTCTACGCGATCGGGTATGATGGGACCAAATACCCTTGAGCCAAGGAGGCCGACATGGACGCCGTCACTGATAAAACCCGGCACGACACGCTCGACACGCATTCGCACGTCGTGCGTCCCGCCACGATGGAATGGAAGAAGACGCGCTTCCCCGGCTGCGAAGTCAAAGGCCTGCTGTTCGACAAGGCCAGCGGCCTCGTCACCGCGCTGATGCGTTTTGCGCCGGGCGCCGTGCTGCCCGACCATGAGCACGTCCGGATCGAGCAGACCTACGTGCTGGAGGGCAAGCTGTGCGACAAGGAAGGCCCGGCGCAAGGGCTGAGCGTCGGCCCGGGCGAATTCGTCTGGCGCGAGGCCGGCAGCCGCCACGTCGCGTGGACACCGGAGGGCGGCCTGATGCTCGCCATGTTCCAGATCCCCAACAAATTCTACGAGAAGGACGGCCGCGTCACCGATCTTTCGGGTACCGACTGGGACGAATTATGGGGCCACATCTTCAAGGAATGACCATGCTCTTACAGCGGTTGATCCTGGCCGGCCTGGCGCTCGCGCTGTTGACGGCGCCGGCGGCCGCTCAGATGCCGGCGCCGAGCTTTCCGCTCCAAAAGGAACCCAAGCAGTTGACTCCGGCGGAGCGGGCCAAGCAGAAGGCCATCGATGACGCCTACCGGGCGGCGCTGCCGAAGATCAAGGAGAAGCAAGGCCCGTCCGATCCCTGGGCCGGCGTGCGGCCGGACCCGGCCCCGCCGTCGCGGCGGAGCAGTAACTGACGCGGCGGTGCGCGAGGACGTCGGCGGGAGGTGCTGCCTGACCGTAGCATTATTCCGCTCATTCCCACGCGGAAGCGGAAATCCGGCGGCTCTTTTTCCTTTGGCAGTAGCGGCCACCGCGATTAAATTGCCGTTAGTGCGGGCGTGGCGGAACGGTAGACGCAACGGACTTAAGCGATTGAGTGCTCTTCGGGAAACCGAGGATGCAGAACTGCTCAAATTCGGAGAAACCTCCTCACGGTGGCAACCCCGAGCCAAGCGCCCCGGCCGAACGGCCGGTGCGAAGGTGTAGAGACTAGACGGGCAGCACCTAAAGCGCGCGACCGCGCTACGGTGAAGGTATAGTCCAGACCACAAACTCGTCTCGGGCGCGAACGCGCACGACGAGGCGGCGCAAGCCGTAGCTGGTAAGAAAATCCGTTGGGGGAAACCCCGTGCCGGTTCGATTCCGGCCGCCCGCACCAGTCAACGACCTAGATATGCGCCCATGCACATAAAGGATGTCTTCCCGCCATCGGGACATGTTCAGCGTCTTTACTGCGACGATTGCAAAGGCCACCTCTATCTAGCCTTTGCTGATTTCGACGAAGACGTGTCCGGTATCCCTATAAAGATTTCTGGATTGCCGGTACTTCGTTGCGAAAAGTGTGGACGTGATCATTTGCCGGATCGTTCGCGCTTCGCGATCATTGAGCATCATCGTCGCACTGTCGAAGAGGGCCAAACGAACGTCGCCGTTCGGCGGAAGAAACTGGAAAACGATTTTGGCTTTGGCAAAGTCAAGTTCCGCTATGACCCTGACGACTACTTTTACATTCCCGGCCTGTATCGAGAATTTCATATTGGATTTCTCACGCCCGTTTTCTTCAAGCGTGAGGTACTTCTCAAATACGATGCGTCGCCGAACTACACGGTAAAGTTCGCGTCACCGACCTACGGCACGATAGAAGGAGAAACTTTCTCAATCTCTTTCGGCGTCAACAAGAACGGAAAGGTCGTGATGTGGCTCGGCGATATTGCCGACCTGCCCGAAAGCGAGCAATACTATTTGAGGTCCGAGAACGTTGACTCCGACCACATGATCGGGAGCGAATTCTACGAGGGGCAGGTCGACTGCATTTTTACGCCACCCTCGAAAGAGAGCCAGCTCTTTGCCGCGCGATCGGAATTTCTAGCAGAAGGCGCCGCGCTGTTTGGCGCAAAAATCGCCCACCTTGACCAAGAGGTTTATGACATCGCCCTATCGTTCAATGCTCCGGTCGTCGATACACCCAAAGAACGACGGCACGTCGCGGACAGTCTGAATAAAGTGTACATTGAATCTTTCGACAACAAGGCGCTCGCGACAATCGCAAGACGTCTTGGCGGAAACCCGGACTCACTCGGCAGTTTGAAGCGCCTTCAGGTTATTTTGGAGGCTACGAAGTCCGGGGGCGAAATAGCGAAATTGCTCTCGCCCTTTTTCGTCCTCTATGACTTGCGCGTTGCCTATTCTCATTTGACTTCTGTGGCCAAGGCGGAAGAAATTCTCGCTAGCGTCGCAAATAGGCTTCGAATCACGCGAAACGCGGGGCTGATCGATACTTACAATGCACTATGCGATCAGTTGCTTCAATCACTCCAAGAACTCACGGCCCTCATAAAGAGCGCGCCGCGATTGCCGAGATAATCCCTTGACCGAAAGGCTGTGAGGGTTCGAGTCCCTCGGTCCGCACCGAGAATTAGACTGATCAGACTTGAGAGCGTGTGCCAAAGCAGAGAATATTTCTTGGTCAAAATTGATGAGAGAAACAAAAGGCTTCGCCTTCGTCCATGTCTCATGCTCTGAGACACTTTGTGAAAGACAGCCCGCTTCGTCACCCCTGCTTCGCCATGTGCTTGGGTGGCGTGTCGGGCGGCAAGGTGACCCAGGGGTGGCGTTGCTCCTCCCACACCGCGATGGCCGGTGCGGGGAAATTGGGGTCGGCGAAGCTGCCGATGGCGACGGCGACGTATCCGGGAAAGCCTTCGCCCTCCCAGTAGACGGTCGAGCCGCATGTCGGACAGAAATGAAAAGTCAGCGCCTTGCCGCTTTCGGCTGTCCGCATCCAGGCCGTCGTCTTGC
>NZ_JBAVCF010000103.1:0-3025 GCF_049586575.1 Bradyrhizobium sp.
TCCTGGCCGGTTCTGCCCACTATTCCCGGAGTTGGTATACATTATTCCTAACTGTTGCCGCAGAGACACATTGTTTCTCGCATTGCAACAAAGGCCTAATGCACTGGTTATCCAACTGAAATAAAAAGACTTAAGTTAATTTTATGGAAATCTCTATCTCGCTCCTGCAAGAGGTTTTGCGGTCCGCTGCGCATTTGACGGTATTAACCTGCCACGACAGGGTAGCCCTCGGAATCATTCTAGGGGGCTAGACAATGAGAAAGTTTGCATTAGGCGCTGCATTTGTCGCGGCGGGCATCACCTTCCAAGCACTGCCGGCGTCGGCCGATAAGCTCGACGACGTGCTGGCGCGGCTTGATAAGATCGAAAAAAACAACGCCAAGCTCGCTGGCGAAAATGCGGCGTTGAGGGCGCGCATCAACAAGCGTGACGATGGCGCCATCAGGAACGCTACGCCCGCCAAGCCTGGCGCAACCCCCGTGGTTGCAACGCGTACGCCGACTCCGCCACCCGCTCTCGTCGCGCCCGAAATCGACGCCAACGGACACGCCTTCTTCGAGCACAAGAAGGGCAATCCGCTCACCTTCTACACGCCGGGCGGCGAGATCACCGGTTACGGCAATATCGACCTCTCGGTCGACGATACCACCAAGGCGCTCGGCGGAAACATCAACAACAACCCCGTTTTCACCGGCCCGAGCGAGCCCTTCCCGGCCGGAAACTTCGGCTGGATGCCGGCGATTGCCAGCAACAGCTCCTTCCTCGGCGTGCGGGGCTTCCAGCGTATGTCGACTCTTCCGTTCAACTTCGTCTATCAGCTCGAAGTCGGCTTCGATGTTTCCAACACGCCCGGCGCGAGGCAGAGCAACGCCAATCTCAGCAACAGCGTCAACGGCTCGATGTTCAACCGCAACACCTATATCGGTTTTGCGAATCCTGAATGGGGCGCGGTCAAGATCGGCAAGACGACCACGCCGTATGCGAGGTCCACCGGCGGCTTCAACCCGTTCTCGGGCGAGATCGGCAGCATGAACGTCATTATGGGCAACACCGGCGGCGACAACCGCGTCGAATTCGGCGGCCGTCTCGATCACTCGATCTGGTACGAATCGCCCACCATCGGTGGCTTCCAATGGAACCTGCTGTTCTCGCCGGGTCAGAACCGCTCCACGATCGACGACAACATCGCCGCAGGCGAGTCCGATTGTACCGGCGGCAACGATCCGACCAGCGGCGGCCTTTTCCCCAACGGTTGTAACGACGGTTCGTTCGGCAACGCGGTCAGCGCCAACCTGAGCTACACCAACGGGCCGTTCTACGCGACCGTCGCTTACGAGCGGCATTTCCAGGTCAACCGTCAGAGCGATATCTCCCTCCTCTACGGGGCCGGCGCGGCCAACATGACTACATTTACGCTCGTCAATAACTGCCCGCTGGGCACGCCGGGATGTTTCGCCAACGCCACGCAGCTCGGCGTCTTTAACGCGGACGTCGCGGACGAAGACGCATTAAAGATCGCAGCTCTCTACACGTTCTCGACCAAGACCACGGTCGGAGGCATCTTTGAAAGGATGCACCGCTATGTGAGCCCGCTCATCGAATTCCAGAACGAACGCTCGCGCAACGGCACCTGGCTGTTCTTCACTCAGGAATTGAGCCCGGTCGACAGCTTCAGCGGCGGTTGGGCACATGCGTTCAAGGCACAGGGGGAACTCGGACAGCACAATACGCCGTTCGGCACGACTCCGATTCCCGGAACGACGTCTGCTGACGGACTCTTCGTCATGAATAATGACAACGAGGCCGACATGCTCACCGCCAACTACAAGCACAAGTTCGGAACGAACCTGACCTGGTACACGGCGGTTGCGATGACCATCAACGGTCCAAGCGCTCACTTCGACCTCGGCGCCGGCGGGCATGGCGTCACCACCGACTGCCATTCGGCCTGGGGCGCCACGGGCGGCACAAATTCGGATCCACATTGCTGGGTTGGCCCCACGCTTGCCGGCGTCTCCACCGGCCTGCAATGGCGGTTCTAGGCATCATGACGGGATCGCGGGGTGAGTTTCACCCCGCCGTCCTGCGATCTAGCAACAGACAGGTTTCAACGACTTACATCGAGAGATCATCATGACAAAGAACATCATACTCGGCGCAGTCGGCGCGTTAATTCTCGGTCCGACAGCCGCCATGGCGGCAGATTTGCCGGTGAAGGCAGCGCCGGTCGTTCAGATCTACAACTGGACCGGCTTCTACATCGGCGCCGCGGCCGGCGGATCGATCGGGCCCAGCGACCACGTCGATCAGGCCACGGGCGTCAGCGACGCCTCCGGCTATACCGTCAAGGGCGGTCTCGTTGGCGGCACGCTTGGTTATAACTGGCAGATGTCAAACCTCGTGGTTGGCTTCGAAGGCGACGCCTCCTGGGTCGCGGAACGTGGCACGATACCCGACGTCGGACCGGTCGCGATCGCCAACGGCTTCGTCGACGGCGCCGGCAACTCCCTCTTTTCGAGCTTCACCAACGAGACGTGGCTGGCGACCGCACGTGGTCGCGTTGGTTACGCCGTCAACAACCTGTTGTTCTATGGAACGGGCGGCTACGCCGGCGCAGGCGTCGGACAGGGCATCTACGACAACGCGCATAACGTGATCGCTTCATCGTCGTCCACGCGCAGCGGCTGGACCGCCGGCGGCGGTCTGGAATGGGGATTTGCGCCGAATTGGTCGGCCAAGTTCGAATGGCTCTACATGAAGTTCAGCACCGTGGCTCTCAATACCGCTCTCGCGGAAGGGCCGCGCAACGTGCCGTTCGAAGACAATGTCGTCCGCTTCGGCGTCAACTACCGCTTCGGCGGGCCGGGCCCGGTGGTCGCGAGATACTGAGAGCCCTATCGCTCGAAAGAAAAAGCTCCGGTCCTGGGACCGGAGCTTTTTTGTGAAAGCCAGCTGCGCAGCGCGGCGTCTTTCCGCGCCTCTTCTTACCGCAGCGTGTTGTAGGTATGGGGGTTGGAAACGGTGT
>NZ_JBAVCF010000104.1:0-4516 GCF_049586575.1 Bradyrhizobium sp.
GACCTGGCCGCCGCCAGCCGGCGCAACGCCGAAGTGTTGGTCGCGATGGGGATGTCGGAGCGGCTGACCCGGCGCTGGAGCGAAGCCAACCAGAATTATCTCGACGGCAACCAGCACGCCAGCGACGTCTCGGGCGGCTTAGGGGCTGCTGCCAAGGTGATGCGGATGATGCTGCAATCGGCCGTGCTCGCGGTCGGCGCCTATCTCGTGATTCATCAGGAAGCGACTGCCGGTATCATCATCGCGGGGTCGATCCTCAGCGCTCGGGCGCTCGCGCCGGTCGATCTTACGATCGCCCATTGGAAGAGTTTTATGGCCGCGCGCCAGAGCTGGCATCGCCTCAACCGCTTGCTGGAGTCGATGCCGGTCCGCCCGACGCCGACCTTGCTGCAAAATCCGTCGAGCCGCCTCTCGGTCGAGGGGCTCGGCATAGTCGCGCCCGGCGATCAGCGGGTCATTGTGCAGGACGTGACGTTCGCGCTTTCGGCCGGAAATGGCCTTGGTGTCATCGGGCCGAGCGGGTCCGGAAAATCCTCGCTGGTGCGGGCACTGGTTGGCGTGTGGCAGCCGGCGCGCGGCAAAGTGCGGATCGATGGCGCCGCGCTGGACCAATGGTCTTCCGATGTGCTCGGCCGTCACGTCGGTTATCTGCCGCAGGACGTCGAATTGTTTGCAGGTTCCGTCGCGCAGAATATCTGCCGTTTCGATCCCGGCGCTACCTCCGACAGCATCATCTCCGCCGCCAAGGAAGCCGGCGTCCACGAAATGATCATCAAGATGCGTGAAGGCTACGATACCCAGGTCGGCGAGCAGGGGGCCGCGCTTTCGGCGGGACAGGCGCAGCGCGTGGCGCTTGCGCGGGCGCTTTACGGCAATCCTTTCCTCATCGTTCTGGATGAACCCAATTCCAATCTCGATACCGAAGGCGACGAGGCGTTGACCCGCGCCATCCGCGGGGCACGCGAACGCGGCGCCATCGTGGTGGTGGTCGCGCACAGGCCGGTCGGGATCGAGGCGGTCGATCAGCTGCTCGTGCTGCGGGATGGCCGCATGCAGGCCTTTGGACCGAAGGAGACCGTGCTGGCGCAGGTACTGCAACCGCGTGTCGCGGCGCCGTCGCCGATCAAGATTGTCTCCGATGGAGGCGTCGCCAAGTCATGACGGACACCGAGGTGAAAGGCGCGCGTCTTTCGATCAGGCAGCATCTGATCGTCGGACTGTCCGTGGTCGTGCTGCTCGCCGGTGGTCTCGGCGGCTGGGCGTCGACTGCGGAAATCTCTGGGGCATTGATTGCGCCGGGGTCGATCGTCGTCGAATCCAGCGTCAAGAAGGTTCAGCATCCGACGGGCGGAGTCGTCGGCGAGGTGCGTGCCCATGATGGCGATCTCGTCAAGGCAGGCGACGTGCTGGTGCGGCTCGACGACACCGTCACCAAGGCGAGCCTTGCCATCGTCACCAAGAACCTCGATGGCCTGTGGGCGCGTGCGGCACGGCTGGAGGCCGAGCAGCGCGGCCTCGACAAGATCACCTTTCCGCCGATGTTGACCAGTCGCGCCGATGATCCCGACGTCAAGGCCATCATGGCGAGTGAAACCAAACTGTTCGATGTGCGCGTCAATGGCAGGATCGGCCAAAAGGCGCAATTGCGCGAACGCATCACCCAGTTGAATGAAGAAATTGCGGGTCTCGCCGCGCAAGAGAAGGCGAAAGATCAGGAAATTGAGCTGGTGCAGAAGGAGCTCGGCGGCGTTAGCGATCTCTATGACAAGCACCTGGTACAGTTGAGCCGGCTCACGACGCTGCAGCGCGATGCGGCCAGACTGTCCGGCGAGCGCGCGCAATACATTGCGTCGCGCGCCCAGGCCAAGGGCAAGATCACCGAGACCGAGTTGCAGATCATCCAGGTCGACAAGGACATGGTCAGCGACGTGTCCAAGGATCTGCGCGAGACCAACGACAAGATAGGCGAATTCGTCGAGCGCAAGGTTACGGCGGAAGACCAGTTGCGGCGGGTCGATATCCGGGCGCCGCAGTCCGGGATGGTGCTGCAATCCACCGTGCATACGGTCGGCGGTGTGATCACCGCCGGCGATACCATCATGCTGATCGTGCCGCAAGCCGACGACCTTCAGGTTGAGGCCAAGGTCAATCCGCAGGATATCGACAAACTGCAGCTCGGTCAGAAAACCCTGCTGCGGCTGTCGGCCTTCAACCAGCGCACCACGCCGGAACTGAACGGCATCGTCACCCGCGTCTCGCCTGACGTCACCACCGATCAGCGCACCGGGCAGTCCTATTACACGATCCGCGTCTCGATGCCGCCGGAGGAGGTCGCGCGCCTCGGCGAAGTCAAATTGATTCCGGGCATGCCGGTCGAAGCTTTCGTGCAGACCGGCGAACGCACCCTGCTGTCCTATCTGATCAAGCCGCTGAACGATCAATTGATGCGCGCGTTCCGGGAAAGATAGGTCTTACCGCGACAAATTCTCCAGCAACAAGTTCAACGCGCGCGTGGCGAATGCGTGCATGTTGGCTTGCCGGTCGGCGCTCCCTGTCTCAAGCGTAATGACCGCCGGTCTGGGGCCCGCGATCGCCATGCAGCTATGGCCGGCTGCGTCGCCGTAGCGATTTCCGGTGGGGCCGGTGGCGCCGGTCTCCGACAGGCCCCAATGGGTCGAAAAACGTTTGCGGATCTGGTTCGCCAGCAATTGGGCATAAGGTTCCGATGCGGAGCGGATTCCCTTCATCGCCTCGTCCGGAATATCGGCGAGAAGCCGCCGCGCGTCGCGGGTGTAGACGATAGCACCGCCGAGGAAATAGGCGGAAGCGCCCGGCACCGCGAGCAGGCTTGCGGAGATCAGCCCGCCGGTCGAAGATTCGGCAATCGCGATGGTTTCTTTCCGCGCGACAAGCTTGGCGGCGATCTGCTCGGCAATCGCGACGAGGTCCTTCATGAATCTCAATTCCCTGGGTAGACGTTGTCTGAAGAGGCCCGCTTTATAGCACGCCAGAGATCGCTTTTTGCCGAGTTGCCGGCGAAGTGACGGCCTGCTTCAATGGGTCGAAACAGGCCGGGAGATGAGGAATGACGTCACCGATCCCAGGTGGTGTGGATTGCGATCTTCATCCCGCCGTTCCTCATCTGACCAGCCTTTTGCCCTATCTCGACGATTATTGGCGCGACCAGGTCACGACGCGGGGGATGACCGACCTCGTCTCACAATCCTATCCGCCGAATTCGCCGATTTCGGCGCGACCGGACTGGCGGCCGGCCAAGGGTAAGCCCGGCTCGAACCTCGCCGACATGCAGGCGCAGGCGCTTGATGCATTCGGCATTCGGTTCGGCATCTGCAATCCCTTGTTCGGGGTGCAGATGGTATTTTCGGAAGATATGGCGGTCGCCTTCACCCGCGCTTTGAACGACTGGCTGGTCAAGGAATGGCTCGACAAGGACGACCGCCTGCGCGGTTCGATCGTGATTCCCGTTCAGAGCATCGAAAAATCCGTCGCCGAAATCGAGCGCTGCGCGCAGGATAAGCGTTTCGTCCAGGTGTTGATGCTGGTGATGGGCGACATGCCGCTCGGCAAGCGCGCTTATTGGCCGATCTATGCCGCGGCCGAACGGCTGGGGTTACCGATCGGCATTCACGCCGGCTCAAGCTATCATAACCCGCCAACCTCGGTCGGCTGGGGCTCCTATCACATCGAGGACTATGTCGCGCAAGCGCAGGCGTTTCAGACCCAGTTGACGAGCCTGATCGTCGAAGGCGTGTTCGCACGGCATCCGAATCTGAAAATGGTGATGCTGGAAAGCGGCTTCACCTGGCTGCCACCCTATCTGTGGCGGCTGCACAAATTCTGGCGCGGCATCCGGATGGAAACGCCATGGGTGGATCGCGCGCCGCTTGAAATTGTGCGCAGCAATATCCGATTCTCGCTGCAGCCGATCGACGCGCCGCTGGAACCGGAAGTCTTAAATCGCCTGTTCGACCATATGCAGTCCGACGAATTGCTTCTATTCTCGACGGATTATCCGCATTGGCAATTCGATGGCGATGCGGCGCTGCCGGAGGGGATCTCGTCCGATCTGGTCAAGAAGATCATGATCGACAATCCCTTTGCGACCTACACCCGTTTGAAAGAATCGGTGACGGCATGATCCCGATCCGGAGGGCCGCGTTAGCGCTAAGTGGAATCCGCTTTTCGGAAAAAGACCATGCCCAAACAATGTTGGAGACGGTGACATGAACGTCCAGTTTCGCGAGCGATCGGGAGCGGCTTCGTCGGTTGAGACCACATCACCAGCGAAGACGGCGATTGCGGACTGCGACATCCATCCGGCCCGCGCCACCGCGACCGAGCTTCATCCCTTTCTCGCCAGGCGCTGGCACGGGCATTTGGAGACTTTTGGCAGGCATCAGTATCAGGGCATGATGGAGGGGCCGCCTTATCCGAAGGCGCAACCGAATGCATCGCGCCGGGACGCCTATCCGCCGGAAGGCGGCCCGCAAGGCTC
>NZ_JBAVCF010000105.1:0-1773 GCF_049586575.1 Bradyrhizobium sp.
TTCCGACATTGACCGCGGATTTGAGCGAACTCCACTCGACCCGCGATACCCTGCACAATGTTGATAACTTCCTTGTCAGTAATCAATCGACGATCAAGGACGGGCTTTTGAGTTTCGAGACATACACGGCCTCGCTCGCAAGCCGAGGCGCGATCATCGATCAAACACTGGCCAAAGCCGATACCGCCTTCGCAGGCTTCGATAAGGCCCTGGCAGGCATCGACAACCTTTTGCCCGGCTTTACGGATGGAAAGGCCGACGAGTTGTTCGAAAAGATGCAAACGCTCCGCGAATTTGCCCAGACGTTCAACAAGAAGTCTGCCACCGTGCTGGAGGAAGCGCGCCAGACGCTTCTCGACGTCAGCGAAGGCGCCAACAAGATAACGATGAAGTTCGATCCGCAAGCCGTCAGCCCGCGCCCGCCGCGGCGGAAACCCCCGCAGCGATAGCTGGAGACGCTCCGCGCTTTCAGCCCGCGGCAAGTTCCTTTCAGGGAACAGCAGAGCTCTAATCGGGCATATCATATTGAAAAATATTTGAATTCGCCGGGAACCAATATCCGCTTGCCGAATTGGTCACACTGGCGTCAATCTCCCGGTCTATCATATTGTAATATATAATGTATTTCGCTTGCCTTGCGACCCAGCGCACGATTTGATCGAGCGAAAAACGACTCGCATGCGCTCGGCTGGTGGCGCGCTTTCCGGTTCTTCGAGGGGACTTCCATGAGTGAACTCGACTCGGTCAATCCGTCCACGCGTCGGCGCGCCAAAGTCAACAAACCCCACACCAACGGAAAGCCGGACCCGTCGCAGGAGTTGCTGCAAGCCTTGCAGGCGATGCGCAGCGGCGACTTCTCGGTGCGAATGACCGGCGATCATCTCGGCATCGACGGCAAGATTGCCGACACGTTCAACGAAATCGTGGCGGCCAACCAGCGCATGGCGCAACAGCTTGAGCGGGTCGGCCAGGTCGTGGGCCGTGAAGGAAAGACACGCCAGCGCGTCCGGTTCGGCTTGGCCAGCGGTTCATGGGCCGACATGGAAGGTTCGGTCAACACGCTGATCGACGACTTGCTATGGCCGACACGCGAAGTGACGCGCGCCGTTGCCGCCGTGGCGCAAGGCGACCTGCTGCAAACCGTGAAGCTCGATGTCGATGGCCGCCCGCTGGGCGGCGAATTTTTGCAATCGGCGACAATCGTCAACACGATGATCAAGCAGCTTTCGGTGTTCACCTCCGAAGTGACGCGTGTCGCACGCGAAGTCGGCACCGAGGGCAAGCTCGGCGGCCAGGCGCAGGTCCCCGAAGTGACCGGCGTGTGGAAGGACCTGACCGAGAGCGTCAACTCGATGGCCAACAACCTGACCGGTCAGGTTCGTAACATCGCCGAGGTCACGATCGCGGTCGCCAACGGCGACTTGTCCAAGAAGATCACGGTCGACGTGCGCGGCGAAATTCTTCAGCTGAAGGAAGCGATCAACACCATGGTGGATCAGCTGCGCTCGTTCGCGTCGGAAGTGACGCGCGTGGCGCGCGAAGTCGGCACCGACGGCAAGCTCGGCGGACAGGCGATCGTGCCGGGTGTCGCCGGCACCTGGAAGGATCTGACCGATTCCGTGAACGCGATGTGCGGCAACCTGACGGCACAGGTCCGCAACATCGCCAACGTGACGACCGCCGTCGCCCGCGGTGACTTGTCGCGCAAGATCACGGTGGACGTGCGTGGCGAAATTCTGGAGCTGAAAGACACCATCAACACGATGGTGGACC
>NZ_JBAVCF010000106.1:0-9198 GCF_049586575.1 Bradyrhizobium sp.
GGATGGAAAAGCACAGTCGGCGAGAGGTCCGCGGTGAATGACTGTCAACGCGGCGGCCGCCCATGCAACGAGCGGCCTACAATTGGAACTGATCTTGCATAGACAACGTTAGCGAAGGGCAGCGCGCGAGGGCGTTTTCTTGAGAGTCCTGTTCGTTACCACGGAAATGGATGACTTCGTTCGGGTCGGCGGCCTTGCTGCCGTCTCAGCGGCGCTACCTCGGGCGCTTCGGCGCTGGACCGATGTCAGGGTCTTGCTTCCCGGTTACAGCGAAGTTGTCGAGCAATTCACGCATCTGGAAATTATCGGCCATTCTCCGGCATTTGCGGAGATGCCGGCCTGTTCGCTTGGGCTCGGGTCGACCAGGGACGGCTTGCCCGTCTACGTGGTGTTGTGTCCACAATTGTACGAGCGGCCCGGCAACCCCTATGGCGACGAGGCCGGGCACGACTGGCCGGATAACGACATCCGTTTCGGACGACTGGCCTCAGTGGCTGCCGAACTTGCGGCAGGCAAGCTGGACAACAATTGGGCAGCAGACCTCGTGCACGCCAATGACTGGCAGGCAGCGCTGGTGCCAGCCTACCTCGCATGGAGCGGGATCAAGATCCCGACCATCCTGACCATCCACAATCTGGCGTACCAGGGTCTGTTCGCGAAAGAGTCGCTGCGGCGGATCGGCGCGCCGGCGGACTCCTTTCATATCGACGGCCTCGAATTCTACGACAAACTGTCGTTCCTCAAGGGCGGCCTCGTTTACGCTTCGCACCTGACGACCGTCAGCGAAACCTATGCCAGGGAGATCACCACCCACGAACTCGGCTGCGGATTGGAGGGCCTGCTTCAGCGCCGCTCCGACGCCGCACAACTCACGGGCATCCTGAACGGCATCGACGAAAGCTGGGATCCACGCGCCTGCGCGCAACTGGCCCAGCAGTTTGCGCCCGGCGACTGGGAAGGCAAGCAGGCTAATTCCGATTATGTCCGTCATCAGTTTGGGCTGGCGGTGTCCCGCGGTCCAATCTTCGGGCTCGTCGCTCGTCTGGTTCACCAGAAGGGGATCGATCTCGTATTGGCCGCGGCCGACGAAATCATCGACGCCGGCGGGCAGATCGTTGTCACCGGCAGCGGAGAGCCGGAAATCGAGCAGGCATTGGTCGAAGCGCATCGGCGCCGGCCGGATGCCATTGGCGTCAATATCGGCTTCAATGACGGCCAGGCGCGGCGGATTTTCGCCGGCAGCGACTTTACGCTGATGCCGTCACGCTTCGAGCCGTGCGGCCTCAGCCAGATGTACGCTCAGAGGTTCGGTTCGCTTCCAATCGGCCATCAGACCGGCGGCCTTGCCGAAACCATTACCGACGGCGAAACCGGATTCCTGTTTTCGCAGCCCTCGACGGAATCCTTCCTCGGCGGCATCCGCCGCGCGTTCTCCGCCTTCATGGCGAAAGATCGCCTCTATTCGATGCGCCGGAGCGCGATGGCACGATCTTTTAGCTGGAATATTTCGGCGGCCTGCTACGGCGCGCTCTACCGCAAGGCGGTGACACCCTAAATGCACGTTCACGAGCTTCGCTGCGGCGGCCGGGTTTCCGGCATCGCCAGCCAGATGATGGCGAGGCCCAAGGCGGCAACCGCCGCAAGCCCCGCAAATGCGACACTGCTGCCGAACTTGTCACTGACGTAACCGGCGAGCACGGTGCTCAGCGATGCGCCGATCCCGGTCGCTGTGCCGACGACGCCCTGGGCGAGATTGAAATGGCCGCTGCCGAACGCGACATCGGCAACGACCAGGGGAATCAAGACGCTCAACACCGCCGCGGTGATACCATCAAGCACTTGTACGGCGACCAGCAGATACGGATCATGCGCCACTGCGAACAGGATGCCTCGAACCGCGAGCGCAGCAAAAGCCAACAGAAGCAACGGCCGCCTGCCCCATGCCTGCGCCGTGAGCCCGACCGAGGGCGAGGTCAGCGCGACGATCGCCTGCGGCACGATGATGCAGGCCGCAATCAGGACGGGCGCCCACTGGCTCGATCGCGTGGTGACGATACCCGCCATGAGCGGAAGCATCGAGGCATTGGCCAATTGAAGCAGCATGATACTGCCGGCAAAGATCAACAGCGGACGCTGACGCATCAGGGCCAGGACGCTGGTCGATTTGGCGGTTGGCGCCGTCGGCGATACCGATCCGTGCGCACGGGCAGCATCAATTTCCCGCTCATGGATACGCACCAGCGCCAACAAGGTCGGGATCGCCAGCACGAAGGCGACGACGAAAACCGCGCGGCTCGACAGCAGATAGCCGCACGTCCCCATCAGTGCCGCAGCGACGCCATTTCCGAGCGAGGCAAAGCGCGCATTGCGTCCCAATCGTTCGCCGATCGCCCGAGGCCCCACCAGACCGAGACTGATCGCGGCAATCGCCGGGCCAAGTACGCAACTGGCAGCGGCATGAAGGATGGCGGCGGCGGCGACCACCGGATAGATCGGCCATGCCGCATAAGCCAGCGCGCTGAATCCGATCGTCGCGATGGCAAGACCTGCGACCAGCCGCTCGGACTTCGCCGCATCGATGATTGCCCCGCCGGGCATTTGTCCGATCAGGGCAATGATGCTGCCGATCGAGAGCACCGAGCCGATCTCGACTTGCGTCCACTTCTGCGTCGTCAGATAAACCGCGACAAACGGACCGAAGCCGGTTTGCACATCGGCCAGAAAGAAGATGAACCAGTCGAGGCCGCGAAGGCTCCCGCGCGAAGGGACGGGTGCCGCGTGCACCGTCACTGCTTTGCCTTCAGCGTGCGCGATTTGATTGTCACCGCCCGTTTGCCCGCGCTCTTCAGCGTGGGACTCGTGGTTTTGGGACGCAAACCGGCGCGCAACCATCACTCCGCCATTTCTCTAGTGATCAAATTGCCATGGCTCGAGACTGCCGGCCGCGCCGAGCACCACCATCGGCGTACCTTCCTTGTATTCGGGCGCCGCCATCACCTGCTCCTTGGTCAAATCAAGCGTGATGCTGTCGCTCTTGTTAGCGACGCGACCAAAATGCAGCGCGTTCCAATCGACGACGATTTTCCTGCTGCCCACGCCCAGAAAGCCGCCAAAATCGATGACCGCAGCGCGCACCGTGCCCAGACGGTCGACGATCACATCGACAATGCGCCCCATATTCTCATCGGCAGGACTTAGGACATCCCGGCCCAGCACCCCATGCGCTTCGCTCGCGCCGATAATGGTGACGGAAGCCGGCGGCGCCGGCTCCTTCGGCGCGGCCGCAGGAGCGGTCTCTTGCTGTTTGGACAGTTGGGGAGCTGTTGTTTCGCCCTCCGCCCAGGAATGCGGGCCGGACAGGCTGACAATGGCTGCGGTCGCGAGCGTGAGTAGAATCCTGGCGCGCATTTCATTCCCTCGTTTAAAGACGGTCTGCAAAGACGATCAAGGCAACATCGGCTTTTCGGAGGTCAGCGGGATAGCGCAATGGAAACCTGAATCCTCCCCCGCGTCTTTATTACCTCCAGCGACACCTCGTCGTCATGCCGCCTGAGCCGGAGGTCCGCGCTCGAGCTCCCCAATTTCAGATCGCGAAGAACCACCTCGTTGAGGAAGGCCGGCAAGCGCGGGTTGCGCAGACGGATTTCTCCGTGGTCGGCATCAAATTCGAGGCCGAGCGCCGCTTCCAGCAGAGTGAACGGCGTCGCACTGGCCCAGGCTTGCGGCGCACAAGCGACCGGATACAGCGTTGGCCCGCGGCCCTTCTCACGCCGGAAGCCGCAGAACAATTCGGGCAACCTGCGCAGATCCATATAGGTCGCCGCATCAAACAGCGCCTTGAACACCTGCTCGACCGAATGCTTGAAACCGTAACGTGCAAGTCCAAGCGCGATCAGCGCATTGTCGTGCGGCCAGATCGATCCGTCGTGATAGGACATCGGATTGTAGCGCGCTTCGCCATGCGCCACGGTGCGGATGCCCCAACCGGTAAAGAAATTAGGCTGCATCAAACCCGCAGCGACCCGTTGAGCGCGGTCTTCCTGCACGATCCCAGTGAAGAGAAGCTGCCCGGCGTTCGACGTGCGCACCCGGCACGGCTGTTTGGCGCCGTCAAGCGCCAGCGCGTAAGTGGAAAGCTCCTCGCACCAGAACGCACTTTCGAAACGCTCTGCAAGCTCGGTTGCTTCGACCTCGAGCTGCCGCGCCCGTTCCCATAATCCCATCCGCCTGGCGCAGCGCGCCGCCAACCGCTTTCCCGCAAAGACATATCCCTGCACTTCGGCCAGCGCGATATAGCCTTCGGCCAACCGGCCATCGGCATGGAAGATCGCATCGTAGGAATCTTTCCATCCTTGATTGGCGAGACCCTGTTCCGTGGCACGCTGATATTCGACAAAGCCGTCACGATCCGGATCGCCGGCACCGTCGACCCATGCCAAAGCGGCTTCGATGGCGGGCCATAGTTCAGCAAGCATATCGTCATCACCGGTACGCTCAACGTAAAGGCCGGCCAGGAGAACGAACAATGGCGTCGCATCGACACTGCCATAATACTGCGCGAACGGGACTTCGCGTAGCGCGGCCATTTCGCCTCCGCGCATTTCATGCAGGATCTTTCCCGGCGCCGCGTCGGCGAGCGGATCGACGACTTTTGCCTGATACAGCGCCAACCGCTTCAGCACTCCGCGAGCTACGCGCGGATCGATCCACAGCATCTGGAGCGCTGTAATGATTCCATCACGGCCGAACGTCGTCGAGTACCAGGGAATTCCCGCATAGGGATAGCGACCCTGCGGCGTATCCGTCATCAAGATGTTGAGATCGGCCATCGAGCGACACAGCACCTCGTTGAAGATATTGTTCGACGTTTCGATACTGACGGCGCCTTTGGTCTGCTGGCGCATCTCACGGCGGTGAGCCAGCAGCCCGCGAAAGAACGGCGCCTGTTTTGAAGTCGCAGGCTTGTTGCAGGAAACGACGACAAAAAGCGAATGAGTCTGCCGCGGTGCCAGATCGAGATGATAGGTCGCCGCATTCGCCGCGAGCCGCGTCGGATACGGGTCGAACTGAAGCGCCGTGGTACGGGAGCTGCCGTCAAGTCCGGTATATTCCAGCAAGACTTCGGAAGGGCCGAGCAATTTGCCGGAGGCGATGCCGCGGCGCGGCCGCCGTTCGCCACGCACCTCGAACAGGTCGGCAAAATCATTGCCGAACAGCAGCGTCAAATCGAAGCTCGCCTTATGTTCGCTATGGTTCTGGACGCCGATACGCTGGTAGGCTGCACCTCGCCAGAGAAAGATGGTGCGCACGATGTGTAGCACGTCTTTCTGAAGTACAATACGACCCTGCCGATAGACGTCCGGGTTGGTGAGATCCACGGTGAGCGATGAATTATCGTCCCGAAGATTCGAACCCAGGAGCAGTGGCTGCACCTCGTCGAGCACCAGTTCGAGTCGTGCCAGGTAACGCGTGTCCGCGTTGAACAGACCATCGGGCCCGCCCGCGGAGGCGCCGATATCCCCGTGACTGTCGAGCACGATGAACGTATCGTCATGCTTGAGCGAGCGCCGCGGCCGCGCCGCAGGTCCCGTCATCGGGATATAGAATGGGGACTCTGCGACTGTTTCCGTGATCCGTAGGCTGGTGATGCTGGTGACGGCTTCGACTGGCATTTGACCTCGCTTGGATTAGCAGCGAAAGACGTACGCAACGGTTAGGGCGGTGAATTTGAAGTTCCTGTCGGTTTGGCCGCGGGTTCGTCATAGGAACTCCAACTTCAAGGCCGCACTACAAAAGACATCTGCTGGAGCTTCTTTGATTCCGAGGTTCGCATCTGAGGTTACCGCAATGGTTTGCGAACCTCGGAATAGGAGCTCCAGTGTTGCAGGTCAGGCCGCGTGCTTCGCAAGGCGCCTCATTTCCTGCGTTACCAGCTCGCGATACGGTCCCTGCCCTTGCATCAGACGATCGGGCGGTCCATCCTCAATAATCTTGCCCGCCTTGAGCATGACGACGCGGTCGAAGTGACGCAGCGTTGCAAGGCGATGAGCAATCGCAATCACCGTTCGCCCACGCATCAGCCGTGCCAGCGCCTCGCGTATAGCCTCTTCGGATTCGCTGTCGAGGGCGGCAGTGGCCTCGTCGAGTAGCAATATAGGCGCGTCCTTTACAAAAGCACGCGCAATGGCAATCCGCTGCCGCTGGCCGCCTGAAAGCTTAACGCCGCGGTCTCCGACCATGGTTTCAAGCCCTTCCGGGAGAGATTCGACAAAATCGCACCGTGCCGCGATTGCTGCACGCAACACTTCGTCATCGGTCGCGTTTGGCCGGCCGTAACGAATATTTTCCAGGATCGAACGATGGAACAACGAGATGTCTTGCGGGACGACAGAAATCGCCTCGCGCAAGCTCTGCTGCGTCACGCGTGAAATGTCCTGGCCGTCGATCGTGACGTTCCCGTGCTGAACGTCGTAAAATCGCTGCAACAGAACGAACAGGCTGGACTTCCCGCCGCCGGATTGACCGACAAGCCCAACCCGCTGGCCGGGCTGGATGCGAAGGCTGAATTTGTCGAAAACCGTCAGACCGCCCGGATAGCGAAATGAGATATTATTGAACGCGATGGCCGCGCCGCTCTTGATCAACGGCTCGGCCTCGGGGTGGTCACAGAGCTCATGCGGAAGCAACAAGGTGGCGAGCGCCTCTGTCAGTCGCGCGACATGCTGCGTGACATCGACTAGCGCGACGGCAAGATCACGCGTTGCATTAAGGATCGAAAGGCCGAGTGTGCAGACCAGAACGACGTCGCCGGTTGTCGCGCTGCTGCTCTGCCAAAGCGTGATAGCCCAGGCCAGGATCGCAATTGTCAGTGCAACCGTCACGGCTGCGTGGGTCAGCCTGAGTTTTTCGAGATACCGAAGGCTGCGTCCGCGCGCCGTAAGTTCCCTTCTAACGGTGGCATCAAAGCGTTCATGCTCGAAGCTAAGTCCACAAAATGCCCTAACCAGGGGCATATTATTGATGACATCGACCATTTCTCCGTCGACCGCCGCGGCCTTGTCGGCGAAATCGTCGTGCAGCGGCCTTCCGACGGCAGCGAGCCGAAACATGGCCATCACCATCCCACCGGCAACGAAAATCAGGACCGCGGACATGCACAAGCTTACAGTTCCGATGAGGCTAATGGCTGCAACAGTTGCAATGCAAGGCGGCAGGACGTTCCAGATGAACATGTTTTCAACAGAATAGATCGCATTCGATGTGGCGGTGATGCGGCTGGTGAGCATTCCAGGCAGGCGATCGGAAAAGTAGCTCTGCGCGTGGCCTGTCAGGTGACGGAAGATATCGCGCCGTAAATCACCCGTGACGCCGACGAAGGTAAAACTCGCAATCCAGCCCGCAATTCGCCACAAAAAATTGTCGGACGCGATCAGCGCCACGAGCAAAGCGAAAGCCAGCCACACATTGCCGGAGCGCGTTGGTCCGCTTGACAGCCCATCGACGAGGAACTTCACGCCGTATTGGGTGCCTACGGAACAGGCAACCGCAGCAACGACGGACGAAAAAATGACGACGTGCGAAGCGAGCCTTCGCCTGATGTAGCGCAATACGAAAGCAAACGGGCGATTGGCGTAGCCAGAGAGGTTGTCCATGCGCTGCAAACCTTTTTGTGACGCCTGATTTCCAGACCCGTTTTGCTTCTGCAGGTCGAATGCGGCGCACCGCCTCAGGGTTCCGTCCCCGCTGCCTTCAACACGAAACGACCCCATTCGCTCGTGAAATAGCTAGAGGTGAAGTTCCCGGCGAAAGAAAGTTCACATGTTGTTGGAACTTCGCAAATGCGGAAACGTTCCCCACGTGGCGTCGTTGCGCCGGGCTACACGGGGCTTTTCATCCATGGCACCAAACAGGAGACGGGTAGATGCGCATCGCGCAAGTAGCTCCGCTGACGGAGGCTGTTCCACCCAAGTATTATGGCGGAACCGAACGGGTGGTACACTGGCTGACGGAGGAACTTGTCGCGCTTGGAAACGATGTGACGCTATTTGCCAGCGGCGACTCCCAAACATCTGCGAAACTCGACGCGACATGGCCGCGAGCGCTGCGCCTCGACGGATCGGTCCGCGACCCGAACGCGCTCCACATGGTAATGCTGGAACGGGTTCGACAGAAATGCGACGATGAAGAGTTCGACTTTCTCCATTTTCATCTCGATTACTACCCGTTTTCCCTGTTCTTTCGCCAGCCAACGCCGTTCGTCACAACCCTCCATGGCCGACTGGATCTGCCTGAGCATCAGCCGGTCTTCAACACGTTCTCTTCCGTTCCTGTGATTTCGATTTCGAATGCACAACGGCGCCCGGTGCCGCAGGCAAATTGGCTGCGCACAATCCATCATGGCCTGCCGGAGAAGCTCTTGACGCCCCAACCGGTTACTCCGTCCTATCTCGCGGTACTTGGCCGGATCGCGCCGGAAAAGGGCGTCGATCGCGCGATCAGGATTGCAACGCGATGCGGCATCCCACTGAAGATCGCCGCCAAGGTGGACCGCGCCGACCAGGATTATTACGATGAGGTCGTTCGACCGATGATCGATCATCCGCTCGTCGAATATATCGGTGAGATCGGCGATCACGAAAAATCGAACTTTCTCAGCGGCGCGATCGGACTTCTTGTTCCCATTGACTGGCCGGAGCCGTTCGGTCTCGTCATGATCGAAGCCATGGCATGTGGCACTCCAGTGATTGCCTATAACCGCGGCTCAGTTCCTGAAGTCATCAACCAAGGGGTGACAGGTTTCATCGTTGAAGATGAGATCAGCGCGATCGCTGCTGTCGCAAATCTGCCTCAACTCGATCGCAGTATTATCCGCAAACAGTTCGAGGCACGGTTTACGGCGAGGCGGATGGCACTTGACTATCTTGCCGCCTATCGAAGCCTGATGGAAGCGAGCGCGCCGCGCATCAAGCTGGTTAGCAGCGCCGAATGAAGTTGCCCCGTGGCGTCATCAAGCATCGGTTTTTCCGAAACGGCGCTCGTAATCCCTGATGTAGGATTCGGGAGCCGGCTGCAGATGCCGCCGGGTCAGGGCGACAAGCTTGTCGCGGTGCGAGCCGCGCAATGCCTTGACCATGTCGAGATGATCTTGCCGGGCGCGATCGAGCGCGTCCGGAAACGCATTCACAAACGACCTGATAC
>NZ_JBAVCF010000107.1:0-22537 GCF_049586575.1 Bradyrhizobium sp.
AGGTCGCTCGCCTGATCAGCCGCGCGCTCCATCACTTCGCTATCTATTTTCATGGTTGCGTATATACGATAATACGAATATATGGTCAAGCAGGAATAACGGCCGGAACGGAATCGGCGGAGGGTTAAACCCCAAAGGAGAATTAGCCATGGCGGAAGTTGTCGTGATCGGAGCCGGTCTCAGCGGGACGCTGATGGCCTATGAATTACTGCCTCAGCTCGGAAAGGCAGATCGCCTGAGCGTGATCTCGCAAGGGGCGGTTTATCACTTTGTACCTTCGAACCCCTGGGTGGCGATTGGCTGGCGCAAGCGCAACGAAATCGAGATCGATCTCGTTGACATCATGAAGCGCAAGGGCATTAAGCTGCTGACCCAGGGCGCCAAGCGCGTCCACCCGGACGAAAATCGCGTCGAGTTCGGCGACGGCTCGTCCATCAATTACGACTACCTCGTCGTCGCGACCGGCCCGGAGCTTGCCTTTGACGAGATTTCGGGATTGGGGCCGCAGGGCCACACCCAATCGATCTGCCACGTCGACCACGCTACAAACGCCAGGGAAGCATTCGAAAAGCTCGCCGCCAAGCCCGGTCCTGTCGTGATCGGCGCGGTGCAGGGCGCATCCTGTTTTGGTCCGGCCTACGAGTTCCTGTTCATCCTGGAGACCGAGCTGCGCCGCCGCAAGCTGCGTGATCAGGTGCCGATGACCTTCGTGACCTCGGAGCCCTATATCGGTCATCTCGGCCTCGACGGTGTCGGCGACACCAAGGGCCTGCTCGAAAGCGAAATGCGCGAGAAGCACATCAAGTGGATCACCAATGCCCGCGTCAACCATGTCGAGCCCGGCATGATGTCGGTGGAGGAATTTGCCGAAAACGGAACGGTCCACAAGGCACATGACCTGCCGTTTGCCTACGCGATGATGCTGCCGGCGTTCCGGGGAGTGGACGCCGTTCGCGGGATCGAGAAGCTGACCAATCCGCGCGGTTTTATCATCGTCGACAAGTATCAGCGCAATCCCGCTTTTCCCAACGTGTTTGCGGTCGGGGTATGCGTCGCGATCGCGCCTGTCGGAGCGACGCCGGTACCGGTCGGCGTTCCGAAGACCGGTTTCATGATCGAATCGATGGTCACGGCGACCGCGATGAATATCGGCTCGCTGCTTCGCGGTGAGACGCCGCACGCGCAGCCGACCTGGAATGCCATCTGCCTCGCAGACTTCGGCGACTCTGGGGTCGCCTTCCTGGCACAGCCGCAAATTCCGCCGCGCAATGTCAACTGGTCGTCGAAAGGCGAGTGGGTCCACTACGCCAAGGTGGCCTTCGAAAAATACTTCCTCCGCAAGATGCGCCGCGGCGAGAGCGAGCCGTTCTACGAGCGCTTCCTGCTCAACCAGCTCAACATCGCCAAGATCAAGGAGGTCAGAACGGGCACATGAGCGAGATGCACCATGTCGTTTGCGGGAATTGCGGGCGGATCAACCGCCTGCCGGCCGAGCGTGCGTCGAAAGACGCGCGCTGCGGCGCCTGCCACCAGCCGATCTTCACCGGCCACCCGATTGAGGTCGATGAGGATGGCTTTGGACGCCACGTCGCCAACAACGATATTCCCGTGCTCGTCGACGTGTGGGCACCCTGGTGCGGCCCGTGCCGCGCGATGGCTCCGATGTTCGAGCGGGCGGCACGGCAGCTTGAGCCGAAGGTTCGGCTGCTGAAGCTGAATTCCGACAAGGCACCGGCGGTATCGTCACGGCTCAATATAATGGGCATCCCAACCCTTCTGCTGATGCGCGGCGGCCGGGAGATTGCGCGTCAGGCCGGTGCCATGGATATGCAAGACATCGTCGCCTGGACCGAGGCGGGTCTCGCCCGTTCGTAACGTCGTTTATTTCCAAAAGGAGTATGCCATGAATATCGACAAAGCTGTTCTGGCCTTCGCGGGATTCGTCGTCCTGCTAGGACTCGCACTTGGCGCCTACGTCAATGCCTACTGGTACCTGCTGACCGCCTTTGCCGGGCTGAACATGATTCAGGCGTCATTCACCGGTTTCTGTCCGGCGGCAATGGTGTTCAAGAAAATCGGATTGCGCGGCGGGTGCGCGTTCAATTGATGGACCCGATTCGAAGAATCGTCGGAACGTCCGCTTGATGCTGCGGAAGCTCGCCAGGGTATCAAGCGTACGGCCGAAGAAACGTTCATCGAGGGACCGCTATACGAAAAGCGTAAGTAGGTCTGCCCGCAGTCGGTGCACGGCAGATTGCGCTGCAGACCATCACGAATCGCCAAACGTCAGAGCAAGAACCAAGGTACACTTGGTCGCTCGAATGACGCAGCGGACGCGATCAGGCTAGCCGAACAGATGAGCGAGCCAAAACGCCGCCCCTGCGGCGAGCCCGCCTACCAGAAGCGTTTGCAGTGCGGACTTCAGCTTGTTCGCGCCGGTAAAGTGACCCTTTATCGCGCCGAAGCACAGTAGAGCCAGACCCGTGGCCGCGATCGAAATCTGTAGGGCTGTGGTAATGTTATGCGTCAGCATATATGGGATTAGCGGAACTAGTCCGCCGACGATATACGAACCTCCAATCGTGGCAGCGCTGATCGGTGCGCGTTTCGGATCGGGTCGCTCAAGCCCCAGTTCGAAGCGCATCATGAAATCGACCCAGCGCTTTCGATCGGCCGCGATGGAGTTCACGACGTCGTCGAGCGCTTTCCCTTGCAAGCCATATTCGCGGAAGATCGTTTGGACCTCTGCGATCTCCTTCTCACGCAGTTGATCGATCTCGTCGTTCTCGCGGCGCTCTTCGGCGGCGTAGTGCTCAGCATCCGTCCGCGCTGCAAGATAGCCGCCGAGCCCCATGGCGATCGCGCCCGCCACGACTTCGGCAAGTCCCGCCGTGACAATGACGTCCGTGCTGACGACCGCGGCCGAAAGACCGGCCGCCAGCGCGAATGGGACAGTGAGGCCGTCGGCCATGCCGATCACCACATCGCGCACCGATTCCGATGCCGTGAAATGCTTTTCGACATGCGGCGTGGCAGGCATACGGTTTCCCTCGGTCGGTCTACAATTCAAGATTTCGGAAAGGCTTACAAATTCGGAAAGGCAACTCCGCTGCCAGACTACGTCGCATGGAATTGAAACGAGCCGCTGGGAGATTTTCGAAATTCAACTGTGTCAACGACCTTTAAGGTTGCCCCCGGTTTCGAGCGAGTCACGTATTGCACTCTGATGGTATGGAACTTCTTGAATGCCGGGGATCCCGCGACCGCCTTCGAAACAATCTGACCAACTACATTTGCCTCGTTATCTCGGCCGGCATGGGTGGCTTCGTTCATATTGCTGTTCACCCGCAACACCGTGAAGGTGCTCCCGCTCACAACGATTTCGACACTCTCTGGCTGTGCGCCAATGGTCTGGACTATCGTTGCTCGCAACTCTCTTAATACCGCAGACGACGTCTGCGCGTTGATCGTCAAATTTCCTTGGGCCAAGAGTAGAAGCAACGCCACCGCGCCAGTGTGGAAGTACCTGAACATCTCATGATCTCCCAGATTTGGCGCCGAAAGCTAAGACCGATATCACCCAAAAGAATTGACGTGAATCAAGCCAAACGGAGGTGCCGACGCTTCTCTGCGACATTGAACGTGGCGGGTTTGCCTTTCCCCCACAGCGGGCGCGCATTACAACTGAGATCGCTTGCGCGGGTGTGGCAGCATCCGACGCAGCGTATTGTCGCCAAAGACAATATGATGAAGGAGCGCCGCCGTCATATGGAAGGCGGCCAAAATCAGGAGAAGATTGGCCAAGACCTCGTGCACTTCCTTGACGCTATGCGCGAATGCCTTGTCGGCAAGCCAAGGCGACCGAATTTCCGCAAGGCCGAATAGCGGCAGCGAATGGCCTTGCGCAAATTGCAGCGCGATGCCCACGGCAGGCACCGCCACTAGCAATGCATAAAGAACGTAATGCATCACACGCGACACTGGATCGGTCCACTCGACCAACCATCTCCCGAATTCAGTAGAAAGAGTCTTGGGAGGAGGATTTGCGATGCGCCAAGGTATTCGCACGAATGCGATTGTCAGAATGGCCAATCCGATCCAGATATGGATCATAAGTCCGGAATCCCGGGCCCGTCCCTCGGAAAGCTCGTCGCCGAACGTGCCTAGCATCCAGGCGACGATCACGAAAGCTACCGTTATCCAGTGCAACGTCTTGGCAACGGGGCCGTAGTCTTCAGTCGCTGTATTTTTCACGGCTTCACCTTTTGAAAGGTAGTAGGTAGTCCCGCCTGATCGGTCGAAGTTGATCTGAATCAATGGAGACATGTCGGTTGATGCATGATCGTTCTCGGGAGGTAGTAGCTTGGAACCCGAACGAACATGAACACTGAGATTATTGTCCCCCGCGAGGATTCGGAGTGGAGCAAATCGATCGGGCCGTTCCTACATCCGGCTTTCGTAGTGTGCCTTGTAATTGTGGTGGCGCTTGCGGTTTGGAAACTGTCCGACGTGCTGGTGCTGGCGTTCGGTGCCGCTCTTCTGGCCTTGTTGTTGCGTGGCCTTGCGCATGAGGTAAGCCGCCGCACACGAATGGCGGAAAGCTGGGCTGTCATCCCGGTCTCGCTCTTGCTCCTCGGATTGATCGCCGCGATCGGCTGGCTGTTCGGTTCGCAAATCACATCCCAGTTCAACCTGCTCACAAAGGACTTGCCGCAGAGTCTCGCTCAGCTCGCCCATGAACTCGGATCGAGTCCGTGGGGCGCATGGCTTCTGGGCCACGCGCAGGATATTAGTCTTGGTAACGCCACCGCGCCAATCGCGACCTACATAGCCGCATTGTTCGGCTCCATCTTCAGGACCGTGGCTTACATCTGCATCCTGCTGTTCGCTGCGCTGTATTTCGCGGTACAGCCCAACCGATATGTCGATGGTGTGTTGCGGCTGGTCCCCGCGCCTCGGCGCGACGGTGCGCGGGAAATGCTTGAGCTTCTTGGGATGACGCTCAGGCGCTGGATCGTTGGCCAGTCGGTCACGATGGCAGTCGTGGGCACTTTCACCGCGATCGGATTGGTGCTGCTCGGCGTCCCCGCGCCCCTAGCATTGGGCTTGATTTCCGGCATGTTTGCCTTCGTTCCATATGTTGGTCCGCTCCTTGCCTCGACGTCCGGGGTTCTGATGGCTTCCATGCAGGGGCCGGAACTGGTTGGTTACGTCGTTGCCCTTTATGCGGCTATTCATTTTGTGGAAAGCAATCTCATAACTCCTTTGGTTCAGGCGGAGGCTATCGAACTGCCGCCGGTTCTCACGCTGTTTGCAACCCTGATCTTCGGTCTTTTATTGGGACCGGTTGGCGTGCTGTTGGCTGCTCCGCTCGCAGTCGTAGTGCTCGTTGCGGTGAACACAATCTACATTGAGGGGATACTCGGCGAACGTCGTGTCTGGCCGTCCAGCTACGAGCCTATGAGAAAAGCCAGGGTGTGATGAGGTTGCGGACGAGCGTTCCCGTCCAGGCACCCACGATGAGGAGGATCAGCCCGGATACCACGCGAACGGCGAAAGCGCGGCTCCCGTTGGCCGACGCAGCGACAATCTTGCTGATTGTGTTCGTCGATAGAGCAGCCAGAATTGGAATGACGGCGTCACCTGGCGGCATCTTCCCGGCAGCAACGAATGAAGCAGCAGAGACGGCAGCTGCGTGAGTATCGGCGAGGCCTGCGACCGCCGCACCGACAATCAAGCCACTTTCTCCGAAGGCCTCCCGCAAGCTGGCCGATATCAGCATGATCGTCGCGAGCATCGCTGCCAGTCCCACTGCCTTCGGCAGGCTGAATGCGCGTCCAGGCGGAAGCTTCTCGGCTTCCTCCTGTTTGAACGCGAGGACTGTGAAGACTGCGCCGTAAGCGGTGACGACCACACCGGCGCAGACCATCGGGAGGGAGAGGTCGATCAATACAGGGATACTGGTTGCGGCAAGCAGCGCCGACATCTGGATGACGGTCGAGGTATTTGAGAGCACTGCGCCACCCACGGTTGCACTGAGCATTTTTGGACTTGCCACCGCGCGCGAGCCCATGGAACTTATTGTTGCGATACTTGAGACGAAGCCGGACGCGAATCCTGTAATCGCGAGCCCGGCGCGCGCACCAAGAATGCGTACCGCAATGTGGCCGGCCGAGCCGATCGCCATGATGAGAACCACGATGATCCAGATCGATCGAGGATTCAGCGCGCCGAACGGGCCGAGCGGTTGGTCGGGGAGTAACGGCAGTACGACCAGCGTCGCGCCGCCAAAAATGAGAGCGTCTTCTAGCTCTGTTTCGGTCAGCGCCGAGCGGGCAAACCGATGCAACGGCGTTCTGGCTGCGAGAAGGCCAGTTACCACGACCGCCAGGCCGGCCGCTAAACCGGGCTTCTGCGTGGCCATGCCGCCAAGCAGGACCGCTAGAACGAGCACGATTTCGGTCGTGAGACCGGGATCGGAGCTGCGGGATCGGAAATACGCAATGCCGGTTAGCACGATCGTGCCAGCCGCAATGATATCGAAAAGCACAGCTCCGCCGGCCAGGAAGCTTACGGCGCCCGTGAGCGAGGCTGCGGCGAAGGTTCGAATTCCGGCTGGCGAGCGCAGTGGACCGCTACCCTTGCGGCGTTCGCGCTCCGCGCCGATCAAGAGCCCGATTCCCAACGCCACTGCCAGACTAACGATCACGTCATCAAAGACTGGCATGTTCCTCCACCTTAGGCCGACGCGGAATTCTCGAACATATTTAATGCTAGATCGAGACATCAACGATCTCTTGATCCATCTCAATGAGCGCCCTTCCGCGAACTTTAAGCTTCCAAATCGGCAGCTACAGGTGTGCTCGTGTTCGGGATCATGTCTAAGAAGGGAAAAGAGTTCAGCTCACTCGACGAAGCAGAAATGCTCATCGAGGGAGCCGAACATGCGGCTCGGTCGCATTGGCTGATTCTCCTTGTCGAGGGAGTTGCACTCGTCGGGTTTGGTGCACTCGCACTCTTTATCGCTCCGTTGATGTCGCTGGGGACCGTTACAGCGCTGGGCTGGTGTTTGCTCTTAGGCGGGATCGCCGCCATGATTGCCTATTTTCCCTACCGGGCGGCGAGAATTTCCTACCTGCTCTTTCTTGCTGCATTCGCCGTGATCGCGGGGCTCGCGTTGTTGGTCAAACCGTGGAGCGGCGCCATTTCGCTCACCGTGATTCTCATCATTTGCCTTGCGCTTCTCGGTGCCGCCAAGCTGACTTTTCCGCTGGAGCGTTCTCGATATCTGTCCGGCTATCGCGGATGGATTCAGGCCAGTAGCGTCGTCGACCTCGTGCTTGCCGGTCTGATGTTCGCCGACCTTCCGGAAACCGCGTTATGGGCTCCCGGAATCCTGCTGGGGGCAAATATGATCCTGGGAGGTATCGCACTCGTTGTGATCGCGCTGCTGGAGCGGCGGAAGCTGGTGGCAAATCACGCAGATCGGCATTCGGTTGGGGTTTGATCCTGACCACCTGCCATCTGCGATAAATCAAATCGCCCGCCGACGCTGAAGCTAGGATTGCATCCGACGTTGCACCGGAGGGTTCGATGGCTATCAAGGATGTTCTGCTCACGCTCACCACTTACCCGGATCCGACACCAGTCTCGGTGGTCGATCGCGCAGTGTCGTTTGCTTCTGCGCTTAACGCACATATCGCCGCGATCGCGTGCGACGTTCACGTCCAGATTCCCGGCACCTTCCTTTCCTTTGGGACGGCTGGGGCTATCGCTGCCCGCGAGGCCCATCGAAGCCACGACAGTGCGCAAGACCTTCTTGCCGCCTTCGAGGCCGCCGCGCAAAGGGCGGACCTGTTGCACGAAATCATTCATGAGAAGAGCGTGAGTTATCGTGTTCCGGAGCGATTGGTGGAATATGCGCGGCTGCGCGATCTTACCATCGTCTCGGTGCCGGCAACGTATGATCAATGGTACGCGGAAGCTATTATCTTCGGATCCGGGCGGCCGACTCTGGTTGTGCCGGAAAGCGCGCCTTCGGGACCGTTTGAGCTGAACATGGTCGTCGTTGCCTGGGATTTCAGTCGCTCGGCTGCGCGAGCAGTCGCCGACGCGATCCCGATCCTGGAGAAGGCCAGGACAGTGCGCATCGTCACCGTGACCAACGAAAAGGTCATCGACGCCAGGCACTCCTCGGACGAAATCGCCAAGAACCTGTCCCGGCACGGGATCGACGTCATCGTGGACCGGGTTGACAGGGCGGGACTGTCGATCGGCGAATCTCTTACGAGGGAAATTGCTTCCCACAACGCGGACCTGCTGGTGATGGGAGCCTACGGCCACTCACGCTTCCGCGAATTCATTCTCGGAGGCGCGACGCAAAGCATGCTTTCGAAGCCGCTCCTTCCCATTCTGTTCTCGCATTAGTCGACGGCGCGAACGTGGAACCTCCGGAGCAGACCAAAGAGGCAACGCGGGGCGCGATCGGACACGCCGTCGAGACGGTAGTGCAAGAACCAGCCGTGATAGCGGTATTTCACGCCCGGGGTCTGTCGAAGACCTATCACATGGGCGAAGTCGACGTGCACGCCTTGCGCGATGTCGACCTCGATATCTTCGAGCGCGAATTCGTCGTCTTGCTCGGCCCGTCGGGTTCGGGAAAGTCGACGCTCCTGAATATTCTTGGCGGGCTGGACAGTCCGACATCCGGCGAGGCTCATTGGCGCGACCACGATCTGGTTGGGGCAGGCGACGCCGAATTGACGCGCTATCGGCGCGAACATGTCGGCTTTGTCTTTCAATTCTACAACCTGATCCCCAGCCTTACAGTGCTGGAGAACGTTGCACTGGTAAATGAGATTGCGGAAAAGCCCCTCGATCCGCTCGAGGTACTCAAGCTCGTCGGTCTCGAGCATCGCATCGACCATTTTCCGTCCCAACTTTCCGGCGGCGAGCAGCAGCGGGTTGCGGTCGCCCGCGCGATCGTCAAGTCTCCCGACGTGCTGTTGTGCGACGAACCGACCGGCGCGCTCGATTGCGACACGGGGAAGATCGTTCTGGCCGCGATCGCCCGCGCCAACGAGCGGTTCGGAACGACGATCGTCATCATCACGCATAACGCGGCGATTGCAGGCATGGCCGACCGCGTACTGCGGTTCGGCGGCGGGCGCATCGTAGGCGAGGAGCGCAATGATCGTCGGCTCTCGGCCGAAGAGGTGCGCTGGTGAGCCTGTTGGATCGCAAACTGCGGCGAGACATCGCTGCCATACGCGGACAGGTGCTCACCATCGCGCTGCTGGTTGGTGCCGGCGTCGCCGTGTTCGTCGGCTCGGTTTCGACCTATGTGTCGCTGCGCGCCGGCTGCGATGCTTTCTATGCAGATGCCCGATTTCCACGAATCTTCGTAACGATGAAGCGAGCGCCGCTGTCGATCGTGCCACGGCTCAATACCATCGTGGGCGTTGTCGCGGTGGAGCCCCGCATCGTGCGCGAGGTCATCGTCGATTGGCCCGCCGCCTCGCAGCCGGTTTCGGCACGTATGATCTCGCTGAGCCGTGCGGGCGATGAACAGCTGGCGCGGTTACATCTGCGGCAAGGGACGGCCCCCGAAGCCGGTTCTGCTCGGGGCGTTGCGGTGAACGAAGCTTTCGCCGAGGCAAATGGTGTCAGGCCGGGCGAAAATATCCGCGTACTCCTCAATGGCAAGCTGGAAAGCTTTCGCGTTTCCGGCATCGCTCTTTCGCCGGAATATATCTACGCCGTGAAGCCGGGACTGCCGATTCCCGACGATCGCCTCTACGCCATTCTTTGGGTCGATCGAAGTGCCGCCGAGTCGGCGTTCGACATGAAAGGCGCATTTAACGACGCCCTCGTTTACCTGGCGCCAGGTGTCAATCCCCAACCGGTCATTGAAGAGCTGGACCGGCTGCTCGAACCGTTTGGTTCGGTTGGTGCCGTCGAGCGGCGCGACCAGCCCTCGAACAGGTTTCTCGAGGACGAGTTGAACCAGCAGAAGGCGATGTCCATCACAATCCCCGTCATCTTCCTGGGTGTTGCGGCTTTTCTGCTCAACGCCGCGCTGGGAAGGTTGGTCAACGCTCAACGCGAGCAGATCGCAGCGCTGAAGGCGCTGGGCTTTCCGACGCTCAATCTCACCTTGCACTACCTGAAGCTCGTCATCGTCATCGTCCTCATTGGATCGGTCCTTGGCGTCGCGGGCGGCTTTGGCTTTGGAAAGGCGATGATGGCGAGCTACCACGGCTTTTTCCGCGTACCGGAACTGCCGTTCGAGTTCGCTCCCTGGACGGCCTTCGCCGGGATAGCGATCAGTCTGGCAGCAGGTTCGCTGGGCGTTTTGACCGCCTTGCGGGAGGTCGTCGGCCTGGCGCCGGCCGTCGCCATGCGCCCAACAGCACCGCTTGGCTTCCGCCGTTCGTGGATCGAGGCCGTTCTTCCGGACAAAGTCGTCACCGCCCGATCGATGATGATGTTGCGCAACATGGCCGGGCGCCCGTTTCGCTCGGTGCTGACGGTGGTCGGTATCGCTTTCGCCGTTCCGATGATGGTGCTTGGGATCTTCTGGCGCGACGCCATCGACCAGATGGTCGAGTTGCAATTCCACCTGGTAGAGCGCGGCAACACCTCGATCACGTTCCCGCATCCGATGGACCATGCGATCGTTCGCGACCTGGCGCGATTGCCCGGCGTGCTGGCGGTCGAAGGGCAGCGGATCGTTCCGGTGCGGCTTCGGGCTGGCCATCGCAGCTACCTGACCTCGGTGATAGGGCTCTCACCGAGCGATGAATTGCGAAGGCCGCACGATGCGGCGCTACGCCCGATATCAGCGTCGCCAGTTGGAATTACGTTGACCCGGCGCCTCGCCGACCGCCTTGAGGTAAGGCAGGGCGAGGTCATTGCGGTCGAGACCATGGAAGGCCGGCGCTCCAAGCTCGATCTTCCTGTGACTACCATCGTCGACGAGTCGATCGGCATGGCATCGTACATGGACATGGATGTCCTCAATCACCTCACTGGCGAGGGCGCGGTGGTTTCGGCCGCGAGCATGTATGTCGAGCCGACCGCGCTGCCATCGCTTGGCCTTAGATTCAAGAATCTCCCAGCGATCGAGTCGGTGACGATGAAGGCTTACACCCTGTCTTCGTTTATGGAGAAAATCGCGGGGCTCGTGTTCGTGAGCGCCGGCATCCTCACGGCCTTTGCGGCCATTATCACGGTCGGCGTTGTCTATAACAGCGCCCGCATAGGCTTGCAGGAACGCGCATGGGAACTGGCAAGCCTCCGGGTGCTCGGCTTCACCCGAGGCGAAGTTGCAAGTATCCTGTTCAGTGAATTCGCAGTCGAAACAGCGCTGGGAATTCCGATCGGGCTCTGGCTATCGCACGAAATCATCGCCTTGATCGCGAGATTCCACTCCAACGACAGCTTCCAGATCCCGCCGGTGATCGAGCCGCGGACTTACCTGATCGCGGCCGGCGTCGTCCTGGCTGCCGCAGCGGCCAGCACCTTCGTGGTGCGCAGGCGAGTCGACCGGCTTGATATGGTTGCAGCTCTCAAGACGAGGGAATGAGGATGCATATCAGCCTTCGCCGCATAGCTATCGCTACGGGAATTTTGGTGACTGCCGCTATCATGGTTTGGGCGGTGATGCCTGGAGCGGTCCCGGTTGAGGCGGCCATCGTCACCAAGCGCCGGTTTGTCGCCAGCATCGATGAGGACGGCAAGACCCGCGTTCGCGAACGCTATGTCGTCGCGGCGCCCCTTGCGGGCCGGCTCGGTCGGATTCGGTTCAAGGTCGGCGACCGGATCAAGGTTGACGATGCGGTCGCGACGATCACGCCGTCGCCTGCGCCGCTCATGGATCCGCGTACACGCCGTGAGGTCGAGGAGCGGCTTGGTACGGCCGAGGCCAATGTCGAGCGGGCAAAGGCGGTCGTCGAGCGCGCGCGCGCTCAAAGCAATCAGGCGAACATGGATCTAAATCGGACACGAACGCTGGCTGAGCGCGGGGCTGCAACTTCTCAGGCGCTGGAGCACGCCGAACTTGCGGTACGTCTGGCGGATCGGGATTTGCGGGCTGCGGAGTTTCTCGATCATGCGGCCGAGCACGAGCTCAGCCAGATGCGCGCCCTGCTGGCTCGATATAGCGGCGACAGCGACGCCAATGAGCCGCCGGAAAGCTGGATGGTAGCCGCGCCTGTCTCGGGCGTCGTGTTGCGGGTCGCGCAGGAGAGCGAAACGATCGTCCAGCCGGGCACGCCACTCCTGGATGTCGGCGATCCGCACGATCTCGAAATCGTGGTGGATGTGCTGAGCACCGACGCCGTCGAGATCAGCCCTGGCGCCGACGTCACAATCGTCCATTGGGGCGGGCAAGCGGCCCTTTCTGGGAGCGTGCGCCGGGTTGAACCGGCAGCTTTTACCAAGATCTCGACACTAGGCGTGGAGGAGCAAAGGGTCAACGTCCTGGTCGACATCACTTCGCCAGCAGAGGACTGGGCGAAGCTCGGTGATGCCTACCAGGTTGACGCACAAATTACCGTCTTCACGCAGGACGATGCAGCGATCATTCCTGCCGGGGCGCTCTTTCGACGTGGTGAACAGTGGAATGTCTTTGTTGTGAAGGATGGGCGTGCACAGACCCGCGATGTTCGGCTCGTTCGTCGCTCGGGCCGCCTCGCTGCAATCGCCTCCGGCTTGAAAGAGGGTGAAGTTGTCATCGTCTACCCCAGCGACCGTGTCGCTTCGGGGGTACGGGTCCAGGTGCGAACGGGGGAGTGACTTCGTAGGATCTTGATTTCGATCAAGACAGGGAGCTAGCTGGAACGGCAAACAGAGCCGATGCGCGCGAGCAGAAGCCGAACTTATCATTTGCAATCGGACAAATCTGACGATGTCGAAATCAGCGGAGAATGTTATCGAAATCCGCGTCGATGAGATCGCGCAGCTTTTCCACACGCTTGATCCGTTTCCATTTCGCGAGAAGGACCTCGACCGGGAGGCCGAAGAATATATTGTGGGATGGGCAAGAGAACTGCCGGCGGACCGGCCGTTCAAGGTCGTCGTTCACTATCCCAACAATGAATCTCAAGCAGACCTTGCACGAGACCTGCCGGAAGCTCTTGGCAAATACTTCGCCGGCCGCGCGGCCGTCATTCAGGGTGACCTCAACGAGCTGTTCCGGATCGGCCGCCGATCTCTTGCCATAGGTGTCGCGATTCTCATCGCTTGTCTGCTTGGAGCAAACCTTGTGTCTGGATTACTGGCGGATGCACCGTCCAGGAGGATTGTGCAGGAAAGCTTCCTGATCCTAGGCTGGGTTGCCAATTGGCGGCCGCTCGAGATCTTCCTTTACGATTGGTGGCCAATCGTGCGGCGACGCGATCTCTACCGTAGGCTGTCGGTTGCGGCCATTGAAAAGAAGCCATACACCCAACAAGGTTCCAGCGTGCGCCGAACCGCTTTCGAACAGCGCACTGCCGTCAAATGAGCACAGTGCCCCTGATCGGTCTTAGCGAAAGCGAGGCGCAAGCTCGGCTTGGCGCTGAAGGCCCGAACGAACTACCCCAACCGGATCGCCGAACCCCGTTCCGCATTGTCCTTGAGGTTCTGCGTGAGCCGATGTTTGCTTTGCTGCTTGGCGGCGGAGCCATCTACGTTCTTCTCGGCGATCTGAAGGAGGCACTTATCCTGCTTGCCTTTGCGTTGCTGTCGATCGTCATTACGGTCGTCCAGGAAACGCGAACCGAGCGCGTCCTCGATGCTCTGCGCAATCTCGCTAGTCCGCGCGCGCTCGTCATTCGAGACGGTAAACGCAAGCGGATCGCTGGACGCGATGTAGCAAGGGGTGATCTTATCGTTTTGTCGGAGGGCGACCGTATTCCAGCCGATGCGCGGTTGATCGAAGCGCAGGATCTGGAAGCTGACGAATCGCTACTGACCGGCGAGTCCGTTCCAGTGGGCAAGCGGCCATCCCGCGAGTCCCTACAGCGCATTCCGGCTCCCGGCGGCGGAGATTCCCCGTACGTCTATTCCGGGTCGCTCGTAGTCCGAGGCAGCGGCTTGGCTCAGGTAGTTGCAACCGGAGCGAGAAGCGAGATGGGCAAGATTGGCCAATTGCTTCACAGCATCGAGACGGAGCCCCCTAAACTTCAGACGCAAACACGCGATCTGGTCCGCCTTGCGGCAATTGGCGGCGGCGCGATCAGCCTGCTTGTGATGGTCCTCTATGGTCTATTTCGCGGCGGATGGCTGGAAGCACTTCTTGCCGGCATCACCATCGGTATGTCGATGTTGCCGGAGGAATTCCCGGTAGTGCTGACGGTTTTCATGGCGATGGGGGCTTGGCGAATCTCGCGAGCCCGAGTGTTGACCCGGCGCTCTACCGCGATCGAAGTGCTAGGCTCGGCAACGGTGCTGTGTACGGACAAGACCGGTACACTGACGGAAAATCGGATGTCGGTCTCAGAACTTAGAACAGCGAACGATAGATGGCGTCGCGGCGGCGCAAGTGTGGTCGGGGAACACTTCCGACAGGTGGTCGCCTATGGCGTTCTGGCGAGCACACCGGAAGCATTCGATCCGATGGAAACAGCGCTACGCGATCTCGCGGATAGTTTGTTCGGACAAGGAAGTTTGCCCGTCGAAGCAAAGCTGGAAAGGACCTACGGCTTGAGGCCGGAGCTTCTTGCGGTCACGCAGGTCTGGGCGCCCAGTGACGGCGGCTCGCTCATCGTGGCGACGAAAGGTGCGCCCGAGGCCGTTGGCCGCCTGTGTCGGCTTTCGGATAGCGAGAGAAATGATCTCACGGCTTCGGTGGATCCGATGGCGGCGGAGGGGATGCGTGTTCTGGCCGTCGCGCGGGCACGCAGCATCGATGGAACTCTGCCCATGGCGCCCACCGACCTTACTTTTGAACTGCTCGGCCTCGTTGGATTCGCTGATCCGCTGCGAGCGAGCGTTCCGGGAGCGGTCCGACAGTGCCAGGCGGCCGGCATCAGGATTGTGATGATTACTGGCGACTATCCTGCAACCGCCGTTGCCATCGCGGGCCAGGCTGGTCTTGCGTCCAGCGACACGGTCACCGGCGACGTGATCGCGGGGCAGAGTGCCGTTCAACTGATCTCGTGCGTACAGAACGTGTCAATATTCGCGCGAATCGTGCCCGAACAAAAGCTGCGTATTGTGGAAGCACTGAAGGCCGACGGGCAAATCGTCGCCATGACCGGCGACGGTGTCAACGATGCGCCCTCGCTAAAAGCTGCACATATCGGCATTGCCATGGGAGGCCGCGGCACGGATGTCGCGCGCGAGGCGTCATCCATCGTGCTGCTCGACGACGATTTCGGATCGATAGTCACTGCAATCCGGCTAGGTCGGCGCATCTATGACAACCTCCGCAAGGCGATGACGTTCATTGTGGCCGTTCACGTGCCAATCGCTGGACTGGCGCTGTTGCCGCTAATCCTCGGTTTGCCGATCATCTTCGGTCCGATCCATATTGCTTTTCTCGAATTGATTATCGATCCGGTTTGCTCGCTGGTTTTCGAGGCGGAGAAAGAGGAGGACAATGTCATGCGCCGACCGCCCCGTTCGCCAGCAGAGCCGCTACTGCCTCGCCGTTTAGTGATATGGGGCGTGGTGCAAGGCGCTCTTACCTTCGCGATGGCCGGCGCCATTTTTGTCCTTGCGACCAGGAACGCCATGCCGGAAAACGAAGTGAGGGCGCTCACGTTCGTGGCGCTCGTCCTCGGCATCTTCGGATTAATTCTCGTGAACCGCTCCTTCAGTTCTTCTTCGGTAAAGGCGCTGCTTCGTCCCAATGTGGCGCTGGCGTCAATCTTGCTCGGCGTCTGCCTGCTGCTAGGCTTGTGCTTGACGCTCCTGCCTCTGCGCCGGCTGTTTCACTTCGGCCCACTGCATGCCGATGACCTGGCGCTGACGGCGGGCGCGACACTGCTAGCTCTTGCGGCAATGGAACTGCTCAAGCCGCTCTGGACGCAACGCTGCTGAGCGGGTTCACAGTTCAGTGCAGAGCGACCTGATCCGAATTCTTCAATTGTGCTCGGCCTTGCCATTGCTCTGGCCCGGAGAGACTTTCCAGTCCCGGCCCGGCTTCCGATGGTCCCAATCGATACCCGGACCCATCCGGTCCAGCATACGATCGTTTTGACCGTTTTCTTTCGCAGCGCTTGAACCCGGTTGACGCTGAGCAGGCTGCGACACGTTTGGTGACGGCAGCTTCTGGTCTTGAGCCATCGAAGGCGTTAGCGGGACAAGAAGGATAATCACGAGAAAAAGGGCGCGCATAGTACAATCTCCCCAGTCATCTAACGACATCATGATCCTGTTCGACGGGGCCTGGTTGATTTGGATCAGGACTCCCTGGCTATTCCGACGGAAGAGGGGAGGCAGGGTTTGTTGCATCGCCTGAAAAGGACCGCGAGGCGGGCGGCTGCCGGCCATTTGATTGATCAAGGTCAAGACGCTCGGACTGCGGTGAAGTAAGCAGTTTTCTCCACATTCGGAGGCCGATAACCATGGCTGAGACAGTCGAAAGCTTGCCAGTCGTTCGGCGCCCCCTGGCGGCGGTCCCCCCAAAGCCGTGCCCGCCTCCGCCGTCGCCTGTGGCCAATTTGCCGTCATTCGAGACGTTCGATCGCGTCGGCCGCAGCATGATTGCGCGGTTAACCGCGGGTATTTCGCCGCACGCGCAGGCGAGCGCCTGGTTCGATTGGTGTTCGCATTTACTGCGCGCGCCAGGGCGGCAGGTCGAGTTGGCGGCGCTAGGTGTCGTGCTGGCCGCTCGGCTTGCCGCGCTCATGACCGGCAGCGCCGAACCCTTACTCAAGCCGGACCCGATCGACCATCGTTTCGATAACGAAGCCTGGCAAAAAAACCCATTCCTCTGGTGGCAACAGGCGTTCCTTGCCCAGGAAGAATGGTGGCGAAGCGCCACGCGACCGCCGCGGGGCATGAAGATACGAGATGCCGAACGGGTCGGATTCATGATCCACCAGTACCTCGATGCCTTCTCTCCTTCCAATTTGGCCTGGATGAATCCGGAAGTCATCGACCGTACGATCAAGGAATCCGGTGCCAATCTTTTTCGCGGCATGCGGAATTTTTGGGAAGACTGGACCCAGGCGATGGCGATGGTGCCACAGAAGCCTGACCCGCACTACCGGGTCGGCGAGAACATCGCGGCGACCGCAGGCCAGGTCATTTTTCGAAATGAATTGATGGAATTGATTCAGTACAGCCCGACTACGCCAAATGTCCTGGCCGAGCCCGTCCTGATCGTCCCCGCCTGGATCATGAAATACTACGTTCTCGACCTCGTGCCGGACCGTTCGCTGGTGCGGTATCTGGTCGATCGCGGCATCACCGTCTTTATGATTTCCTGGCACAATCCGACCCCGGCAGATCGTGACGTCTCGCTCGATGCTTACCGCACCGGTGGCGTCATGGCGGCACTTTCCGTGGTTAATGCCGTGATGCCTGATCGGAAGGTCCACGCGTGCGGCTATTGTCTTGGCGGCACGTTGCTTGCGATTGCCGCGGCCACCATGGCGCGCGACGGCGACGATCGCTTCAAGACGGTGACCCTCCTTGCAGGCCAAACAGACTTCAGCGAGGCAGGCGAACTGATGCTGTTCGTCGACGAAAGCCAGGTCGCCTTTCTCGAGGACATGATGTGGGATCAGGGCGTACTCGATTCCGCACAGATGAGCGCCGCCTTTCGGACGCTTCGCAGCGACGATCTGGTCTGGTCAAAGGCGACGCGCAACTACCTTCTGGGCGACCGGGAGCCGGTGAGTGATCTCATGGCCTGGAATGCCGACTCCACGCGTTTGCCCTATCTGATGCACTCGCAATATCTCCGCGGACTGTTTTTGGAAAACCGGCTCACCGCCGGGCGATTTGCCGTCGAGGGCAGTGTCGTCGCACTCAAGGATCTGCGCGTGCCCATGTTCGTTGTCGGAACGGAGACCGACCACATTGCGCCATGGCAGTCAGTTTACAAGGCTCATCTCTTCACCGACAACGAACTCACGTTTCTTTTGACCAATGGCGGCCACAACACGGGTATCGTTTCGGAGCCGGGCCACAAAGGGCGTCACTATGACATTGCAACTCGCCAGGCCGGCGATCGTTACGTCGACGCCTCGACATGGCGCTCGCGCGCGAGGCGGGTAGAGGGCTCGTGGTGGCCCGAGTGGGCACGCTGGCTCTTCGCCAACAGCGACGTTCAACGCATCGCACCGCCCGGCACAGGAGCGCCGGCACGGGGTATCGTCCCGCTATGCCCTGCACCTGGCACGTATGTTCTTCAACGATAAGTGTCGCAAAATACGCAGTCGCTTGAGCGGATAGTTGTCAAAAAGGAGCGTCGGGATGGATCGGGTCAAGATCACCTACTTTACTGACGCTTTGTGCGTGTGGGCCTACGTCTCGCAGGTCCGCATGGACGAATTGAAGGCCAATTTCGAGGACGCTGCCGAACTCGACAGCCGCTATTTTCATGTCTTCGGCGACGTCGCGAACAAGATTGAAACGGCATGGCGCGAGCGCGGTGGCCTTGCCGCGTATCGAAGCCATGTACGGGAAATCGTCGAGAGATTCGGCCATGTCGAATTTCACGAGAACACGTGGAATATCGACGTTCCCAAATCCTCCATGCCCGCCCATCTTTTCCTGTGTGCGATCAGATGCGCGGAGTCTTCCGGCAGATTTGCCCCCGATGCCGGGAATCGCGCGGCTTGGGCAGTGCGCGAGGCCTTCTTTCGGCACGGGCGCAATGTCTCGCGGGCAAAGGTGCTGCTCGAAATTGCGGAATCGATCGGCCTGCCCGTTGCCGATATTGAGGATGCCATCGGTACCGGCGCAGCGCATGCCGCTTTGGGCGGTGATCTGGAGATCGCTCGCGCCCAATCGATCACGGCAAGCCCAACGCTTCTGTTCAACGAAGGCAGGCAGCGCCTCACAGGAAATGTCGGCTATCGGATTATCGAGGCCAATATCCGCGAACTGCTTGAGCGGGCACCCGGGCAATTGTCATGGTGTTGAGTTCGTCCACCCGGCTTGCGGCGGCTTGGCCGAGACAATCATTCTAAACTGCCGAGCCGTGCCGGCTGAGGCTTCGCCGCTTGATCTATGTCAACGGTCTGATGCGACGCCTGAGCAAAAAATGAAACATTGGCGGAGCACGGTTATGTCAGTCGCAACAGTCATGGTCTACGTCGAGCCTGCGCAACAGGCAGAGGAGCAAGTGAGCGTGGCGCGAGCCATCGCCGCAAAGTTCGACGCTTCAGTCATAGGCGTTTCCGCGTTTGCAATTGAGCCCGACTTCGTCGCCGAGGGTGTGATCATTCAGGAAACCACGACCGAAGACATCAGGCGAATGAAAGCCGAACTTGCCGAAAAAGAACGGTGGTTTCGGGAAGTCGTTGGCCTGCCGGCCGAGAGAGTGGAGTGGCGTTGGGATGTCGAATATCCGCTCGGTTTCCTCGCGAGCGAGGCGAGGGCGGCCGATCTGGTCGTACTGAAGAGCACGTACCGCAAGGTAGATCCCTATCATCTGGTTGACCCCGCGGGAGCGGTCTTGCGAATGGGCCGGCCGACCGTTCTGGTGCCCGAGCATGTTCGTGAATTGCAGGCTGATCGAGTCGTGATTGGCTGGAAGGACACGAGAGAGGCGCGTCTTGCAGTTCATGATGCGCTGCCGTTCCTGAAGCAAGCGTCTCAGGTAACGATTGTCGAGATCTGCGCGTCGGACGAACAGGATCTTGCACGACGGCGTGTCCGCGATGTTGCAAAGCATTTACGGGGGCATGGAGTGAAATCCGAAACCGATGTGCGCGTTCACATGGCCGAATCCGATGCGCATCAGCTCGTTCGTTTGGCAAAAGAAAATGGCGCCGATTTGATCGTGACAGGCGCTTATGGCCACAGTCGGTTGGGCGAATGGGTATTCGGAGGCATGACGCGCGGGCTTTTGGATGAGGCGCCGTTTTGCCTCATGATGTCACATTAGGCGCGCCAACCAGAGCCCGGAGGTCGAAGCTTATTTGGCTTCCGGGCGTGCGGGATTTGCGGCTCGACCTGTTTCGAGGTCTTTCGCTATGGTGGATCTTTATCGACCATATCCCGGAACTCTATTTCAATAATCTCACCCCCAGAAACTTCGGGTTCAGCGACGCCGCAGAGATTCTTGTCTTTTTGTCAGGACTGGCGTCGGGAAAGGTCTACGGAGGGGTTGCCAAGCACGCAGGGCTGAGGATTGCGTTATTGCGCGTCCTGCGTCGCGCCGTCGAAATCTACACCGCGCAGATCGTCACGGTCATGGCCCTCCTGGCAGAGGTCGCTCTCTTTGCCATTCGACAACCGGCGCTGCTGGATCACGCCAACCTCGCCATCTTCTTCGCCAACCCGTTTGAGACGATATCTCAAGCGGCGATGTTGAGATACTCGCCGGTCAACCTCGATCCGTTGCTGCTGATGGTCATCCTGCATTTCGCCCTGGTGCTGATCTTGCCGGCGATGATCCTCTGGCCAACCCAGACCCTGATCGCATCGGCACTGCTCTATTCCGCGTCCCACTGGCTTGACTGGTCGATATCAGCCTACCCAAAGGGCCTTATCTACTTCAATCCCGTGAACTGGCAGTTGCTCTACGTGATCGGCGTGTGGTGGGGAATCTCTCCTTCCGAGAAACAACCTCGCATCCTCAAGTCGCCGGTTTTGGCTGGCGTGGCTGTGGTCTATTTATTGCTGAGCTTCTTCATCACATTGGGCTGGCGTTTCCACTCGCTCGAGGCCTACGTGCCGAGGATGATCGCGGATTCGATCTATCCCATCGAGAAGGGCGATCTGGATGTCCTGCGGCTGATCCACTTCCTGGCGCTAGCACTGCTGTGTTGGCGTCTCCTTCCTCGCGGCCTTTCGCCGTTGACCGCCCGGTTCCTGCGTCCGCTGGTTCAATGTGGTGAATATTCGCTCGCGATCTACTGCATCAGCGTGCTGCTCTCGTTTGCCGCGCACGCAATCTTGAGTACTGGCTGGAACAATCTGGCCTTGCAAACCATGCTCTCCGCCGCAGGACTTGCCATCCTCGCCGCGGTTGCAGGCTTCATTGCAAGGGTCGATCAAGCAGGTAGGGCTCATCCGCGCACTCTATAGCTGGAAAAGCCGGACTCAAGAGTCCGGGACGAAAGGAAATCTCGTTGTTGTCATCGGCGCATGACTAAAGCGTCGACATAGTCGAATTGTCTCCTTCTGGCCCCCAAAGCGGATGAGGTAGATGGCTCCCGCTCACGGCATCCAAGTACCAGGGTGTGAAGGCCGTCAGGCGTTCACGAGCAAAATGGGAGCCATCCGCTATGCAGCGATGATTTCTCCATGCCACTGATTCGAAGCTTCTCCCGGTTCGTCTGTGCGATGTAGTGCGCAGGCATCCTCGGGCCGGTCCAACCAAACATGGCCATCATCATAAGGGGCGACCTCCGCGCGGGCCTTGCGTACCCGTGTTGGCAGCGTTGACGCCGGCGAGGACCGCGTATTTTTTCAACTTCGCCGCCCATGCTTTTTGTTCGTCGGACGACGCGACCACGCACGATCTCGCCGGTGAATGACGTACGCCGGATCTCAAGAATGATGTGCCGGCACGACAAACTTAGGCATCAAACAAATCGTCTGAAGGATAGGTTGTGACGGTCTGGTCGTCGGTGCTTTGGACTGATCACCTTGATTTGTATCCTAAAATCAGATCGATAGGTCGATGCAAGACGATCGAGTGGGAGTGATGCCGAAGGGCGCGTTCCTTTAACACATTTCGTATATACAAAATGCTTGATGAGCGTCCAAATTGTAACTACAATTAAATCGTGAAGATCGTTTGGGACGAGCCGAAGCGCCTTGCCAACCTGGAAAAGCACGGGTTGGATTTTGCTGATTTGAACGAGCTCTTTTTCGACAGCGCGCTGATCGTTCCGTCGCATGGCAAGGCGAGGCGTTGGGTCGGCATCGGCGTCAATATCCGCGGTGTCATCGTCGTGGTGTTTGCCCGCCTCGGACGCGAAGGCATCAGCATCATCAGCATGCGGCCCGCGAGCAAAGATGAAAGGAAGCGCTACTATGAAAACCGCTAAAAAGCGTCGTGGCTTTAGTGACAAGGACCTGCGCGAAGTCAGCGACAGCCCCGAGTTGACCAAGGCGGATTTCGCCAAAGCAAAGCCATTCGCGGAAGTCTTCCCCGATCTTTCAGCTTCGATCCGTCGAGGTCGCGGCCCGAACAAAGCGCCGACCAAGAAGCAGGTGTCGCTGCGTCTAAGTCCGGAGGTGATTCAGCATTTTAAGAAAGGAGGGAAGGGCTGGCAGTCGCGGATAGATGAGACCTTGCAAAGGGTCATAAGGCGTAAGGCCTCGTAAGCGCTGGTTCGGGAGCGTCGCTAAGACCGGTCGTGGGCCTGTGCGCGGTGACCTCGACTGACAGCATGACTGCGGACTTCTACGCCTCCGA
>NZ_JBAVCF010000108.1:0-4500 GCF_049586575.1 Bradyrhizobium sp.
CGCTCGCTCTATCCGGCGGTCAAATCCGCCCCAAGCCGGCACAAATATTTAACCGCTTCCGTTAACCGAGCGTTTTGCACGATCGGGCCGCGACGGGTTTTCGGAGAGCAGCAAAGAAAATGTTGGAATCAAAGTAAATGACCTGAAAACTACACTCCTCAGGAAACCCTTTGGCCAGCACGAACCTCGGATGACAATAGCGTGAGGGAGCGCATGAACGTGCCCGCGCGCTCGCTTCTCAACTCGCTCTTGTCGCCACCCGACGATGTTCCGATCGGCCGCGACAATGGGTTTGAGTCTACCGTTGAGTAAACCGCACGCGGCGCGCGAACGCCGCGTTGCGAGTCCTGAACGTAAGATCGCGAGCTTAGCAGCTCTACGCCGTTTTGTCTTTCCGGTTCTGGCGATGCTTGACCAGATCGTCCACGACAGCGGGATCGGCGAGCGTCGAGGTATCGCCCAGGCTGCCCGGTTCGTCCTCGGCGATCTTGCGCAGGATGCGCCGCATGATCTTGCCGGAACGGGTTTTGGGAAGGCTGGGCGCGAACTGGATCTGGTCGGGGGAAGCGATCGGGCCGATGTCCTTGCGCACCCACGCCACCAGCTCCTTGCGCAGATTGTCGCTCGGCTCGGTGCCCGTCATCAGGGTGACATAGGCATAGATGCCCTGACCCTTGATGTCGTGCGGATAGCCGACCACGGCGGCTTCCGACACCTTGGCGTGCGCGACCAGCGAGCTTTCGACCTCCGCCGTGCCCATGCGGTGACCGGAGACGTTGATGACGTCGTCGACGCGACCGGTGATCCAGTAAAAGCCGTCGGTATCGCGCCGGCATCCGTCGCCGGTGAAATATTTGCCCTTGTAGGTCGAGAAATAGGTCTGCTCGAAGCGGGCGTGATCGCCATAGACCGTGCGCATCTGGCCGGGCCACGACCGCGCGATGCAGAGATTGCCCTGACACTCGCCTTCCAGCACCTTGCCGTCGGCATCGACGATCTCCGGCACCACGCCGAAGAACGGCTGCGTCGCGGAGCCCGGCTTGAGTTTGGTGGCGCCGGGCAGCGGCGTGATCATGATGCCGCCGGTCTCGGTCTGCCACCAGGTATCGACGATCGGGCAGCGGTTGTCGCCGACCACGCGGTGATACCATTCCCAGGCTTCGGGATTGATCGGCTCGCCGACCGAGCCGAGCAGCCGAAGCGAGGCGCGCGAAGTCTTCGTCACCGGCGCGTCGCCCGCCTGCATCAGGGCGCGGATCGCGGTCGGTGCGGTGTAGAAAATATTGACCTTGTGTTTGTCGATAACGTTCCAGAACCGCGAATTATCGGGGTAATTCGGCACCCCCTCGAACATCAGCGTGGTCGCGCCGTTCGCCAGCGGCCCATAGAGAATGTAGCTGTGGCCGGTGACCCAGCCGACGTCGGCCGTGCACCAATAGATGTCCCCTTCGTGATAATCGAACACATATTGGTGCGTCATCGAGACGAATACGAGATAGCCGCCTGAGGTGTGCAGAACGCCCTTCGGCTGGCCGGTCGAGCCCGACGTATAGAGAATGAACAGCGGGTCCTCCGCGCTCATATGTTCGCACGGGCACTCCGTTGTCACCATTTCGGCGGCCTCGTGGTACCAGAGGTCGCGCGTCGGGTTCATGTTGACGTTGCCGCCGGTGCGTTTGACCACGACGACCCAGTCGACGCCGCCGGTTTTTGCAATTGCCGCATCGACATTGGCCTTGAGCGGAACCTTCTTGCCGCCGCGCAGGCCTTCATCGGCCGTGAGGACGATCTTGGACTGGCAGTCGTTGATGCGTTGCGCCAGGCTGTCCGGTGAGAAGCCGGCAAACACCACCGAGTGGATGGCGCCGATCCGCGCGCAGGCCAGCATCGCATACGCTGCTTCCGGGATCATCGGCAGATAGATGGTGACGCGGTCGCCCTTCTTCACATTGCGGGTGCGGAGGATGTTGGCGAACTTGCAGACCTCGTCATGGAGTTGCTTGTAGGTGATGTGTTTGGATTCGGAAGGATCGTCGCCCTCCCAGATGATGGCGGTTTGGTTGCCGCGCTTTTCCAGATGCCGGTCGATGCAGTTCCAGGCGACGTTGAGCTCGCCATCCTCGAACCATTTGATCGAGATCTTGCCGGGGGCGTAGGAGGTGTTCTCGACCTTGGTGAAAGGCCTGATCCAGCCGATGCGCTTGGCCTGCTCCGCCCAGAAGGCGTTGGGATCCCTGACCGAACGCGCATACATGTCGCGATATTTGGCCTGGTCCACCCAGGCGCGCTTGGCCCAATCGGCCGATACATCATAGATTTTGTCGGACATTGTGATCCCTCCACGCAATGCGGCCCACGAACGGGGCCGCCGTCTTCATTGTTAAAATCAATTATGCGCTCGCGCTGATGGCGACGACAAGCGCAACGACTACGACCTTCGGCGAGGCTTTTGCGGTGTGCAGGATCAACGCGCGACCAGCCTGCATGAAGCGTCGGAAAGGACCCTGTTTCAGCCGGGTGCGAGCTTGCAGGGCAGGGCTGCATCGCACCGCGAAAGGTAATTTGAAACCTCTAGCCTCCAAGGTAGGGGCTGGCGCGATCGGCCAATCCCCCCTAAATCCGCGGGTCGGGGCCATTCGCCCCATGCCGGAACAAAGCAAACTAACCGGCATTAGCAGGGTATGCATTGGAGCAAGGCATCTAAAGCTATGATGGATCAACAGAATTTTGTGGCGCCACCGCAAGGCGTGCCCGATCCTGAGCTGGCTTTGGCAAAGGCCTTGGGGCAGTGGCCCAAGGCGGGCGACAAGCCCGCACCGCTCGGGCCGAAGACGGCGAGGCGCAAACTGGCCCAGACGGCCGCGCCCTCGGTCGAAATTTTGGCCAAGGAACACGGTTTGACTCTGGGCGAGCAGAACCAGCTCACCATCCGCCGCGTCAAGCGCGGCAAGAGCTATTCCTTCGTGCGCGCCAACGGCTCGCATATCCGCGACGCCAGAACCATTCGCCGCCTGCACAAGATGGCGGTGCCTCCAGCCTATGCGGAAGTGCGTTACTCGCCCGATCCGAGTTCGCATTTGCAGGCCGTGGGGCGCGATGCCGCCGGCCGGCTGCAATACCGCTATCATTCCGACTGGGAAAAGATTCGCGAGCACCGCAAGGCGCATCGGCTGGCGCGGCTGGTGGAGGCGCTGCCGAAAATCCGCCGCCATGTCTCGATGCACCTGGCGGGCGACCAGCCCACGCGGGAATTCGCGCTCTCGGCGGTGATCGAACTGATCGCGCGCACCGCGATCCGTCCTGGCAATGAATCCTACGCGCGGCTGAACGGCACGCGCGGCGCCACCACCATGTTGAAATCCAACGTCGTGCTGGACGGCGACGCTTTTGTGCTCAGCTTCAAGGCCAAGGGCGGCAAGGCCGTGCGCAAGGAGTGCGACGCGGCCAAGCTCGTCCGCGCGATTCCGATCCTGCGCCAGTTGCCGGGCAGGCGCCTGTTCCAGTATCGCGATGCGTCCGGCATTGTGCGCACGGTTTCCACCACGACGGTGAATACGTTCTTGCGCGAGATCGCCGGCATCAAGATTTCGCTGAAGGATTTCCGCACCCTGATGGCGTCGGCCGTGGTGCTGGAATCGCTGTCGCGGGTTTCTCCGGCGACGAGCGAGCGTGGACGCAAGCGCCAGGTGGGGGATGCGATTCGCGCTGCCGCCGACCAGCTTTCCAACACGCCGGCGATCTGCCGCAAGAGCTATGTGCACGACACCATCGTCACGGCGTTCGAGGACGGCATCCTTGAGCGTTTTGCCGCGACGATGAAGGGCTACCGCACCCAGAAGAAGCGCGAGCAGCTTCTGGCCCAGGTGGTGCTGGCGGCCGCGGCGTAAACTGAATCCCCTCGTCGTCCCCGCGAAAGCGGGGACCCATAAACACCGGCCCGCGTTGCGCCCGGAGCTGGTGGCCCCAGCGTGCATCAAATGTCTTCCTGTTATAGGTCCCGGGCCGCGTTCGCCTGGACAACGCGGAGCCTGTCATCGAGCGCGCATTCGCGCGAGCCGTTGGCACGACGGGCAAATCAGATCGCGTCATTGCGAGGAGCACCAGCGACGATCCAGATTATCTCACCGGGAAGGTTTCTGGATCTTCGCTTTCGCTCGCAATGACGACCAAGGGTCACACCCCGCCCATTTTGCAAACGTATTTCCATTCCTCCGCCGTCACCGGCTGCACTGACAGCCGCGAATATTTCACCAGCGCCATGTCGGCGAGTTTCTTGTCCGCCTTGATCGCGGCCATCGTCACCGGCGTCTTCAGCGGCTTGTCGGCCTTGATGTCGACGCAGACGAACTTGCCGGTCTTGTCCGTGGGATCGGGATAGGCCTCCTTGATGATCTCGGCGATGCCGACGACCTCCTTGCCTTCGTTGGAGTGATAGAAGAAAGCCTTGTCGCCCTTCTTCATCTTCACGAGGTTTTGCCGCGCGGTGAAATTGCGCACGCC
>NZ_JBAVCF010000109.1:0-2875 GCF_049586575.1 Bradyrhizobium sp.
CCTGAAAGCCGATGGCCTGAAGGGCGGATCTGAAAAGCAGATTTTGTTCGAAACAATATCCGCCGCGCTGGCTCTCGACGAGTTTGGCCTGCACCGAGGCGGAATCGAGGTTCACCGGACGGCGCAGCAGCGGATCGAGCGCTTCGAACGGGATCGCATCGAGATGCGCAAGCTGGAGTGCTTTCAGCGTTGCGAGATCGGCCGCGAGCGAGCCGTGATGGCCGATCCGCGCCAGATAATCTTTCAGCCGAAACGTGTCTGACATGACGATCCGCCCCCGTGCGATGCCGATACTATTTCACGGGAGCGGTGTCAAAACCGGTTGTTCCAGACGAAGTCACATACAGGACGCCGTCCCGGACAAGTAAGCTCCGCGAACGCGGTCCGGGAGCCATACGCCGCGGCCATCCGTGACATGCTGGGGTTAATTGCCTTCGCAACAACCGACCACTTGTGGTTATGGGGCCCGGGTCAAGCCCTGGACGACGTGGAGAGAAACCGGCGCAAGCGGCAGAGAATTCTCACAGCGTGCAGCGGCGGCTCATCCGCATGTTTTCCTGGATCGTCGCCGCAGCCGCAAAGGTCGGTACCGGCTTGCTGACGACCTCGTATTGCGAGAACAGTTGCCACGGCTTCTGCGTCAGGTCGGTGTTCCAGATCTGGCAGACGCCGGTATCGTCCCAGCGGATCACGTAATAGCCTGATGACGGTTGCGCGTGCATGTGCATGGGGCGGGCGACGGCGGCGCCCGCGACGACGAGGCTTGAGACGGCGAGGGTGGCGGCGGCACAGAGAGCGGTAACGCGACGCATGAAAATTCTCCTTTGAAGCTGTTGTTCTTGGCCCGCGCGAAGCGCATTGTGACGCTTGGCGGGTTCATCCCCGGGATGGCACTGCAACAGGTGCGGCAAGGGAACGGCTTTTGGAAGTAGAAAGCGCGTGATCGCCGGCTGAAACTGATCGCTCATACCAGCGGTGGCGGCTGCGCCCTGCCAATGAATACGGGATACCACGGAGGATTGCAGATGAGCAGGGCAGATCGAGCCAGGGCCGCACTCGCCGCGATCGGCGCGGCGGCCGCGCTGTTATTTCCGATGAAACTTTCGGCGGCTCCGCTCACGGTTGCCGTCGCCGATTTCGACTACATCGACACGTCGGGCGAGGCGAAGGACCAGCGCGCGGCCCATCAGGCGCGCATGGCGCAGTTCGCCGAATTGCTTCGTGCGAAACTCGGCGCGCAAGGTGACTTCCGCGTACTGCCGCTCGAATGCGCCGAGCCGCCGTGCACGCCCATCAACATGCAGCCGGACAAGTTCATTACCGCAAGCCGCCACTCCGGCGCGCGCTTCGTCGTTTATGGCGGCATCCACAAGATCAGCACACTGGTGCAATGGGGCGATGTCCAGTTGCTCGACCTCGAAGCAGACAAGGTGCTGTTTCGGCAGAACGTGACGTTTCGCGGCGACACCGACGAGGCTTTTCGCCGCGCCGCTGCCTTCGTCGGCGAAAGTGTCAGGGATGCGGTGGAGAAGAGGTAATCAAAGTCGCGCCTCTCGGCCATGCCATATCCGCGTGATCAGGATATCCGGTGGCAACGCTGTATAACGAACAACGTAACCCGACGCGCCGAAACGGATGACGAGCTGGCGAATGTCCGCATCCGGGGTTGGCATGCCCAGATCGGGAAATTCCTGCAGCCGGTCGACGGCTGTCCAAATTGTTGCCAGTGCACGCTGGGCAGCGCCGGGATTGTTCTGATCGAGAAAGCTTCTCAAACGATCGACGTCCTCAACAGCGTCGGACGATAGCAGGATCATCCGATTTTGCGCGGCGCAGGGCGCGGCAGTTCATTTGCAGAGCCCCAGCTTGCGACCCAAGTCTTCACTTCGTCGAGCGGGACGGCAGAGCGTGTCTGTTTGAAGGCGTCCAGCCGCAGGCGGTCCTCGGCAATATCAGGTCCAGTAATATCGACGACGGAATCGAGAAGCGCTACGGCTTCGGCGAGTACCGCTGCCACGTCCTGACCGCGCTCGTAAGCCATTTGACGCAGACGAGTATCAGTGTCGGCGTCGATATCCAGTGTGCGGCGGATGATGTTCATGGAATAAGGATAGTTCTTGAGGCGAGGTTTGTCGAGAAGTTAGCGGCTAGCTCTAGCTCTCAATATTCTCGTTGCCGCTGCCGGCGCACATCACGGCGCGGGCGGACCGCTTGACAGACGTTACTCGGCCCTCATCGAGAGGAGCATCGCTGCTAGCGATGCGTTTTCCGGGTTTCCCGGATTCACGTGTCAAACAGCACGGGGACGTCGACCCGCATTCCCGCGGCGCGAGTTGCGCCCGGGTGATGCACAAACATTCCGTCCCGGATAGAGAGGGCGCAGGGAATGCCGGTACGTTAGGCGCACCCGCAGCCTCGTGCGCAAGGATGGAAAGCACACGAGTAAGTCACCACAGGTCCACCGGAACGATCCGGCACTCCCTGCGCAATGGTTTTAACGGGTTCCTTCGTGATCTCCCTGGTGAGCCGGGCTTTCTTGCCACCATCCCCGGTCACGATGCGGAGCATCGTCACCGAGTTGACGCCAGCGTCGGGGCGTCAGGACCACACGACTTCGCCGTCCGCAGGCCACCGCCGTTCGTCTTAAGGCGAGGTCCGCGTCCACCGCATCTCTACCCACGTTCGTGACGATCGCGAGCCGCCCCTCTCATCGGGTGAGACGAGGCGAGCTGGTATCGCTGATTTGCCCGACGGGTTAAGCGAAATATTTTTCGCGGCAAGGCTGGACAGATGGGCAAATCAGCAACGGTCATTCCGGGCGCGCCGCCGGGTGCGAGCCCGGAATCCCGAGCTGCTCGGCCTCGAGGCCAACAAG
>NZ_JBAVCF010000110.1:0-12753 GCF_049586575.1 Bradyrhizobium sp.
GCCCCGCCCCTCGCCCGCACCGGACGCCGCCCAGGTCGAGCAAGTCGCACAAACGCTCTCCGCGGTGGAGGACGATGCGCTGCGGGCCGCGCTGGCGCGGTTGGGCGCCTCAATCAAGCGAAATTGAGCCTGCGGCCGCTGTGGCGCGCCATTGCCACATTAGTGGTTTCAAGCTAGCGAAGCCTTGTTTAGTGTCTTTCGGTGCCAAAGCGCCAATTCGGGAGCCGATCTTGATCATCACGCGTCGCGCCTTTACCGCCGCCCTGTCGCTGACCGGACTTGCCGCTCTCGCAGGCCTGTCGCCGTTTCAACTGATCGCCGAGGCACTGGCCGACAGCGTGGCCGACGTCGCCAAGCCGCAATCGCTGCCCGATATGGCGCTTGGGCCCAAGGACGCGTCCGTGACCATCACCGAATACGCTTCGATGACCTGCCCGCATTGCGCGGCGTTCAACGATAACGTGTTCCCGAAGATCAAGGCCGCCTATATCGATACCAACAAGATCCGTTACGTGTTCCGCGAATTCCCGCTCGACATCAAGGCGGCCGCCGGTTCGATGCTGTCGCGCTGCATCGCCAAGGACGATGCCGCCAAATACTTCGCGGTCACCGACCTCCTGTTCAAGCAGCAGGCCGACTGGGTGATGAAGAACACCACCGAGACGCTGACCCGGATCGGGAAACAGGCCGGTTTGAGCCAGCAGCAGGTCGAAACCTGCCTCAAGGACCAGGCCCTGCTCGACAAGATCGTCGCCGACCAGAAGTACGCCTCCGACGTTCTGAAGGTCGATTCGACGCCGACCTTCTTCCTCAATGGCGAAAAGATCAAAGGCGAGACCTCGTTTGAGGAATTCGACAAGCGGATCAAGGCCCTGCTCAAGAGCTAAGAGAGGGGCTGGGAACCGTAACCGCTCCCGGTTCGGGACAAATCCTGGGCTAATTCCCTCACAATTCCCTTGGGAAAAGCCGGGCGCGCCGGTTGCCCTGCGGCACCGGCCTCGCCATTGTCGCTCACTCAGGGGCCGCTTTAAGCGACTCACGCCACACACCGACATTGCCTTCTATGGTATTGTCCAGGCAGGGAGATTCGCGCCCTGCCAACAGAGAATCTGTGCCTATGAAGCTGACCCGTCTTCGCCTTCACGGTTTCAAGTCGTTCGTCGAACCCACCGACTTCATGATCGAACCCGGCCTGACCGGCGTCGTCGGCCCGAACGGCTGCGGCAAATCCAACCTGGTGGAAGCGCTGCGCTGGGCGATGGGCGAGACCTCGCACAAGTCACTGCGCGCCGCCGACATGGATGCGGTGATTTTCGCGGGCTCCGGCAACCGGCCGGCGCGCAACCACGCCGAAGTGGTGATGACGATCGACAATTCGGAACGCACGGCGCCAGCCGCGGTCAATGACAGCCAGTCGCTTGAGATTTCCCGCCGCATCGAGCGCGAAGCCGGATCGGTCTATCGTATCAACGGCCGCGACGTGCGCGCCCGCGACGTGCAACTTCTGTTCGCCGATGCCGCAACCGGCGCGCGTTCGCCGGCGCTCGTCCACCAGGGCAAGATCGGCGAGATCATTCAGGCCAAGCCTGAGCAGCGCCGCCGCGTTCTGGAAGACGCCGCCGGCGTCGCAGGCCTTCATGCCCGCCGCCACGAGGCCGAACTGCGGTTGAAGGCGGCCGAAACCAACCTCACCCGCGTCGAGGACGTCATCGGGCAACTGGCGGGGCAGATCGATGGCCTGAAGAAGCAGGCGCGACAGGCGATCCGTTATCGCGAAGTCGCGGCCAAGGTCCGCAAGGCCGAAGCCCTGCTTTTTCACCTGCGCTGGATCGAAGCCCAGGCCGGCGTTGGGGAGACCACCCACATTCACGACCTCGCCGTCCGCGACATGGCGGAACGCACTCGCGAGCAGGCCGAAGCCGCCCGGATCCAGGCGGTGCGAGCCTCCGAACTGCCGGCCCTGCGCGAGGCGGAAGCCCGTGCCGCCGCAGGCCTGCAACGTCTCACCAGTGCCCGCGAGATGCTTGATCGCGAGGAAGCGCGCGCGCAGGAGCGCGTCGCCGAACTCGACCGCCGGCTGACGCAGTTTTCGGCCGACATCGCCCGCGAGCAGCAGCAAACCGCGGACGCCGACGCGGCGCTGCAACGGCTGGACACCGAAGACGCGGAGCTGAAGGAAGAAATCAAATCGCGCGTCGAGAAGCGCAGCGGCGTCGATGAGCGTGTGTCCGAGGCCGAAGCCACTCTGTCGGCCGCCGAGCGGCTGTTCGGCGAGTTGACCACGGCGCTTGCCGACCTCACCGCCAAGCGCAACCAGCTCGAAGGCAACGTGCGCACCCACCGCGACCGGCTGGCGCGGCTCGATCAGGACCTCGCCAATGTCGAGCGCGACGAGCAGAAGCACGCGCAGGAAACCAGCGCGCTGGGCGACCTGGCAGCGCTGGCCTCCGCCATGGAAGCCGGCCAGCAACATCTTGCAGCCAGCGAAAGCGCGGCTCAGGCGAGCGAGGCCGCCCATGCCGCCGCGCGCGCGAAGCTGGAAGCCTCTCGCGCCCCGCTCAACGAAGCCGACAAGCGCGTACAGCGGCTCGAGACCGAGGCCCGCACGATTTCCAAGCTCGTCAACGGCGAAACCAAAAATCTGTGGCCGCCGATCATCGACGGCGTCACGGTTTCCAAGGGTTACGAAAAGGCGATCGGCGCCGCCCTTGGCGACGATCTGGATGCCCCGGTCGATCCGTCCGCGCCGATGCGCTGGACCCTTGCCGGGACCACCGAAGGCGATCCCGCTCTGCCGGAGGGCGTTGAGGTGCTCGCCGCCCACGTTCAGGCGCCGATCGAACTCAAGCGGCGGCTGGCCCAGATCGGCGTCGTCGCGCGCGAACGCGGCGCTGAACTGGTCTCGCGGCTCAAGACCGGCCAACGGCTGGTGTCGCTGGAGGGCGATGTCTGGCGTTGGGACGGCTTCATCGCCGCGGCCCATGCGCCGACCGGTGCCGCGCGGCGTCTCGCCGAACGCGCCCGTCTCGTCGATATTGAAAATGAACTGGAGCAGGCGCGCATCGACGCCGCCACCAAGCGGCAGGCGCTCGATACGGCTGAAGCCGAACTGAGGGCTGCTGCCGCGGCGGAGAGTTCGGCACGCGACGTATGGCGCACCGCCCAGCGTGAAACCGATGCGGCGCGCGAGCGCCATGCCACAACCGAACGCGAGATCAACCGTCACGCCGCACGCAAATCGGCGCTCACCGAAGCTCGCACGCGCCTTGCGGCAGACCGCAGCGAGGCGCAAGGCGCGCATGAGAGCGCGAACGCGGCGCTCGCGGAACTGCCGCCAAGCCTGCCCACCGAAGCCAAATTGGCCGAGGTCAAAGCCGGCATCGACGGCTGCCGGCGCATCGCGGCGCAGGTGCGCGCCGAAGCTCAGGCGCTGGCGCGTGAGGCTGAGCTGGCCGACCGCCGGCTTCAGGCCATCACCGCCGAACGCAACGAATGGCAAAGCCGCAAGACCAGCGCGGCCTCGCAGGCCGAAACGATCGAGGTTCGCGTCAACGAGATCAGAGCCGAGCGCGCCGAGCTGGAGAATGCACCGGCGGTCTTTGCGGAAAAGCGCCGGGCCTTGATCAGTGAAATCGAGACGGCCGAGAACGGCCGTCGCACCGCCGCCGATGCGCTGGCGGACGCGGAAAACGTGATGGCCGAGACCGATCGCGCCGCCAAGGTATCGCTTGAGGCGTTGTCGAGTTCGCGCGAGGCTACCGCCCGCGCCGAGGAACGCATGGACAGCGCCAGGCGCCGTCTGGTCGATATCGAGCGCGAAATCCACGACATGCTGGAAATCGAGCCGCAGGCGGTCTCGGGCCTCGCCGAAATCGAGCCGGGCGCCGAGTTGCCGCCGCTGGCCGCGATCGAGGAAAATCTTGAAAAGCTGCGGCGTGACCGCGAGCGGCTTGGTGCGGTCAACCTGCGCGCCGAGGAGGAGCTGCGCGAGGTCGAGACGCAGCACACGACGCTGACCACCGAGCGCGACGATCTGGTCGAAGCCATCAAGCGGCTGCGCCAAGGCATCCAGAGCCTCAACCGCGAGGCGCGCGAGCGGCTGCTGGCGTCGTTTGAGACGGTCAACAGCCACTTCAAGCGCCTGTTCGTCGAACTGTTCGGCGGCGGGGAGGCCGCATTACACCTGATCGAGAGCGATGATCCGCTGGAAGCGGGCCTGGAGATCATTGCCAAGCCGCCCGGCAAGAAGCCGCAGACGCTTTCGCTGCTGTCGGGCGGCGAGCAGGCGCTGACGGCGCTGGCGCTGATTTTCGCGGTGTTCCTCACCAATCCGTCGCCGATCTGCGTACTGGACGAAGTCGATGCGCCGCTCGACGACCACAACGTCGAGCGCTTCTGCAACCTGCTGCACGAAATGACCTCGACCACCGAAACGCGCTTCATCATCATCACGCACAATCCGATCACGATGGCGCGGATGAACCGCCTGTTCGGCGTCACCATGGCCGAACGCGGGGTGTCACAGCTGGTCTCGGTCGCGCTGGATGAGGCCGTGAAAATCCTTGATCAGAACGTGGCGTGAGCGCGCCGGAGCTTCCCGCCCAGCTAAGAAGCGCGCTGGAAGCAAAGCTGCATGGCTTGGCGCGCGATGAAATTGCTGCGCGCGCGGCGCAGATTTCAAAAACCTATCGCGACGGCGGAAATTCGCGCGTCATCGCCTCGAGCGCCGACGCGCTGGCCTATGCGCTGGTGCGGATGCCCGCCACCTATGCCGCGGTCGCCGCAAGCCTCGGCGCGCTTGTCGAACTGAAACCGGACTTCGCGCCGAGCGGGCTGCTTGATGTCGGAGCAGGTCCGGGAACGGCAAGCTGGGCCGCGGCCGAGACCTTCTCCTCGCTGCGGAAATTTACGCTGCTTGATATCAATGCCGCCTTGCAGACGCTGGCGCTGGAACTCGGCCGCGACCACGGACGGCTCGCCGCGATGACCTGCCGCCGCGACCTGCACGCGCTCGACGAGGCAGAGCCTTCGGATCTCGTGATCGCGAGTTATCTGATCGGCGAATTCGGCGAAGCAGGCCGCAGCACATTTACCGAACGCCTGTGGGCCAAGACCGGCGATACGCTGCTCGTGGTCGAACCCGGCACGCCGGCAGGCTTTAGGCGGATCATCGAACTTCGCACGCAACTGATCGCTGATGGCGCCCACGTCGTCGCCCCCTGCCCGCACGATGGCCTATGCCCGCTTTCCGCGCCGGACTGGTGTCACTTTGCGCAGAGATTGCCGCGGCTGCGCGCGCATATTCAGCTCAAGGGAGCCGAGCTTCCCTTCGAGGATGAAAAGTTCAGTTATGTCGTTCTGACACGCAACCCCATGGCCAAGCGCTTTTCCCGCGTGCTCGCGCCGCCTGTCGTTGGCAAAGTCGAGGTGTCGGCCAAACTCTGCACGGCCGACGGTCTGCAAATGACGAAAGTGCCGCGCCGCGACAAGGCCGCCTATGCCCGGGCCCGGCGCTGGCGTTGGGGCGAGGCCGTGGATAAAAGTTAACGCCATCCATGGCTTCTGGTTGAACTATTCCAGCCTTGCGTCGGACCAAGGGGATACCCACCTCGTGGCGGCTGCCACTCAATTCCCTTTGGTCTAGGCTACCGCATCCGTTTCCCATCAGGAGTTTTCCATGTCCGGCTGGATCGTCCTTGGCGTCATTGTCGTTCTCGTCCTGTTTGCCTTCGGTGCCTATAACCGGCTGGTCGCGCTGAGCCAGCGCGTCAATCAGGCCTTTGCCGACATCGACGTGCAGCTCAAGCAGCGTCACGACCTGATCCCGAACCTGGTCGAGACGGTGAAAGGTTACGCGGCGCATGAGCGCGGCACGCTCGACGAGGTCGTCAAGGCGCGCAACTCCGCGATGTCGGCGCAGGGACCGGCGCAGGTGTCGGCCGCGGAAAACCAGTTGAGCGGTGCGCTTGGCCGGCTGATCGCGCTGTCGGAGGCCTATCCGGACCTCAAGGCCAATGCCAACTTCCAGCAGTTGGCGAGCGAACTGTCGGATCTCGAGAACAAGATTGCCGCGAGCCGCCGTTTCTTCAACAACGCGGCTCAGGAATACAACACCGGCATCCAGCAGATGCCCGCCGCGCTGTTTGCCGGCATGTTCGGTTTCACCCGCAAGGATTTCTTCGATCTCGGCGCCAGCCGGACCGAAGTCGAAGCCGCGCCGCAGGTGAAATTCTGATCACCAGGCAGATTTGCGAATGACGGTGACTGGTGCTCCGATTCCGAAGTTGGCAAGCTATCGCGGCGACCTCTGATGCGAACTTCGGAATCAAAGGAGCACCGGCAAGCACACGTTTCCAGTGCGGCCTGAATTTGAGGTTCTCTTGATGAATCGGCCGCATTACTGATGGGAACTTCAAATTCACCGCACTAGCGGAGTCCCGCATCATGGCCGCGTACGGTCTCTACACACATATTGCGGCGAACAAGACCCGCTCGATGCTGCTACTCGGCGGGCTGTTCGTGCTCGTCTATGTGATGGTCTATGCCGGCGCGTTGATCGGGGAGGTAATGACCTATGGCGCCGGCGCGCCGGCTGACTATTACCTTGCCGCAGCCGCGCACGACCTGATCAAGGCCTTTCCCTTTGCCACCGGCGGCGCGCTCTTGTGGATCGCGATCGCCTATTTCTTCCATCAGAAGATCGTCGATGCGGTGACCGGCGGCGAGGACGTGACGCGACAGCAGCAGCCGCGGCTTTATAATCTCCTCGAAAATCTCTGCATCTCGCGCGGCATCCCGATGCCGAAGCTGAAACTCATCGAGAGCGATGCGCTGAATGCCTACGCGACCGGGCTCAACCAGCGCCAATATGCCGTCACCGTCACCACGGGTCTTCTGAGCGCCTTGAACGATCAGGAGGTCGAGGCCGTGCTCGGCCACGAACTCACCCATATCCGCAACGGCGACGTGCAGATGATGGTGATCGCGGTGATCATTGCGGGCGTCGTCGGCTTCTTCGCCGAGCTGTTTTTCCGGAGCTTCACCAACTTCGGCTATTACGGCGGCTATGGCGGTTTTCGCCGAGGCTCGTGGTCGTCCTCGGACGACTCCTCCTCGGACAACAGAAAGGGCTCGAGCGGCGGCGCCATCATCGTCATCATTGTCGCGGTCGCGCTGATTGCGCTGGCGTGGCTGTTGTCGCAGATGGTGCGGCTGGCGCTGTCGCGCTCGCGCGAATATCTCGCCGACGCCGGTTCGGTCGAACTGACCAAGAATCCGGACGCGATGATCTCCGCACTGCGCAAAATCGAGAACCGCGGCGAGTTGCCGGGCGCAACCTCGGCCGTCATGGAACTGTGCCTCGACAACCCGCGCGAGGGCTTTTCCGACCTGTTTGCCACCCATCCTTCGGTCGATGCCCGCGTCCAGGCGCTGGTCAAATTTGCCGGCGGACACGATCCCGGGCCGCTGGCCTTGCCCTCGGACCCAGCGGCGGCGCAACCGGCAGGCGATCAAGCGCCCACGCCCCTGCCACGGGGGCCCTGGAATGACGCCACACCCGGTCCGGCCGGCGTCCCAACCAGTGCGCCGCCATCAAGCCCGTGGGGTAGCGAAACCGGGCCGTCCAGCGAACCTTCTACCGGACCTTGGGGCCGCCATTAAAACCCAACCACCTTCAAAACAGCCCCGGCGGCCACCTTCAGGCCTCCTTCCGCCGTTAACGACGCCAGCATGATTGGGGCCAATCGGCTTCTAAAGAATTGAATTCTCCCTTGTTTCTGCCATCTTCCCACCCAAAGCAGGCAGGGGAGCTTCGATCTGATCGGGGACGCCCGGTCGTTTAGGGTTTAGGGACAGGATCCGGGTCCCTCCCGGCCTCTCCGTAACCAGATGTCTGGTACGGCGAGGGGCAATATTCCCAACAGGGATGGCACAGGTAGTTTCATGGCGAAGCCGGCAGTTATCGTGGTAGGCGCCGACAAGGGCGGGGTCGGAAAGACGACCGTCTCGCGGACGCTTTTGGATTATTTCAGCGCCAATAATGTTTTGACCCGCGCTTTCGATACTGAATCTCCGCGCGGAACGCTCAAGCGATTCCACCCCGATATCACCGAGATCGTCGACATGACGACGACCTCGGACCAGATGAAGATCTTCGATACCCTGAACACGGCCTCGCCTTCGGTCACCGTGATCGACGTCCGCGCCGGACTGCTGTCGCCGGCGCTCGCCTCCTTGCGCGATATCGGCTTCCTCGATGCCGCGAAGTCCGGGCAGATCACGTTCGCCGTGTTCCATATTCTCGGCCCTTCGATCGCGTCTCTCGACGAAATCGCGGAGACCGCGGGTTTCATGGGCGGGGCGCGGTATTTCCTGGTGAAGAACTTCATCAACGACACCCAGTTCTTCCAATGGGATCAGGCCACCTACAATTCGTACTTTCACCGCATCAAGGACGCGACCGACCTTGTCATCCCGAAGCTCAACGAAATGGCCTACGAGCAGGTGGAAGTCGCCTCGGTTCCATTCCTGAAGTTCGTGGCCAACAAGGGCATGAGCGACGAGGCCGCGAACTATTCGTTCGTGCTGCGCGGTTATGTCCGGCACTGGCTTGCCAACGTCTGGAGCGAATTCGACCGCATCAAGCTCACTGACATCGTCGGCTCCGGCAAACCCTCGACGCGCGGCGGCGAAAAATAATTGCGCGGCCGGTCCGATTGGGCTGGAATGGGTCTGGATTTCGCCTAAACCCGCGTGATGCGCCCGACACCCGTTTACATCATCTGCTCGCCCCGCCCGCTGGTCGGAAAAACGCTGGCCGCGCGGCTATTGAGCGAGTTTTTGCTGTTGAAGAACGGCGCGGTGGCGGCGTTCGACGTCAATCTGAAAGAGCCGTCGCTGCTGGAATATCTTCCGGACATCACGGAAACCGCTGAAGTCGACGATACCTTCGGCAAGATGGCGCTGATGGACCGCCTGATCATCCCCGACGGCGTCGCCAAGGTGATCGACCTCGGCTTCCATGCTTTCGACGAATTCTTCGAAATGACGGAGGAAATCGGCTTCATGAAGGAAGCCGTCCGCCGCAATGTTGCGCCGGTCATCCTGTTCGTCGCCGATACCGATCGCGTGTCGGCCCGAAGCTATCCGGTCTTGCAGCGACAGATTCCGCCAACCGCGCTCGTGACCGTCGACAACGAATATGTAGTGCGCGGTGAATTGCCGCCGGCGTTTGCGCAGGGAAAGATGCTGCGCATCGCGGCGCTGCCTAATTTCCTCAGGACTTATATCGATCGGCTGTCATTCTCATTCAGCGACTATTTGCGGCACGAGAAGGATTCATCCACCGAGTTGCATCAATGGATTCGCCAGAACTACCTCAGCTTCCGCGAACTTGAACTCAGCCTGATCCTTCAGGGGTCTTGAATCCCGCGCTCCCTCAACCGCCGTCCCCGCGACCCGGCTCCGCCAAGGCTTCGCCGGGCTGGCTCATGGGGCGCCGAAGCGTCAGCGAAGGCGGCAAGCGGGGACCCACAACCACCGGCTTTCATGGGTTGAGGAAGGCTACTGGCTTTGTGCCCAAGGCAGGGCCGCGGCTATGGGTCCCGGCATACGCCGGGACGACATAGTTTGGCATGACGTGCTCAATGCCCGTCGAACGCCATCAGCGTTCGCACCGGCACGTCCATGGCGCGCAATTTTGCGGCGCCCCCCAGTTCAGGCAAATCGATGACGAAACAGGCCGCGACCACGTTGGCGCCGATCTGGCGCAACAGCTTGACCGCGCCTTCGGCGGTGCCGCCAGTGGCGATCAAATCGTCGACCAGGATGACGCGCTCACCCGGATGAATGGCATCGACGTGCATCTCCATTTCATCGACGCCGTATTCGAGCGAATAGGCGATGCGCACCGTGGTGTGGGGCAGCTTGCCCCGCTTGCGGATCGGCACAAAACCCGCCGAAACCTGATGCGCCATCGCGCCGCCGAGAATGAAGCCACGCGCCTCGATCCCGGCGATCTTGTCGATCTTCGACCCCGCCCATGGCTGCACCAGTTCATCCACGGCGCGGCGGAAGGCCCGCGCATCGCCCAATAGCGTGGTGATATCTCGGAACATGATTCCCGGCTTCGGATAGTCCGGAATGCTTCGGACCGTGGCCTTCAGGTCGTATTCGGGAGTCATGGCTGCCTCTCTAAGTCCTGTTCGTCATCTTCCGGATCATGCATTGAGCCGGAAAGCGTTTTCAACAATGCGCAGGCCCACCTCGCCACCAAGCGACATCAGCGATTCCGGGTGAAACTGGACGCCTGCCACCGGCAAGGTCTTGTGCTCGATCGCCATCGCGACGCCGTCCTCGGTGCTCGCCGTCACCTGTAGCACATCCGGCATGCTGTCGCGCTCGACATAGAGGGAATGATAGCGCCCGATCACGATTTCATTGGGCAGGTTCTGCATCAACCGCCCGCCCCGCACCTGCACCCGCGACGGCCGTCCGTGCGCCGGTTGCTGGAGCTGCCCCAACTGGCCACCGAAATATTCGCCGATCGCCTGCACCCCGAGGCAAACGCCGAAGATCGGCAACTTCTTGCCAAGCGCCGTCTCGATCGTCGCTGCGATATCAAAATCTTCCGGCCGCCCCGGACCCGGCGACAGGACGAGAAGGTCATAGCTCGCACTATCGAGCATCTGCCGGGCGTGAACATATCGCACGACCGTCACGCTGGCGCCGACCTGCCGGAAATAATCCGCCAGCATATGCACGAAGCTGTCGTCATGATCGATCAGCAAGACCCGCTTGCCTGAACCGGTGGCGTCAGGCGCAAATGCCGAGAGCGGCTTTGGCGGATCGCCGCGCAAGGCCTGAAACAGCGCAGCCGCCTTGACCTGGCATTCGCGATCCTCGGCAGCGGGATCCGAGTCAAAGAGACAGGTGGCGCCGACCCGCACCTCGGCGATACCGTCCTTCATCCGGATGGTGCGTATGGTGAGGCCGGTATTGATGCCGCCGTCGAAATTCACAACGCCGATCGCGCCCGCATACCAGCGCCGCGGCGAGCGCTCATGGTCTTCGACGAACTGCATGGCCCACAGTTTCGGCGCGCCCGTCACCGTGACCGCCCAGGCATGGGTGAGGAAGGCGTCCAGCGAATCGAAACCGGGCCGCAACATGCCCTCGACATGATCGACGGTATGAAACAGCTTCGAATAGGTCTCGATCTGGCGGCGCGCCAGGACCTTGATCGTGCCGGGCACGCAAACGCGCGCCTTGTCGTTACGATCGACATCGGTGCACATGTTGAGTTCGAATTCGTCTTTTTTCGAATTCAGGAGTTGCCGTATCTGTTCGGCATCGCCGATCGCATCGACACCGCGCGCAATGGTGCCGGAGATCGGGCAGGTCTCGATCCGCCTGCCGTCGGAGCGGACGAACATCTCCGGCGAGGCTGAGACCAGAAATTCGCCGTCCCCGAGATTCATCAGCGCGCCGTAGGGCGACGGGTTGATCCGGCACAGCCGCTGAAACACCTCCGCCGGCGAACGCCCGCAGGGCTCGCCGAACAGCTGCCCCGGCACCGCCTCGAACAGATCGCCGCGCGCAAACGCCGCCCGCGCCGTTTCCACCGTGGCCTGATATTCGCCCGGCGCGTGATCTGAAAAGCCCTGCCGCGGTATTCTTGCATAGACGCTATCGGCGGTGTCGCGCGGAAGGTCCCTTGAAGACTTGCCGTTCCAGGCAAAGTCGTAGCTCAAGACGACGCCGCGGCCGGTGGCGCGGTCATAGGCCAGCAGCCGGTCGGGCACGTAAAGCACGATATCGCGCTGATCGCTCTCGCGCGGGCGCTTCTGCACCAGGTCCTCGATCTGGAATACAAGATCATAGGCGAAGGCGCCGAAAAATCCGAGCAGCGGATCATCGCCGGCGCCGAACGCTGCGACCAGCTCGCGCACCAGCGACATCACGCTGGCGCGGCGCGTTCGCTGCTCTTCATCGACGGGCGCGTCGCCGCGCAGGATGTGGCCGGCAAGACGGCCTGCGCTACGCTCGGTGACGACGATGCAGGGTTCGCGAAGCACGTCGGCGAGGTACGCGATCAGGACCTCGCCTCGCGCATTCAGCGCATGAAGCGAAAAATTCGCGCCTGCGGTTTGCAACTGTAGCGGCGGATCGGCAAAGCCGAGATCGAAGCTCTCGTAGCGCCCGGGCACTGTCGTGCCGGACGACAGCACGACGCCGCAGCGGCGGTCGAGCAGTTCGATCAAGTCGTCGAGCCTGGCGCCGCCCGAAAAATGCTCGATCGAGCGCGTGACAAGAAGGCCGCCACGGGCGCGGTACTCGCTATGGTCAGGCAGTGAGAACAAGGTCCTGTTCATGTGATCCTCTTAACCAGACTTGCCGAGGGAACGCCGCACAGGACAAAACGAAGGCCGCCTGCGATGGCGGCCCTTGAACGATCAGAATTAACGCAAAATCGCACCGGCCACCTCTTTAGGAGGTGCGCCACCAAAGACGAGAAGGGCGAACGGCGGTGCTCATGGCGCGTACTCACCATGGCGAGGCGGGGACGTCAAGCGAGAACCGCGGGCAGTCGCCGGCGAGACCGCTCGCATAACCCTCAAAACCGGACTAGTGCGGCGAATTTGAAGTTCCTATCAGTGTTGCCGCAATCGCTTTATAGGAACTTCAAATTCAAGGCCGCACTAGAATCAATAAGTTACTAGAGCTCCTTTGATTCCGAAGCTCGCATCGGAG
>NZ_JBAVCF010000111.1:0-2180 GCF_049586575.1 Bradyrhizobium sp.
CAAGGCGTCCATGACCGGCTTCACCCACTCGCTGGCGCGTGAGGTCGGCCGGCTCGGCATCAACGTCAATGCCGTGGCGCCCGGATTTCTCGATACTGACATGACGCACGGGCTTGCCGGCGAGCAGCGGGAACGCGTCGTGCGCCGCAGCTCCCTGCGCCGTCTGGCCGACGTCGACGACGTGGCCAACGCGGTCGAGTTCCTGCTGGGCGACGGCGCCCGCAGCATTTCCGGCACAGTGCTAACCGTCGATGCCGGCGCGACGGCATAGCGGCGCCCCGCACTTCGCATCCGGTGAAACTCGCTGGTTCCATATAGGGAACCGCTGCCCTACAGCAGCCTGAACCCGTTCCTTGCGGAACCACCGCTCTCAACAACCCCGCCAGGGCGTCCAACACCAAGCCGCGCGCCAAAAAGGCCGCTCTATCAAATGCAGCGCCCGTTGGCGACCTATTGATCGATTTCTCGTGCAATCGACGGCCCTCGCTCATGGAGGCAACAGTGGCCCTCGGGTATCACACCCCACTTTGGGGTTGTGGAGATACGGCACCAACACGACAGAGTTGCGATGAACTGTCGCAGCCAGTCACGCCGTGGTCATCGTCGGGCTGTACTTTCCAAGGGTCTGCCCCTTTGTTTCGTCCTGTCCTCGATTAGCCCTCCCGTAACGGCGCGAACGTATTGGGAAGTCCGAAATGTTCCCTTTTAAAGGTAGTTTGGACTACGCGAATGCCGAAATGTTCCCGTTAAAGGTAATCTATTTTTTAATCCAACTGCCCGACGCCAATCTTGCCTTTCGGGCGGCTGTCGAGTTAAAGAAGCGTTAATCAACGCTAGATGCCATCCGGGGTTGCGTCCATTACCAAAGTTGTCGTTGCGATCTATGTCCGTACAAGCTGATTCCTCGGGTTTTCGGCCTAATCCGCTTGTCCTGCACCGGCGGGGCAGGGCGATGCCCGTACGGTTGGGCGTCGTAACATCCAGGGTCTTGGCGCTTGAGTTCATTTGTATCGCGGCTGCCGCCTACCTCAGCGGCACGTTCTATCGCTATAGCGCGCTGCATCTGCCCGCAGCACCTTCTCAATACGTCCCTGCTGCGCTTTATATTGCCGCCCTGGTGTCAATCATCACCGTAGCACTTCGGCAATTCGCTAGCGTCCAACGCCAGCCGTTGCACAAGCTGTTATGGAATGGCATCGGCTCCGTCGCTCTCGCCTTCTCCCTCTTTCTGTCCATGCTTTTTCTTCTGAAGGGAACAGAAGAATACTCGCGTGGTTCATTTCTCTTTCAGATCGTCGCGGTCAGCATCACTGTCTGCCTTACCCGGGCAATATTTTACTTCTGGCTCCAGTCTGCCATCCGTTCTGGAACCGTCGCGGCACGCCACGTCGTCTTGATCGGTGCTGAAGCTTCGTGGCGTGAATTCTCTGATTTGGTGAGAACAACTGCCATCCGAAGTGTCGCATACTTGCCGTTCCCGCGCCACGCTGCGGCAAGCGACCACACTCCCGATGATTTGGTCGATGGCGCGGCTGCACGTCGCGCGATCGAAGCGTGTCGAGCGGCGAATCCCGATGACATTGTCATTCTCGCCAACCCGGAAGAGCTTGCATCCGCGCCCGAATTAGCCCGTCTTCTTTCGGAACTCCCCGTCAGCGTGCATATCGTGCCGGCCGGTACCGTGAACTTCTTTGGCATGTCGCGAATTGCCGAGCTGGGCGACCTGAAGACTTTGGAAGTCTCCAGGCCACCGTTATCTGCGTTCGAACAGACCGTTAAACGAGTATTCGATATCGTTGTCGCAGCGACGGGGCTGTTCTTGCTTGCTCCGCTGTTTGCAATCGTAGCGATCGCAATCAAGCTGGAATCTCGCGGCAAAGTGCTATTTTGGCAGGAGCGCCACGGCTACAATAACTCAGTCATCCGCGTGGCTAAGTTTCGATCCATGGTATGCGGTGACAATACCGGTCCATTCGTACCGACCAAGCGCAAGGATGCGCGGGTGACGAACGTGGGGCGCATCCTCCGTCGAACCAACGTCGACGAGCTTCCACAACTCCTGAACGTTCTGATAGGGAATATGTCGATTGTCGGACCAAGGCCGCACGCGACTGCTCATAACGCGCTCTTCGAAGGGCGCATCTTGCCATTTGCGCGTAGGCACAACATCAAGCCGGGCA
>NZ_JBAVCF010000112.1:0-2019 GCF_049586575.1 Bradyrhizobium sp.
GAGCGGCAGGAAATCTACCGTCTTCTGAGCGTACGAAACCGTGAGCTTGGTAGGCTCAGCGGCAATGGCGGTTCTGGGGGAAAATCCCTGAGCGAAAACGAAAGCAAGGCCGAGGCAGAGCGCGATCTGTGACCGCCGCGGATGACGAGTTACCTGCATCATGTGGTCCTTCCAGAAGCGCTGTCGTCGGCACCGCGCCATATCGCGGGTCCATGGCGACTCGGGCCCGAGCGGCGGCGTATCACCCGGGTCGAAACCGCGCGAGATCGACCGGCTCAGTATTATGCCAGGAAATGGCGGGGATCGGGCTGGGCGAATTCGCGCATTCCCAATGGCGGTGAGGGGCCTCGCGATCACAACTCCCTCCGACAACTGTACATTGCGGCAAAAGTTGCCTCGCTATGTCGCCTGAGGGTCAAAATGCGAAGTGACGACGGTTTAATCGGATGTCGGCTTTGCCCCCGCTCGCGACCGCCAAAGCTCACCTCCCACTCGCGTTTTTCTCCGAATGCCCGCGGAAATCGGGCGGTGGAATGCGCCGTCGGGACGCCGCCTCATAGGAGGAAGCGATTTTGAGGAGAATATCTTCCATGCCTGGCTCCGCCCGAAAGACCAACGAGAACGGCAAGCCGGGCTCAGGTATCGTGGTTGGGATACGCGACGGTTTCGAAACGTAGCGGGTGCAATCCGCATTAAGCGCGAACACCGGATCGTATACGGTGGTCACGTAGCCCGCCGGGATCAGCACCTCGGTTAGACCCGCGTTCGGACCGCTGAGCGATTCGGGCGAAAGGTTGCTCGGGATGTCGTACTGATGCGGATGCCCGATCAAGCCGGGCGGCCAAGGCGTGTGCAGCCGCACCAGTGCATCCAGCTTATTTTCCAGAATCACCATCATGTCGGTCCGCCGCAACAGCTCACGCAGCATGACACGTTCGTCGACCCCTTGGCGGCCACCGAGCGGATTACGCGGATCCGCGACGTCCTCCCAGTTTTTGAACGCGGCGCGCTGGTCGTCGCCCCAGTACTTTGAGCGCGCATTGAGCGTAGCGAAATCAATGAGTGTTTCGGTAAAGCCGCGCTCTTTCCAGTCGGCGGCACGACGGCTGAGATATTGATGCATGTGGAAGCGAAAGGTCATCGCCAGTTCCTGCTGCTGGATCGTGGCGAGGTCGAGATTGTTGGGCGGTGCGATACGACCTTCCGCAAGCGCGATGCAATAATCGATCGGTTTCATGGTGCCTGAGCCGAACACCTTGCCTGAAGCAAACTCGGTCGGCGCGACTGCGGCAGCGAATTCTTTGAACAGAGGCTGGCCGTGGCGGTCGAGGCGGAACAGCAGGTCGGGCATCAGGACGGGCACGAGCCGCGCGAGTGCGCGCCGGAAGTCCGTCTTCATGACCTCGGTTTCGGGATCGGGGGTCCACAGCGGATGGGTGGATTCTACCAGAGAGGCACCGAGATGGTCTCCGAGAATGCTCCTGATCTCGTGCGTTGCCGCTGTGACGATAGGCACCTCCGTCATCGAGCCTGGAGGCACTAACATCGACTCTCGGATGATACCGAGCCGCACGCCGTTCAATTCGTCGCGTGCGCCCTTTCCAGTTACGTGATTTGCGTATGGAGTGCTCAGCACGGCCGACCGCGGCACCGTGCTGAAGATATCGCGCGGGTCGTAATAGCCCTCGACCTCGTCCTTCAAGGCGTCCAGTACCTTGGCGCAGACGGCGATCGTTCGGCAATGGATTCCGGAGCGGTCGCAGTAGGGGTCGGCGCCGATGGCGCCGCCGGAAAATCCGATCATGGATTTATGTGGCAAGATGAGCGCGATGGCGTTGTGGTTGGATGGACCGCGGCAGGAAGCGCGCGTTTCCTCCCCGAGGCTCGCCATCACTAAATTGGCGCTGACCGACACGCCTGAGCCGGAGCTTGAGCCGAGCGAAGCCGAGCGCCGCGTATCGTACGGGTTGGCCGGATTGCCACCCCAGGTCGCGCGCTGATAGCCCAGCGTCGACGGCA
>NZ_JBAVCF010000113.1:0-17155 GCF_049586575.1 Bradyrhizobium sp.
TCTGAACTAAGCGGTTTCAATCTGGACCAAGCCGTTTCCAACCGAATCTTAACGAAGTGTTGATAGCCAAACCGTGACCGCGGGTACCTGCGGCACGAGGACTTCCTGTTTTGGCCGTCATGGATGCTCAATCCGCCACCACCCCGCCCGCCGGCCTGATCGCGCGGCTGCGTGCTAGCCTCGGTGGCTCCGGTGAAGCCTCGCTGACGCAGCGTCTTGCAGGCACGATCTTCATCATTCGCGTACTGAGCGCAGCGCTTGCCTATTTCTCGCAAATTCTCCTCGCGCGCTGGATGGGCGGCTCCGACTACGGCATCTATGTCTATGTCTGGACCTGGGTCCTGCTGCTTGGCAGCATGATGGACTTCGGCATTTCCTCTTCAGCCCAGAAGATCATTCCGGAATACCGCGCCCGCGGCGAGCATGCTTTGTTGCGCGGCTTTCTTGCCGGCAGCCGGTGGATGACGTTTACGGTCTCGGCTGTGGTCTCGGGGTTGCTGGCGGCGCTCATCAAGCTGCTGTCGCCATGGCTCGGAACGGGCGAGGTCGTTCCGCTCTACATCGGCTGCGCCACATTACCTGCCTTCGTCGTCGCCAATACCCAGGACGGCATCGCGCGCTCGCACGACTGGATGCGGCTGGGATTGATGCCGCAATTCATCATCCGCCAGTCGCTGATCATCGGCGTCACCGCGGGCCTGTTTGTCCTCGGCTTTCATTTGGGCGCGACGGCGGCGATGGCCGCGAGCGCAGCCGCGGTCTGGATCGCCATGATCGGCCAGATGGTGGCGCTCAATCGTCGCCTCGCCGGTCACATCGAGCCAGGTCCGAAAGCCTATGAGGTCGGCGCCTGGCTTTCGATCTCACTGCCGATCCTGATGGTCGAAGGCTTTTATCTGCTGTTGTCCTACACCGACGTGCTGGTGCTGCAACAGTACCGCTCTTCGGAAGAGGTCGGCGTCTACTTCGCGGTCGTGAAGACGCTGGCGCTGGTTTCCTTCATCCACTACGCGATGTCGGCGACCACGGCGCACCGCTTTGCCGAATATCACGCACTCGGCGACCGGGCGCGGCTCTCGGCCTATGTCGCCCATGCGATCAAATGGACGTTCTGGCCTTCACTCGCCGCAACCATCGTGCTGCTGGCGCTTGGCAAACCGCTGCTCTGGTTGTTTGGACCGCAATTCGTGAGCGGCTACGACATCATGTTCGTCGCCGCAATCGGCCTCGTCGTTCGCGCCGCAGTCGGCCCGGTCGAGCGGCTATTGAACATGCTGGGTCATCAATATGTTTGCGCGCTGGCCTACGCCCTGTCATTTGCCCTGAACGTCGCGCTCTGCGTCGTGCTGGTGCCGCGCTTCGGCGGTCATGGCGCTGCGGCCGCAACCTCGATCTCGCTCACCTTCGAGACCGTGCTGTTGTTCTACATCGTTCGCCGGCGGCTCGGGCTTCACGTGCTGGCGTTCGGCAAGCGCTAGCTCTTTACAAGCCGTCATCACCGCGAAAGCGGGTGATCCAGTATTCCAGCGACGTCAACTGGCCATCAAGAAGGTCACGGCGTACTGGATGCCCCGCCGGAGCCTGTCATCGGGCGGCGCTTTGCGCCGACCCTGTGGCGGGCATGACGGATGATGTGGTGTCATCGGACTATTCAGCGGTCCAGCCGCCGTCAATCGAAAGATTGGAGCCGGTGATCTGCGCGGCATCGTCGCCGCACAGAAACAGCGCGAGTGCGGCGACCTGCTCGGAGGTCACGAACTCCTTGGTCGGCTGCGCATCCAGCAATACGTCCTTGATGACCTGTTCCTTGGTCATGTTGCGCGCCTTCATCGTTTCCGGAATCTGGTGCTCGACCAGCGGCGTCCAGACATAGCCCGGACTGATGCAGTTGCAGGTGATCTTGAAGGTCGCGAGCTCAAGCGCCACCGTCTTGGTGAGACCGGCAATGCCGTGCTTGGCCGAGACGTAAGCCGATTTAAACGGCGAGGCGACGAGCGAATGCGCCGAGGCGGTATTGATGATGCGGCCCCAGCCACGCTTCTTCATGCCGGGCACCGCCGCGCGAATGCCGTGAAACGCCGACGACAGGTTGATCGCGATGATCGCGTCCCACTTCTCGATCGGAAATTCCTCGATCGGGGAGACGAACTGGATGCCGGCATTGTTGACGAGGACGTCGACCGAACCGAAAGTCTTCTCGCCGAGCGCCACCATGCCGGCGATCTCGGCCGGCTTGGTCATGTCGGCCGGTGAATAGACCGCCTTGACCTTGTAGTCGGCCTCGATCGCCGAACGTTCCTTCTCGATATCGGCCGGCGCGCCGAAGCCGTTGATCACGACGTTGGCGCCGGCGCCTGCCAGGGCGCGGGCATAAGCGAGCCCGATGCCTGAGGTCGAACCGGTCACCACCGCCGTCTTGCCTTTCAGATTTGTCATTGCTGCTCACTCCTTTTTGGAAGGATTTTCTTCGTCCGAGAGATCGTAAGTCACCATGGTTTCGCCGGATTGGGGCCGCTCCAGCTGTTCCTTGTGCTGCATCGAGCGATGGACGTCGCGCACGCCGGCTTCCCAATGCTCGACCAGGGCGACGCGGGAAAAGTCGTAGTCCTTGGAAGACGTCTCGTAATTCTTGCTGCGATAGATCAGGTGCACCACGGTGACGGTGTTCTCTTTGGCAGCGTCGCGCAAATAAGCCACCGAAGGATCGTTCATGAGGTGGCCGGGCAATTTTTTGATCAGATCGCGGACCGCCTTGCGCGCGTTGTGAATCTGCCGGTTCTTGTCGGTCGTCATGCGGGTGCGGCTGGAGTAGCGGATATCCTTCTCGCGCTCGGCCGCCTCCAGCAAGGTTTCCGGCAAAGGCCCGCGGGCACTGAAGAGGTCGATCTGGAAGACCAGAAGATCGTTGGTGTTCTCCCGGTCCAGCACATAGTCGAGCGGCGTGTTGGAGGCGATGCCGCCATCCCAATAATGTTCACCGTCGATGACGACAGAAGGAAAGCCCGGCGGCAATGCGCCGGACGCCATGATGTGCTCCGGACCGAATTGCTTGCCGAGCTTTCTGAATTCGACATTGTCGAAGTATTTGAGATTGCCTGAGGTCACACCTACCGCGCCGACACTGAGCCGGCACTTCAGATCGTTGATAAGGTCAAAATCGACAATCCGCTCCAGTGTCCTGCGTAACGGCGTGGTATCGTAATAGCTCTGCGCCTCAGGGCTTCCCTTCGGCCACAACGGCGCCGGCGGTATCCGCGGCGTAAAGAAGCCAGGCGTACCGAAAGTCGCGATCAATGCCGCACTGGTCTCGTTATATAGCGAGCGCTCCCGGTCTCCCTTTGTGATCGGAACCGGTACCCATGGCGATCCCGAAGAGACCATTTCCCAGAATTCCTTCAACCGGGCGACGCGTTTTGCCGGCTCGTTGCCGGCAATGATGGCAGCATTGATGGCGCCGATCGAAATCCCTGCAACCCAAGTCGGCTCGAAATCACAGTGACAAAGCGCCTGATACGCACCCGCCTGATAAGAGCCGAGCGCGCCGCCGCCTTGCAGGACGAGGACGCGTTGCGCCTTTGCGGGCGTCGTTGCCGGCGCGGGATTGGCGGTATTCATCATCGCTCTAGTGCCCACTTTCTGAAGTTCGTGCTCCATCGCTGCACCCACTTCCACGAAGTTCGGAAAGTTATGGGCACTAGCAAAGTGCCGCTTTTCTATTTGAAGGTCCTGAATCGAATTCGCCGCTCGTGGTGAGGAACTTCAAATAGGCGGCACTGGCGGTCCGATTCCAACATCGCATCCTTTCCCAGAACCTGCTTTTAAGGCACTGGAATCGAAAGGACCACGGACAACGATTTGCTTCCAATGTTCTTTAGTTTGGGCATTTGCAACTCCCGTCACATCATACGAATGTCGGAACGACATCATACGAACGTCGGAACCGGGACGCCAATTCGAGCCCGAATCACTCGGTGAGGCCGGTGGGAAGCGGTACGCCGAGACGATCGCGCGGCTCGGTTGATGCAAGAATGAGCGTCCAGAACACCTTGTATTTCGTATTTGGAGCGTAGCTCGCTGCGATGCCCATTTTTGTGACACCGCTCTGAAGCATGTTTGCCCGGTGCGGCGGCGAGTCCCGCCAGCCGGAAAACGCCTCGGCGAGAGTATGGTACCCGGCCGATACGTTCTCGACGGCAAGCGTCGATGGGTACCCGGCGGCCTGCAGACGTTTGGGCAGCGGAGCCTTGACGTCATGGTCGAGCTTGTTGCGGCTCGCCATCGCCTGCGACTGCCCCTCCGCGACTCTCATCAACTCAGGGTCAATCACCACGGCGCCGACGCCGTTGTTCTTGCGGTAGAGCGAAATCATCGTCGCCGCCGCCTGGGCATCGAGCTTCGCACCGGGCTCGGCCATACTGAAATACATACTGGGCTGTTCGACCGGAACGTCCGATGCGCAACCGCCAAGCGCCAATAGCCCGATGATCGCGATCCAAGCGCGCATAATGTGAGATTTCCCAACGTTTCAGGCCGGTTGTTGCACGGCAACCGTGGCTGAAAGGTGAACGGGGCGGCTTTTTTAGGGATGATTGGGACGCGTCTAGGACGTCTCGACGGTATGGATGCCGCATTCGGTCTTGGACCGGCCACGCCAGCGGCTGTCCCGTGCGTCCTCGCCGGGCTGGGCACGGCTGCTACAGGGCATGCAGCCGACCGAGAGAAAACCCGAAGCTGCCAGCGGGTGCGGCGGCAATTTGGCCTGCGCGTAGATCGCTGCGATCTCGGCGGGCGTGACATTTGCAAACGGGTTGAATTTCAGCCTGAGGCCCTCGGCCTCGACCACCGGAATCGCCGCGCGCAAGCCGCCCTGAAAGCGTTTGCGGCCGTTGATCCACGCATCGAACAGCGCCAGCGCCCGCCTCAACGGTTCAACTTTGCGAAACCGGCAACACGCGTCGGGATCGGAGAACCATAGTTCGCGGTCCGCATCCTCACGCTGCAAGGCCTCGTCCAACGGACGGATCGAGCGGACATCACGCAAACCCAGTAACGCGATCAACCTGTCGCGATACGCCAGCGTCTCCTCAAACAGCCAACCGGTGTCGAGAAAGATCACCGGGATAGCCGGATCGACGTCGGCCATCACCTTGAGCAAAGCGGCCGATTCCGTACCGAAGGAGGATACCAGCGCCAAACGCTCGCGACCGACAATACGCAGCGCACTCTCGATCACCTCAGACGGACTCGCGTGATGAAGCACCCCATCGAGCGCCTCGGCCCGTTTCGCTACTACGTCCTCGTCCGATATCTGCTGCGCGAGATCGCTCACTGACATTAACCGGCGCTCTCCGAGTGGCGTTGCTGCATCCGCCGATGCAGAGCGGTGATGCGGCCATCGCCGGTCGGCTGATAGAATACCGAGTAGCGCTTGGCGGTCAGCGCGAAAGCCTCGGCGTCGCTTCCCTTCTTCGCTTCAAGTGCGTCGAAGCCCGCGCGCAACATGAACACAAACTGGTCGCGCAGCACCTGGCCGGTGGCGCGCAATTCGCCGTCATATCCGTAGCGCTCGCGCAGCAACCGTGCCTGGGTGTAGGCGCGGCCGTCACGGAAGGTCGGAAATACCAGCGCAACCACCGCAAGCCGGCCGAGGAAAGGCACGAGATCGTCGACATCGCGATTGTTCGGCCAGATCACGCCGAGCTCGCCGGGGCGCGCCAACAACGCTTCCGGATCCTCGAGAAAGCGCGCAGCCGAAACCAGTATCGAGGCCCGTTCGGGCAGCTCGGCGCCATTGGGAACGTGGACAAAGATGTCAGTGACGACTTTTCCGTGCTTAACGAGTGGCATAGACCCGCTCCCTGAAAGGTTCGACGCCAAGCCGCTTCACCGTATCGACGAACAGCTCGTCGGGGCGTGCGCGCAGCGCAAGATAGGCTTCAACGATGTCCTCGATCACGTCGGCAACTTCGCCGTACGGCACCGCGGGACCGATCAGCGCGCCCAGTTCGGCGTTCTCGTCGGCCCGGCCGCCGATGGTGATCTGGTAGAATTCCTCGCCGTTCTTCTCGACCCCGAGAATGCCGATATGGCCGACGTGGTGATGGCCGCAGGCGTTGATGCAGCCGGAGATGTTGATGTGCAGGCGACCGATCAGCTCAGCCGTATCGTGATTGGCAAAGCGGCGCGTCAATTCCTGCGCGATCGGAATCGAGCGCGTGTTCGCGAGCGAGCAGTAATCCAGCCCCGGGCAAGCGATGATGTCCGAAACCAGGTTGACGTTCGGCGTCGCCAGCCCGAGTTCGTCGAGCGCCTTCCACAACGCCGGCAAGTCGCGCTTGGCGACATGGGGCAGCGCGAGATTTTGCTCGTGTCCGACGCGGATTTCGCCGAAGGAATATTTGTCGGCGAGATCGGCCAACGCATCCATCTGTTCGGCGGTGGCGTCACCGGGAGGCCCGCCGACCGGCTTGAGCGACACGGTCACGATCGCATAGCCCTGCGCTTTGTGCGTGAACACCGAGTTACGCCGCCAGCGCTCGAACAGCGGGTCATGGGCCGCCTTTTTCAGCTCCTCCGGCATGTGGGGCAATTTTTCGTAAATCGGATAGCTGAAGCGCGAACGGATTTCCTCGATGACGGCATCGTCCAGTGCGAGCGCGCTGTCGCCCATCGCGCGCCACTCTTCCTCGACCTCGGCGGCGAACTTCTCGACGCCGAGTTCGTGCACCAGGATCTTGATGCGCGCCTTGTAGATGTTGTCGCGCCGGCCGTACTGATTATAGACACGCAGGATCGCCTCGACATAACTCAGGAGATCGCGGCCTGCTATGAACGGCTTGATGGTCTTGGCGATAAACGGCGTGCGCCCCAGGCCGCCGCCGACCAGAACCTCAAACCCCACCTCGCCTTGCGCATTGCGGTGCAGCCGCAGCCCGATATCGTGAATCTTGATAGCGGCGCGGTCGTGAGCGGACGCCGTGATCGCGAACTTGAATTTGCGCGGCAGGAAGGAGAATTCCGGGTGCAGCGTCGTATACTGCCGCAATAGCTCCGACCAGATGCGGGGATCCTCGATTTCGCCGGGCGCCACGCCCGCCCATTGATCGGAAGTGACGTTGCGGGTGTTGTTGCCCGACGTCTGCATGGAGTGGATACCGACCTTGGCGAGATCGGCCAGCGCGTCGGGCAGTTCGGCAAGCTTGATCCAGTTGAACTGGATGTTCTGCCGCGTGGTGAAGTGTCCATAACCGCGGTCGTAACGCCGCGCCACATGCGCCAACTGCCGCAACTGCTTCGAGGACAGCGTGCCGTAGGGAATCGCGACGCGAAACATATAGGCGTGCAATTGCAGATAGACGCCGTTCTGCAAGCGCAGCATCTTGAATTCGTCCTCGGTGAGTTCGCCCGACAGGCGACGCTTCACCTGGTCACGAAACTCCTCAACGCGTTCGTTGAGCAGCGTTCGGTCGAGTTCGTCATACGCGTACATGACAGGCTGGTCCTATGCCGAAACCGGAAGGAGATCGATGGTGACGCCGCTCTGCCGGATATGTTCGCGCAGGTTGCCGGGCTTGACGGTGTCGCCATCCTTGACGTCCACCGGCGCGATATAGGGCCCGACCGCGCCGACGTCATCGGCGATCGCCTCGGCCAGTAGCGCGCGCGCCTCATCGACGTTACGAACGATGGCGGCTTGCGACAGGTCCGTCGACCAGCCCTCGGCGCGATTGCGATAGATCACCGCGCCGTCCGCGGTGCGGTTGGCGGTGACGATCGAGGGTCCGGTGATCCGGATTTTTTGTTCGAGTGGCGATGTCATTCGGCGGCGACCTGAAAATAAGAGGCGAGTTGGTTGAGTTGCTGCTGGCGCGCGGGTGCGGAGTGCACGACCACATCGCCAATGATGAGAACCGCGGGACCGCCGGCGACTTTTTCGACGAGATCGGGCAATTCATCAAGGGTCCCGATCGCAGCGGCGGAATCTTCCCGCGTCGCGCGCGCGAACACGCCGACCGGCGTTTGCGGCGAGCGTCCGGCGGCGAGCAGGCCCGCCCGTACCGACGCCGCCGCAGTGAGCCCCATATAGACCACGATGGTCATCTCGATGTCGGTCAGCGTCGACCAATCGACAGCCTCTGCGTCCCTCACCTTGTGCGCGGTAAGGAAGGTGACGCGCAACGCCTCGCGGCGGAAGGTGAGCGGCACTTCGAATTGGGCGGCGGCGCCGAGACCCGCGGTGATTCCGGGAATGACCGAATAGGCGACGTTCGCCTGCCGCAACGCTTCGATTTCTTCGCCGCCGCGGCCGAAAATCAAGGGATCGCCGCCCTTGAGGCGCACCGCGCGCCGGCCGGCACGCGCCGCCTCGATCAGCAATTGGTTGATGGCGTCCTGACCGATGCCGGGTTTCCCGACGCGCCGGCCCACGGGAACGCGGGCGGCATCGCGGCGCGCGCGGTCGAGAATTTCGGGATTGACCAGTTCGTCGTAAAAAATAACGTCGGCATCCTGCAACGCGCGCAGCGCCTTGACCGTGAGCAGGTCGGGATCGCCCGGGCCGGCGCCGACCAGGGTGACCATTCCCTCCGCTCCGCCCGATGGCAGGCTGCCAGCGAAAGCAGAGGCGTCACGAATACCTTTGAGCGCACGTTCCGCATCGTCGCCACGTCCGGCAAGAACGAGCGCGCCGATCGGACCATCGACCACGCGCTCCCAGAAACGCCGCCGCAGCGCGAATTCCGGGATCAGATCGTGGATGGCCTTGCGCCAGCGGCCGATGAAGCCTGCCAGTTCGCCGATACGCGCCGGCAGCACCGCTTCGATCCGCTCACGCAGGCGCCGCGCCACGACAGGCGAAGTACCACCGGTGCCAATGGCGACGACGACGTCTCCGCGATCGACGATGGCCGGAAAGATGAAACTGGAGTGATCGAGATCGTCCATCACATTGATGGGCAGGCCAAGCGTCCTGGCGCGCGCCGACATCAGCGGAGCGACATCGCCCGCACCCGCGCAGACAACGGCAATCACGCCGTTGAGCTCGGCCATGAGCGGATCGCCGCTGGCAAGCTCGACCCGTGAGGCCTCGCCTTCGTCAAGGCCAGCGACATGGTCACCGTCGGTCGCATACCAGCGAACCCTGGCGCCTGCGGCCGCCAGCACGCGCAGCTTCGCACGGGCGAGATCGCCCGAACCGACGAGCATCACCACGCCGCGCTGCAGATCAAGAAACACCGGTAGGAATCGCATCCGACGCTCGTTTCCGGAACTTCCGGGTTGACTGGAATTATTTTCTATATATGTGTCATGTCACGCCCGTAAAGAGAAGATTATTTCTCCTATTGGGCCTCGTTACTATAGAATTTTCACTTCGTAGGGCCAAGGGTTCGTAGATGCATCTTCTCGAAGACAGTTACGCGCGCGACAGGGTGCATCATGACCTTCCGGCCGCGACCCTTTCCACCACGCAAAATTCAAGCCAAGCGGCGTCTCAACCGCCCTCCATGGACCACCTCGACGCGCTGGAGGCCCAGAGCATCTACATTTTCCGCGAGGCCTTCGCCCGGCTGAAAAAGCTCGCGCTGCTGTGGTCGCTCGGCAAAGACTCCAATGTGATGATCTGGCTCGCACGGAAGGCCTTCTTCGGCCGTGTGCCGTTTCCGGCCCTGCACGTCGATACCGGCAAGAAGTTTCCCGAGATGTATGCGTTCCGCGACACCTACGGCAAGGAATGGGGACTTGATCTGAAGATCGAGCCCTGCCCGCCGATCGATGCGATCGATCCAACCTTGCCGCCGGCGGCGCGATCGGCCGCGCGCAAGACCGAGGGTCTCAAGCTTGCGCTCACCAAATATGGCTTCGACGGATTGATCGCCGGCATTCGCCGCGACGAGGAAGCCACGCGCGCCAAGGAACGGGTGTTCTCTCCGCGCGGCACGGAAGGCGGATGGGACGTGCGCGACCAGCCGCCGGAGTTCTGGGACCAGTTCAACGCCTCGCCGCCACCGGGCGCGCATTTGCGCGTCCACCCGATCCTGCATTGGACCGAGTCCGATATCTGGGCCTATACGCAACGGGAAAACATCCCGATCATTCCGCTGTATCTCGCCAAAAGCGGCAAGCGCTATCGTTCGCTGGGCGATGCCGACATCACTTTTCCGGTGGCTTCGACGGCCTCGAATATCGAGGAGATACTGCTCGAACTCGAGCGCACCAAGGTGCCGGAGCGTGCCGGCCGCTCGCTCGACCATGAGACCGAAGACGCCTTCGAGCGGCTGCGCGTCGCCGGCTATCTGTAAGAGTTAATGCGTTGAGCCCCACCATGAACATGATCGCTCCCGCCGCGCTGTCGACGATGCCAAACGGCACCACCCGCCCACAAGTGCGCATCGTCATCGTCGGCCATGTCGACCACGGCAAATCGACGCTGGTCGGCCGGCTGCTGCATGAAACCGGAAGCCTGCCGGACGGCAAGCTGGAGATGCTGAAAGAGGTCAGCGCACGGCGAGGCATGCCGTTCGAATGGTCGTTCCTGCTCGATGCGCTGCAAACCGAGCGCGACCAGGGCATCACCATCGACACCACGCAGATCCGCTTCCGCACCCGTGCACGCGACGTGGTGCTGATCGACGCCCCCGGACATGCCGAATTCCTGCGCAACATGATCACCGGCGCCTCGCAGGCCGACGGCGCGCTTCTGATCGTCGATGCGCTCGAAGGCGTGCGCGACCAGACCCGCCGTCACGGCTATCTGCTGCATCTTTTGGGCGTCAAACAGGTCGCGGTCGTCGTCAACAAGATGGACCGGGTCGATTTCAGTGCAACCCGGTTTGCCGAGATCCGCGACGAGATTTCGGCGCATCTGACCGGTCTTGGTGTCGCGCCCCAGGCAGTCATTCCGATCTCCGCGCGCGACGGCGATGGCGTTGCCGCATCGTCGCAGCGCACCCGCTGGTATCGTGGCCCGACCGTCGTCGACGCGCTTGACGCGCTTCAGCCAGCGCAACCCCCGGAGCAGCTCGTGCTGCGGTTGCCGGTTCAGGCGATCTACAAATTCGACGACCGGCGCATCGTGGCCGGCCGGATCGAATCCGGACGACTGGCGAGCGGCGACGAGATCGTCATCATGCCCGCAGGAAAGATCGCGAAGATCAAGAGCGTCGAGAGCTGGCCGGCAACGCCGCTCGACGGCCCCCAGACGGCGGGCCGCTCGGTCGGCATCACGCTCGATCGCGAACTGTTCATCGAGCGCGGCGATGTCATTGCCCATGCCGGATCGGCTCCACGCGACACGCGGCGAATCCACGCGCGTATTTTCTGGCTGCACGACAAGCCGCTCGACAAAGGCGAACAGATTCTGGTGCGGCTCGGCACGCGTGAAAGCCGCGCGAGCGTCGTCGCGATCGAGAAGGCGGTCGATCCCGGCGAGTTGTCCAGCGTCGAGAATCAGTCGATCGCGCGCAACCATGTCGGCGAGATCGACATCGCGCTGGCGCAACCGATCGCCGCCGACGCCTATGCCGACAATCCCCGGACAGGACGCCTTGTCATCGAGGTCAATGGCCGTATCGCCGGCGGCGGGCTCGTGCTCTCGGTGGATGCCGGGCAACGCGCTGTGCCGGTCGATATCGTTCCGGTGGAATCGGCGTTACGGCCGGACGAGCGCTCGGCGCGCTTCCGCCATCACGGCGCGGTGGTCTGGCTCACTGGATTGCCAGCTTCCGGAAAATCGACGCTGGCGCGCGCCCTCGAACGCACCGTGTTCAGCCGGGGCGGCTCGCCGATCCTGCTCGACGGCGATACTTTTCGCGCGGGCCTCAATAGCGACCTCGGATTTTCCACCCGTGACCGCAGCGAGAATATTCGCCGGCTGGCCGAAGTCGCCACTCACCTCGCGCGCAACGGTCACATCGCGATTGTCGCGGCCGTGTCGCCCTCGCGCGACGACCGGGCCACCGCGCGGCGGATCGCCGATACCGCTTTCCGCGAAATCCATATCGCGACACCCGCCGACATCTGCGAGAGCCGCGATCCCAAGGGTCATTACGCCAAGGCGCGCGCAGGCGGTCTGCCGGCGTTCACTGGCATTTCCAACGACTACGAGCCCCCAATCCAATGCGAGCTTGTACTCGATACCGCGACACGATCCGTCGGCGAGGCGGCGGCCGAGATCGAACGCATGCTGCTGGCGACAGGGGTGCTGTTCGACGAAGTCATTGATCTGGCTGCCAATATTTAAGCCGCTGGCTGGCAGCACAATAAGCCAATGAAAGCCTTTTCCTAAGGCGCGCTTTGGCGCTAAAAGGCGCCTGAACTTCGCGCCGTTTGGCGCGTTTTTTAGTCCGAAATTTCCAAAGACCGCGCTTTTTCGGCGCGGTCTCTTGCGAGAAAAATCCATCATGAACCGTATCGATGCCCACGGATTGAAGATTGCGCCCGTCCTGTTTGATTTCGTCGGCAAGGAAGCCGCGCCGAAAACCGGGATCGCTCCGGATGCGTTCTGGGCCGGGCTTGCCGCCATCGTACGCGATCTGGCACCGAAAAATCGCAAGCTGCTTGCCGTCCGCGACAGCTTGCAGGCGAAAATCGACGACTGGCATCGTGCCCACAAGGGCAAGCCGCTCGACCTGAACGCCTATACCGCTTTCCTGAAGGAGATCGGCTACCTGTTGCCGGACCCTGCGACGCACAAGGTCGAGACCGCCAACGTCGACGAGGAAATCGGCAAGATTTGCGGACCGCAACTCGTGGTGCCGCTCACCAATGCGCGTTATGCGCTGAATGCTGCGAACGCGCGCTGGGGCAGTCTCTACGACGCGTTCTACGGTACCGATGCGATTCCGCACGATCCGAGCGAAACCGGCAAAGGCTTCAACAAGGCGCGCGGCGACAAGGTGGTCGCGAAGGCGAAGGCCTTCCTCGATTCTACCGTACCTCTCGCCGCCGGCAGCCACACCGATGTCGTCGCCTACAGCGTCATCAGCGGCAAGCTCGCGGTCAAACTGAAGAGCGGCAACGCCACGGCGTTGAAGTCCAACGATCAGTTCGCAGGCTTTCGCGGTGACGCCGCTTCGCCGTCGGCGCTTCTGCTCGTCAACAACGGGCTACACATCGAAATCGTCATCGACCGCAGCCACGTGATCGGCAAGAACGATCCCGCCGGCGTTGCTGACATGATTCTGGAAGCCGCCGTCAGTACAATTCTGGATATGGAAGACAGTGTCGCGACGGTCGATGCAGAGGACAAGGTTCTGGTCTATCGCAATACGCTCGGCCTGATGAACGGCACCCTGTCGGCCGATTTCGAAAAAGGCGGCAAGACGCTGACGCGCTCACTCAATCCCGACCGCATCTACACCACGCCGGATGGAAAAGAGCTCAGGCTCCACGGTCGCAGCCTCCTGCTGATGCGCAACGTCGGGCACCACATGTTTACCGATGCGGTGCTCGATGCCGCCGGCGAAGAAATTCCGGAAGGCCTGCTCGATGCTGCCGTCACCGGCCTGCTCGCGATCCACGATCTGAAAAGCCATTCGAGCTTGCGCAACAGCCGCACCGGCTCGGTCTATATTGTCAAGCCGAAGATGCACGGCCCCGACGAGGTGGCGCTGACCTGCGAGCTGTTTGGCCGCGTCGAGAAGATGCTGGGCTTGCCGGAAAATACCCTCAAGGTCGGCATCATGGACGAAGAGCGCCGCACTACCGTCAACCTGAAGGCCTGCATCCAGCAAGCCTCAAAGCGCATCTGCTTTATCAACACCGGCTTCCTCGACCGCACCGGCGACGAGATCCACACCTCGATGGAAGCAGGCCCCATGATCCGCAAAAACGACATGAAGGCGCAGCCCTGGATCAAGGCCTATGAAGACTCCAACGTCGACAACGGCCTGATCGACGGCCTGCCGGGCCATGCCCAGATCGGCAAGGGCATGTGGGCGGCGCCCGACATGATGGCGGATATGCTGACGCAAAAGATCGCCCACCCGCAGGCTGGCGCTACCACGGCGTGGGTGCCCTCGCCGACCGCGGCGACCTTGCACGCGCTGCATTATCATCAGGTCAACGTGCTGGCGCGCCAGCAGGAGCTCGCCAAAGGCGGCCCCCGCGCCAAACTGTCCGACATCCTCACCATTCCCGTGTCGAAATCGAACTGGGCACCGGACGATGTGCGGCAGGAGATCGACAACAACTGCCAGGGCATTCTCGGTTACGTCGTGCGCTGGATCGATCAGGGCGTCGGCTGCTCGAAGGTGCCCGATATCCACGATATCGGGTTGATGGAGGACCGTGCGACTTTGCGTATCTCGAGCCAGCATCTGGCGAACTGGCTGCACCAAGGCGTCGTCACCAGGGAGCAGGTGATGGATTCGCTGAAGCGGATGGCGGTCGTGGTCGACGGTCAGAACAAGGGCGATTCCTTGTACCGGCCGATGGCTCCCGGATTCGATGGCACGGCCTTCAAGGCGGCCAGCGATCTCGTGTTCAAGGGACGCGAACAGCCCAACGGCTACACCGAATACATCCTCACCGCGCGTCGCCGCGAAGCCAAGGCGGCGGGCTGAACCAGCCGGAACGATCACCCATCGCAACCGTTAAATCGTCTTCTCACCATGGGAGATGACGATGGACTGGAACCAGGTCGAAGGTAACTGGAAGCAGATCAAGGGCAAGGCCAAGGAGAAGTGGGGCAAGCTCACCGATGACGATCTCAACGTCATCGAAGGCCGTCGCGAACAGCTCGAAGGCAAGTTGCAGCAGCGCTATGGTTTCGCCAAAGACCAGATCCACAAGGATGTGGACGACTGGTTCAGGACGCTCAAGTAAGGTTTCTTGGCTTCCCGACCGGAAGATTGCGGAAGATCCAACTAAAAAGCCCCGGTTCTCTCTCGCCGGGGCTTTTTGTTGTGTAGGGCCCGAAAGACCGGCGCTAGAACACTGCGATATATTTGAGCAGCGACAAGACGCCGAGAATGATCACGATGATCCGCACGATTTGCTTGGCGCGGCCATCGATCGGCAGCAAGTTGACGAGATACAAAATCAGAATGACGACCAGAAAGGTCACCAGCGCGCTTATGAGCATGTCGATTCCCCCGTGCATGCGAAAAAAGTCCCGTTCGCTCCAACGCTCGAGCGGCATGTCGGTTCCGTTCTCGGAACCAGCGGCAATTGGTAAGCAAAATTAGCGTTTCAGGGGCATTGCGGGACCAACAAAGACAGCCCCGCTGTCTGAAAATTTACCCTTTTTTGGCTAGCGTCCGACGCGACCGCCTCGGAGACCGTCAGGCATGCTTCCGAAACGCTGGAAACGCAGAGCCTGCAGCTCAGCAACCAGGTCACCGAATTCCTGGCGAAAATCCGCGCGGCCTGAGCGACGGCTCACGCGGTTAAACGAACTTTTGCAAAGCGCCGTTATTGCGCCGCGACGACCGGCACTCGCCGATAATGCGAGCGCACCGACGCCGGCGCGGGTGTAAGGTCAAGCGAGGCGCCGCGCCGGTCCGCGCCGCGGGCCGCGACCATCAAACCGTCATTGCTGGCGACAATGTCGCCCCTGCGGAGCGTGGGATCGTCCTCGATTTTCACCGCCGCAAGGCCCGCCGGGTCCTTGCCGTTGCAGGTGCAGCCGGCGACGAGTTCATCGCGGTAGCGAAAGGCATTGGGTAGTTCGGAATACGGCTTGCCGCCTTCGGTGACAGCAGTGTCGATATTGCCGCCATAGACGACCTTGGTCTCGCTCGCCGGGCAGAAACTGTTGCACGAGGCCGCGCGGCTCTGGTTGCCCGAGGTCGAGATCGGAAAATAGCGCCCGTCGCAGGTTCGCACGCAATAGGCCTGCGAGCTGCCGCCATAGGAATAGCCGCGCGGATGCGAAGCCGGACCTTCGGGCGCGGCAACAGTGTTTTCCTCATTGGCATAAGGGATCGGCGTCATCGGCGGCTGTGGCCGGTGAGCGCCAAAGGCGCCGAAAAGAGACGAGAAAAAATCCTGTGCCTGCGCCGACGGCGCGATCGTCACCGCGATCAAGGCGGCCACGCCGCCCATTGCCATTTTACCCTTGCTCATACCCATGCGGTTCGCCTCCGGGACCAGGCTCTTGTTCAGTACGTTGCCGACGTCGAAAGGTTCAGCGCCTGACGTCCCGAGGCAAGCGTGGTAATGTCGGCGCGGGGACGCGTGACAACGGACGCCATGTCGCCGTCCCCGATTGGCCTCGCCGCAAGATGGGCGGCGTTTTTCGGCAACACCACCACCTTCGCTCCCAGGCTCACGCGGTTAAACAGATCGGTCACGTCCTCGTTAGTAAGGCGAATGCAGCCGCTGGATACAAATTTACCGATAGTGCTGGGATCGTTGGTGCCGTGAATGCGATAGTCGCTGGCGCCAAGATACAGCGCGCGTGCGCCGAGCGGATTACCGGGACCACCGGCCATGAAGCGCGGCAGATAGGGTTGGCGCGCGATCATCTGCGCCGGTGGATGCCAATCCGGCCATTCCGCCTTGTTCGTGATGGTCTGCACGCCGGACCAGGTGAATCCCTGACGGCCGACGCCGACGCCGTAGCGGATCGCGCGGCCCTGCCCCAGCACGTAATAGAGCACGGTGTTGCCGGTATCGATGATGATCGTGCCGCGCGCCTCGTTCGTGTCGAGGGCCACCGTGGTTCGGCGCAGCCGTTCAGGAAGAACATTGGAGCGTCTGTCGCCTTCCGTGACCGCAGGATCGGCCGGAGAGAGAGCCGCGTCATCCGGCGAAAGAGCGGATAGTGGCGATGACGCATAGCTCAGCACCTGCGCGCTGGCGTGGCTGACGAGAGCGAACGGCGCCATGGCAAGGATGCTTGCGACAACGAGCGTATGGAGCGGCTGCCTGTGCATTTGCCGGCCAGCATGGTCGGATATCTGTGTCATGATCTACCCCCAGCGTGGTGCATCGCGCGGATGCTGCTCTCTCCAACAAACGCGGGCAGGCATGCCCGGTTCCAGTGCGGCATGCGGCCAGATTGTCGCTGTCAAGAATTTGAGAATTCACATCCGCGCGATGGAACTCTCGGCACTCTAGCGGGTTTCAACCGCCGAGCCTTCCGCTGCGGTGTCGCGGCTTGCAATCCATATTCGCCATCAGCGCGGGGAGAGCCAGTTGCGTGTCCTGTCCA
>NZ_JBAVCF010000114.1:0-2457 GCF_049586575.1 Bradyrhizobium sp.
GCGCAGGGTGAAGCGCTGGCCGGGATAGTTGGCAATCGCGGTGACGAGCGCGGCGTGTTCGCTGGGCCGTAAGAATTAATAACTGTCGGTATCGCGCGAATAGGACTATCGTGGTGAAGGGGCGGCTTCGGGCTGAGGCTGGCGCCAATGCTGCACACGGTTTCCCCGCTTGTTCTCACGCTTTCGCTATGTCTCCTGGTTGCGGTAGGCACACACCTGGTCATGTCGCTGGGCCAGACATTGATACATTACAAGATCGCCCACCACCCGATAGGCGGTAGGATTTTTCGGAATCACGTCAACTTCCATCACACACATTATTCTGACGCCCACCTTGTCTCGCAAACGTACCTCGGTGACGAAGGCAATACGACACCCTATTTCTTCATCCCTATTCTTCTGGCTGCCGCGTGTGCGTATCTGCTGATGCCCGTCGATCTTTTCATCGTGGCGGCCGTCGCATGCGCGGCGTCGTTTTACGCACATGTCTATTTTGATAAGGAATATCACGCAGCGAGACCGCGATTTCAACGCTTTGCGTGGTTCAAGCGCAAACAAGAACTTCACTTCATTCATCACCGCCACGCCGAATGCAATTTTGCGGTGATCCACTTTTTTTGGGATAGAATACTCGGGACATATCGACAACCCGATGGTGGATAGAGTCGCGCGAATGGAGGCATTCGCGGCGGCATGAGGGCATTTAGTATGCCGACGGCTCACTTCGTGGGATTGTGCTCGCGGATGAGCATGATGCCCTGCCGGAGGGTGAAGCGTTCGTCGGGCCAGTTGGCGACGGCGGCCTCGAATGCCGCGTGCCCGATCGTGACCGTGCCGGCCGCGGCCACGACCCAGCGGACGTGATTGGCGTAGCGGTCCCACAGCTCCACTTTGAAGCTCATGTTGGCGATGTCGTGGAGGTTCGGGTTCGCGAGTTCGCGCAGCAGCTCGTCGATGCGGAAGTATAATGTCGAAGACGTGCCCCAGAGCGCTTTGCATTCGGTGCGCAGCTGTTCGAGCAGCCCGAGGGTGTGGAGCTGGCCGTCGCCATCGGAGGGGACTTGACTCATTGAGAACGAAAAGTGAACATTAAGCCGAGGGGAGTCAAGTGCGGTCATCAGACGCGGGAAAACCGTCGGAAAGGTCGCCTCGGGCCTTGATGGCGCACTCAATGGTATAGTCTGTACTCCTGCCTCAACCGAATCTCCGCAAATATGACCAACGGGCAAAGCGAAGCCTTTTCGCGAGTGCTAATCAATAAGGCACTGGCGTTCGGTGGATGGGAGCTGCTCGATCCCAAGCAAGCGCTGAATGCCATAGCTTTCAAACCTGTACGCCAATCGCATTATGTCTCGGGGTAGTCTTATGTTCGAACAAGCCTTCAAAAATATCGACGACGTACTCCGGAAAGAAGCCGGCTGCACTACCGAGCTCGATTACACCGAACAGACGTCGTGGCTCTTGTTCCTAAAATATTTGGACGGTCTCGAAGATGATAGGGCCGACGAAGCCCGGCTGGAGGGGAAGAGATACAATTTCATTCTCGAAAAGCCATATCGCTGGGCAAGCTGGGCAGCGCCGAAGGGCAAGGATGGCAAGCTCGACCACAACATTGCGATGATCGGCGACGATCTCTGCGAGTTCGTGAATCAGAAGCTCTTTCCGTACCTGCACGGCTTCAAGCAAAAGGCGAGCGGCCCGAACACGATCGAATACAAGATCGGAGAGATATTCGGCGAGATTAAAAACAAAATCTCGAGCGGGTACAATTTACGGGAGATCATCGACCACATCGATGAATTGCGCTTCCGCTCTCAGGCGGAGAAGCACGAGCTTTCGGTTCTCTATGAAGAGAAGATTAGACGAGCTTGATCAGGAAAAGCTGACTCCGCTGCTTCGCCTTAAATACCACAACTCTATCGCCGATGCGGTGGCTGACCTTGGCAGGCCCGAAGAGATCAGCAAGGTATTCGCCGGCTTCCAAAAGTTGCTGTATCAAGAGGCGGCGTGAGCAGATGGCGTTGGGCGGGACGGGCGCATGAGGGTAATGCTGGATGGAGCATGTCTGGCACATGCGTGAAATTTAGTTAATAATAGTGCGGCAACATACTAACGGACTGAGTTATGGCAGCAAAAAAGAAAGAAGCCGACAGAACGGACGACACGAGCGATATGCTCGAGAAAATGGAACGCGACGATGTGCTTGACGAGACGGAAAGCGAGGAGCTCAAGCGCACCCGATTCAAGATTACGTCCTACGGGGCGGACATGACCGCCTTCGAGCTGACCCATAGGCTCGGAAGAGACCTAATTGTCCCGCCTGCTTTCCAAAGGAAATACGTATGGCGCATAAAGCAAGCCTCGCGCTTTATTGAGTCCCTGTTAATGGGGCTGCCTGTTCCTGGCATTTTCCTTTTTAAAGACCAAAAGCGAAACAAGCAGCTACTAGTAGATGGT
>NZ_JBAVCF010000115.1:0-7199 GCF_049586575.1 Bradyrhizobium sp.
CCGGCAGGATATTTCGCGCACGGGCCACGCCACTCCCGTGGACTGGCTCCTCATTGCAAGGAATACCAACGTGAAACTCGTCGAACCTCCCTCGTGCAGTTCCGCATCGACCATCACCCTTATCGGCAAGAACAGCCGCGGCAACTGGGTCGCCCAGGAACAAAATGGCCTCTATGGCGGCCTGTTCGTCAACCGCGCCGAGGCCTTCAAATACGCACTGTTTGAAAACGGTCACCATCCCGAAACGATTGTCGAACTGCCGCGCGGAATCGAGCTTGACCTGAACGGGTCGCCACGCGCCGGCATTTCCCGCTCCACCAACCGCGCGCGACAAATCGCCTGACAGCGTCGCCGCGACGCGTCGAGGAGCCATCATCCAGGAGAGCAAAAATGGTTCAGCTTCATTCCGTTTCAGGCCGGGAGCAGGTCCTCGACACGATGGTAGGGCTCACGCGCCTGTCGAACTTGCAGCGCGCGATTATCGCAGGCGATGATGGCATGGAACTGTATCTGCAACTGTGGCGCCGCGGATTCATGCGGGTGGCGACCGTTCTGACGTGCGGGATTCCGCGGCGCCAGCATACGATCGGGCTGATCGCGGGGCGGGAAGCACCAGAACCAATCGAAAGGGCGCTGACCGAAATATCGCCGTTTCTCGGCACCAACGCGACCATTGCCGTCCTGATCGATACCCATGCAAGCAATTGCAGCCTCAGGATCCGGACGAAGCTTCAACATATGGAGTTTCAGATTGAAGCCGGCGTGAGGTGCCAGCAGGGGCTTGTGCTATCCGCCTGCCGGCAGGGCTTCGGCCAAATGGAAAATGCGGCGTGAAATCCGGTCATGCCCTTTGACAACTCAACCACGTGGCTCTCGGGCTGCATTCCCGATCTGCCCACGCAGTTCGATGAGGCCGGCGAAGTCGATTTGACGGCCCTCGCCGGACTTTGCGAGCGGCAGATCAAGGTGGGCGCCTCGGCCATCGTCGTTGGGGAGACGACCGGCGAATTCACGACCCTCACATCGGCCGAGCTTGACGCGATCATTCGGACCGCGGCGGGCGCCGCCCGCGGGCGCGTCCGCGTCATCGCGGGTGCGGGATCGAATTCCACCAACGAAGCCGTCGAGCGGACCCGGCGCGCGGAGCTGGCCGGCGCCGACGCAATTCTGTCGGTCGTGCCCTACTACAACAAACCGATGCAGGCGGGCATTGAGGCGCACTTTCGCGCAATCGCCAACGCGACGGCGCTGCCCGTCGTGCTGCACGACAATCCCGCGCGGACGGTTCGGGAACTGGCGGACGGCACCCTTTTGAAGCTTTCGGAATCGCCGCAGTTCGTCGGGCTCATGGATTCGACCGGCGACCTCTCGCGGCCAGCACGGCTGCGGCCGATGTTGCCGGCACGCTTCCGCCTTTTGTCCGGTGACGACACGACGGCGCTCGCCTTCCTTTGCAGCGGCGGCGACGGAAGCATTTCGATTGCGTCGAACATCGCCCCGGCCATGTTTCAGAGAATGTTCTCAAGTTACAGGCAAGGTCGAATGCAGTCCGCGCAGTGCCTGCAACAGCGGCTCTTGCCTCTTGCGGCTCTCATCGCGAAAGAAAATCCGGCAGCGGTCAAATATGCGTTGAGCCTGCTCGGGCTGGCGCGCGCCGATACCCGCCTGCCCCTCGCAGGACTATCCGACCCGGCGAAGGCCTCGGTGGCGGATGCGCTTGAAGCACTCGGCGAAAACGACATCATGCCGGACGGGAAGAATGCTTCTCCCGCCATTTCGGCCCAGGACCGCGCATATAATGCCGCTCCGGGCGATATTTCCTGATGTCCCAATTCTTGAGATCCCAGGATGTGCCCAGCATCTCCGCGATTTGACGAATCTGAGAAACCAGTACGGATGCGAGAGACGAGAATGGCCGCATAGGACGCTCCTGCACCGGGTTCGGACACACCGGCATAAGGCGGAACATGCTCACAAGAAGCATAGGAATTCGAGACCGCCCACGGAGCGCCGTCATAGACGCGCAATAAATGCCGGCAACGCGTCGATCCCGCGCGCCGCATCTTTATTTCTTTCCTATGAGATGCGGCGCGGGCCTCTCTCGCATTCCTACGGCGGTCATGGACAAATGAGCTTTGCGAGAAATCGCCGGTTCCTGCTCGCAATCCACTTTCATGAACATGCAGGTTGCAGTTCACACCATGATCGCGATGCCACTCACCCATCCCGGATTTTCAGAGGCGCCGGCTCTTAAGCCTTCGAAGGCGACGGCGTGTTTCGAGCCGCTCGATCCCGGCGTCATCAGCGCATCGATTCCGACGTTCTTTGTCGGGCGCGACCGCGATGGCTTTTGGCTCGTCCGCGACGCCAAGGGCGAGGCCGGTGGCATGTTCCTGCTCAAAAGCTCGGCGCTCGCCTTTGCACGGCGGGCTTCCCGGCCTCTTGGCTGCGCCACGATTTTTCCGTCGGAGCGGTTTGAGCTCGACGTGAAAAATCACGGCAATCCGCTTGTTGGCTACCTCAAGCCCTTCTTTCGGCTCGTCGTCTCCGCCCGCAAGAAACTCTTCGGCTGACGAAGCCTAGCTCTTGTCCATGCAGTCGGCGATAAAGAACCAGCGATCATCGCCGCTAAGTCCCTTCCTCTTCGCCTCGATGCGGCAAACCTTGAGCTTGGGCCTGTTCATCGCCCACTTCGCCTTCATCTCCTTCAGCTTTGCCATCGTGAGCTTCATTTTCGAAGGCTTGGCATCGCTCGTCTGGGCCGAGGCGCTGTGAAGACTGCCCGTGACCAGCAACGCAGCGACAAGGCAGGTTGAAATACGAAGCATTGGAAATCCCCTCGGATGAATTCTTGATTGTTTATGGAGAAGAGGCGTCGCGAAACACCATTGGTGTCCCGCGACGCAAGGAGTTGAGAATCAGAGTATCTTGGCGGCGCTCTCGAGCGTCTTCCAGACGCCCCAGGCGAGCGGAATGCCGACGAACAGCCAGAACAGCGCTGCCCTTGCATCCAGGCCTCCCTTGCCGATGCCGAACGATCCGGTCTGAACCCCAGCCATCTTGTTGGCGCCCGCGGCCTGAAGCTTTGCCACCTCGTCGACACTCATGTGCCACTTCGGATCGACCGGCTTGACCAGGTAGTTGCAGATAATGCCGGCAACCAGCATCGCGCACAGGATATACATGGTGCTGTTGTAGAGATGATCGCGTGGCACGCCGGCGGCGAGCTGGAATTCCCGGAGATAGTTGACCACGACCGGACCGACGATGCCGGCGGCCGACCACGCTGTCAAAATCCGGCCGTGAATGGCGCCGACGAACTGCGTTCCGAATACGTCAGCGAGATAGGCAGGAACCGTCGAGAAGCCGCCGCCATACATCGATATGATGATGCAGAATGCAGAGACGAACAGCACCTTCGAGCCGATAGCCGCAAACGTCGGCGCCAGTGCGTAGAGCACGATGCCGAGGATGAAGAACGTATAATAGGTGTTCTTGCGGCCGATATAGTCCGACAACGACGCCCAGCAGAAACGGCCGCCGATGTTGAACAGCGACAACATGCCGGCAAAGCCGGCCGCGATCGCCGCGATCATTGTCCTCTGTTCAGGGGACAGCGCGCCGAAGTTCAGGTCGGGCAAACCGATCAGCTTGCCGGCGAAGATTTCCTGCAACATCGGGGAAGCCATGCCGATCACGCCGATGCCTGCCGACACGTTCAAGCAGAGCACCCACCAGATCAGCCAGAATTGCGGCGTCTTGTGCGCGTTGTCGAGATGGACGTTATGCTCCGAGATCATCGTCTTGGTTTCACTCGGCGCCGTCCAGCCATCCGGCTTCCATCCCACGGGGGTGACGCGATAGGCGAAGGCGCCGATCATCATGAAGATGAAATAGATCACGCCCAGAGTGGCGAAGGTTTCCCACACGCCGACGGAGGTCGCGGTCTTGAAGTGGTTGATCAGAATATTCGCCAGCGGTGCGCCGATCATGGCGCCGCCGCCGAATCCCATGATCGCCATGCCGGTCGCCATGCCGCGGCGATCGGGGAACCACTTGATCAGCGTCGACACCGGCGAGATGTAACCGAGGCCGAGACCGACGCCGCCGATGACACCAGCCCCTAGCCACATGATCCAGAGCTGATGGACGTAAATGCCGAAGGCTCCGATCAGGAGGCCACCGCTCCAGCACAGCGCAGCGACGACACCGGCTTTGCGCGGACCGGCGCGTTCGAGCCAGCCGCCCCAGATCGCAGCGGAAACACCGAGCACGACAAAGAACAGGGTGTACATCCAGCCCAGGCTCGCCACCTTCCAGTCGCAGGTGGTGGTGAAGAGCTCATGCACCAGGGTCATATCCGGACAGGCCTTTGGCGCGGTCAGACCGATCGCGCGCGAAAGCGGCAGCCAGAACACGGAAAAGCCGTAGGCCATTCCGATGCACAGATGAATGCAAAGCGCCGCCGGCGGCACCAACCAGCGGTTGAAGCCGGCCTTCGCGATCGTATGCTCGCGATCGAGGATTCCCGATCCGGCGCTAGGCACGCTTCCCGCGCTACTAATTGAAGTCATTCAACCCTCCCCTGGACAGCAGCCCATTGCCGGGCATGTCTGTTGTTCCGCGACCCTAATAACAAGAAATTTTACCATCGTGCTAAGCCTTCTATTTGTGCTCTGCACAATCCACCGCGCGCCATTGTCGCACGGTGCGTCGTCTGGACGAATTGGGGCAGAATCGCACCCGCGTGTCGATAGGCAAAAGGTAGACATGGCGGCCCTGGCTGACTCCTGTCCACCACGAGCAAGATACGATCAGCCATCTGGACCGCTTCGCGGGCCGTCGCGTGCAGCCGCATTAACGTCTTCAGTCAAGCTATTTGGCTTTTCGATCAAAAATACGATCACATGTTGTCTTTTCAGGTTTCGCCCACGCTCGCTGCCAGCACATCTGTTACGGGAACGGCATATTGCCGCATCATCTCGGCCACAGCCGGAATGTCGTCGAGATTTGCCACGGGAAGCGTGGTTTCAATGGCCGCGTCCGTCGCAATGCCGGCAATGGCCGGATCCCCTGGAAACAGCGGCGGCTTGCCGTTGGCCGTGCGATGCACCTCGATCTTGCGATGCGGCTCCGACTTGAAGCCTTCGATGACCACGAGATCGACGGGCGACATCTTCTTCAGCAATTCCGGCAGCGCCGGTTCTGCCGCCCCGCGCAGTTCGTGCATCAACGCCCAGCGGTTGGCCGACGACACCAGCACCTCCTCGGCGCCCGACTGCCGGTGCACCCAGGAATCCTTGCCCGGTACATCGACGTCGAATTCGTGGTGCGCATGTTTGATCACGGAGACGCGCAGCCCCTGCTGACGCAGATACGGAATCACGCGCGATATCAGGGTCGTCTTCCCTGCTCCGCTCCATCCCGCAATCCCGATCACCTTCATCATTATCACCGTCGTCTCCGATGCCCGCTGGCTACTCGTCCCGATGGGAAAGCCTTATATCGGCTGTCGCACAATGTCATGCTGACCGGCTCGCGGCATTGGATCGCGGATGAAGTCCGAACAGTTAGACCAAATGCTGCGATGCATCGGCGACCGCGCGGGCCGCTTCGCGTTGACGCCGCCCGCCGAATGTCGAATGAATACCTCAACAGGGGCGACCGGGTCCGAGCTTTCGGCCGGTCCGCCAAAACAAGCCAAGGGAGGGACCGATGTTCGCCTGGAAGATGGCCACAGGCTTTGCTCTCGCCGCCGCGGCGCTTGCGGTGCCTGCGCCGGCAGCAGCACAAATTTCCGACGACGTCGTCAAGATCGGCGTGCTCACCGACATGAACGGCCCGGCCTCGACGCCGACCGGCCAGGGATCGGTGACGGCGGCGCAAATGGCGGTCGACGATTTCGGCGGCAAGGTATTGGGCAAGCCGATCAGCGTGATCGTCGGCGACCATCAGCTCAAGGCGGATATCGGCGCCAGCATCGCGCGGCGCTGGTACGATACCGAGCAGGTCGATCTGATCGTGGACGTGCCGGTGTCGGCGGTTGGGCTTGCGGTGCAAAACATCGCCAACGAGAAGAAGAAGCTTCTCATCGTGCATTCGACCGGCACGGCCGACTTCCACGGCAAGTTCTGCTCGCCCTACGCCATCCAGTGGGTGTTCGACACCCGCGCGCTCGCGGTCGGCACCGCGCAGGCCGTGGTGAAGCGCGGCGGCGACAGCTGGTTCTTCCTCACCGACGACTATGCCTTCGGCCATGCGCTGGAGAAGGATGCATCCGCCGTCATCACCAAGAACGGCGGCAAGGTGGTTGGCTCGGTTCGCCTGCCCTTTGCGACGCCGGACGTCTCCTCGTTCATCCTGCAAGCCCAGGCGTCGAAAGCGAAAATCATCGGCATCGCGGCCGGGCCACCGAACAACACCAATGAGATCAAGGCCGCCGGTGAATTCGGCCTGTTCAAGGGCGGCCAGCAGATGGCCGGCCTGCTGGTGCTGATCACCGACATTCATGCGCTTGGGCTGCCCGCCGCACAGGGCCTGTTGCTGACCACGTCGTTCTATTGGGACATGGACGACAAGACCCGGGAATGGTCGAAGCGCTATTACGCCAAGATGAACCGGATGCCGACGATGTGGCAGGCTGGCGTCTACTCCTCCGTGATGAACTACCTCAACGCCGTCAAGGACAGCGGTACCGACGATCCCCTCAAGGTCGCCGCCAAGATGCGGGAGAAACCGATCGAGGATTTCTTCTCTCGTCACGGCCGCCTGCGCGAAGACAATCTGATGGTGCATGACCTGATGCTGGTACAGGTGAAGAGCCCGGAAGAATCCAAATATCCGTGGGACTATTACAAGGTGCTGACGACCATTTCCGGCGAGGATGCGTTCGGGCCGCCTGATACGGCGTGTTCGCTGGTGAAGAAGTGATTCCTGTCGTCCCGGCTCGCGCGGAGCCTGTCATCGGGCGCGCGCTCGCGCGACCCGTTGGCTTGGCCGGGACGACCGATAAATTCACTTTCCGTCACTTCGCCACCCCGATCTCGCGCAAATATTTCATCACGCCGGGATGAATCAGCGCCGGGTCGGGCGCGGCGGCAAGCGTATTCGCCGCCGTGGTCTCGCAGGCCTGCGCCTGCTTCTTGCACAGCGCGCTTTCGGCGCCATGCAGCGTGCGGATCAGGCGATAGGCGATGTCG
>NZ_JBAVCF010000116.1:0-2430 GCF_049586575.1 Bradyrhizobium sp.
CCGGTGGTGCGACGTTCACGGCGTACGACCAGATCGACAAGGCGCCGGAAGAGAAGGCGCGCGGCATCACGATTTCGACCGCTCACGTCGAATACGAGACGCAGAACCGCCACTACGCCCACGTCGATTGCCCCGGCCACGCCGACTATGTGAAGAACATGATCACGGGCGCCGCGCAGATGGACGGCGCGATCCTGGTTGTGTCGGCTGCCGACGGCCCGATGCCGCAGACCCGCGAGCACATCCTGCTCGCCAAGCAGGTCGGCGTGCCCGCGATGGTCGTGTTCCTCAACAAGTGCGATATGGTCGACGATCCGGAACTGCTCGAACTCGTCGAGCTCGAAGTTCGCGAACTGCTCTCGAAGTACGACTTCCCGGGCGACAAGATCCCGATCATCAAGGGCTCGGCGCTCGCCGCCCTCGAAGACAAGGACAAGAAGCTCGGTCACGACGCGATCCTCGAGCTGATGAAGTATGTCGACGAGTACATTCCGCAGCCCGAGCGTCCGATCGACCAGCCGTTCCTGATGCCGGTGGAAGACGTGTTCTCGATCTCCGGCCGCGGCACCGTGGTCACCGGCCGTGTCGAGCGCGGCGTGATCAAGGTCGGCGAGGAAATCGAGATCGTCGGTCTGCGCGCCACGCAGAAGACCATCGTCACCGGCGTTGAAATGTTCCGCAAGCTGCTCGATCAGGGCCAGGCGGGCGACAACATCGGCGCGCTGCTTCGCGGCACCAAGCGCGAGGAAGTCGAGCGTGGCCAGGTACTGTGCAAGCCGGGTTCGGTCAAGCCGCACACCAAGTTCAAGGCCGAGGCCTACATCCTCACCAAGGAAGAGGGCGGACGTCACACCCCGTTCTTCACCAACTATCGGCCGCAGTTCTACTTCCGCACCACCGACGTGACCGGTGTCGTGCATCTGCCCGAAGGCACCGAAATGGTGATGCCGGGCGACAACATCGCGATGGAAGTGCACCTGATCGTGCCGATCGCGATGGAAGAAAAGCTCCGCTTCGCGATCCGTGAAGGTGGCCGCACCGTCGGCGCCGGCGTGGTCGCAAGCATCATCGAGTAAGAAGCATCCGTCGTAATGCCCGGCCTCGTGCCGGGCATCCACGACTTCTTTATTTCCAGACGTGGATGGCCGGGGCGAGCCCGGCCACGACGGAACAGAGAGACAACGGCAATGAACGGCCAGAATATCCGCATCCGCCTCAAGGCGTTCGACCATCGAATTCTCGATTCGTCGACGCGTGAGATCGTGAATACGGCGAAACGGACCGGCGCTCAGGTTCGCGGACCCATTCCGCTGCCGACCCGCTTGGAGAAGTTCACCGTCAACCGTTCGCCGCACGTTGACAAGAAGAGCCGCGAGCAATTCGAGATGCGCACGCACAAGCGCCTTCTCGACATTGTCGACCCGACACCGCAAACCGTGGACGCGCTGATGAAGCTCGATCTGGCCGCCGGCGTCGACGTCGAAATCAAGCTCTAACCCTTAAGCCATCCGCAAGACGAGCGGACAGAAAGAACAGGAAGCACGCCGATGCGCTCCGGAGTGATCGCACAAAAGGTCGGGATGACGCGGGTCTTTACGGAGACCGGCGAACATATCCCTGTGACCGTGCTGAAGCTGGGCAATTGCCAGGTGATCGGTCACCGCACGACCGAGAAGAATGGTTATGTTGCGCTTCAGCTCGGTTCGGGCTCGCGCAAGACTGTCTATTTGCCCAAGGCCGAACGCGGCCAGTTCGCGGTCGCCAAGGTCGAACCCAAGCGCAAGCTCACCGAATTCCGCGTGTCGCAGGACGCGCTGATCCCGGTCGGCGCGGAAATCCAGGCCGACCATTTTGTCGTCGGCCAGTACGTCGACGTCACCGGTACCTCGGTCGGTAAGGGCTTTGCCGGCGGCATGAAGCGCTGGAATTTCGGTGGTCTGCGCGCCACCCACGGTGTGTCGGTCTCGCACCGTTCGATCGGTTCGACCGGTGGCCGTCAGGACCCCGGCAAGACCTTCAAGAACAAGAAGATGCCCGGCCACATGGGCGTCGATCGCATCACCACGCTGAATCTTCGTGTCGTCCAGACCGATGTCGAGCGTGGCCTGATCCTGGTCGAAGGCGCCGTTCCCGGCTCCAAGGGCGGATGGATCGCGGTGCGCGATGCGGTCAAGAAGCCGCTGCCGAAGGAAGCTCCGAAGCCCGGCAAATTCAAGGTCGCCGGCGGCGGCGAGCAGGCGACTGAGGCTCCGGCCCAGCAGGAGGGCGCGTGAGATGGAACTGAAAGTCACGACCCTTGAAGGTAAAGCGGCCGGTTCGGTCCAGCTTTCCGACGGTATCTTCGGTCTTGAGCCGCGCAAGGACATCATCCAGCGCTGCGTGCAATGGCAGCTCAACAAGCGTCAGGCTGGCACCCACAAGACCAAGGAC
>NZ_JBAVCF010000117.1:0-5375 GCF_049586575.1 Bradyrhizobium sp.
CCCCAACACGTGCTGCGCGAGCACGTCCAGGCCGCCGGTCCGAAGCGGCGGCGTGTCCTGCGCGTTCTCGGCAACGGCGTCGATCGCCACCCGGCATTCCAGCACTTCGAAGCGGTTGGCCGGCACCAGCACCGCGCGGGAGGCCTCGTCGAGGCGGTGGTTGGCGCGGCCGATCCGCTGCATCAGCCGAGAGGCGCCCTTGGGCGCGCCGACATTGATGACGAGATCGACATCGCCCCAGTCGACGCCGAGATCGAGCGAGGAGGTGCAGACCACGCCGCGGAGCTTGCCCCTGGTCATGGCGTCCTCGACCTTGCGTCGCTGCGCCACATCGAGCGAACCATGATGCAGCGCGATCGCAAGCCCGTCATCGTTCATCCGCCACAGGTCCTGAAACAGCATCTCGGCCTGGCTGCGGGTATTGACGAACACCAGCGTGGTCTTGTTGCGCTTGATGAGATCGTAGATTTCGCCGAGCGCATGGCGCGCGCTATGTCCGGCCCAGGGCAGCCGCTCGCGCGTATCCAGCATCTCGACTTCAGGCGCGGCCGCCCCGCCCGCGATCACGACATCGGCCGAGTGGCGCTCTCCGTTTTGTTGCGGCACCAGAAATCGCGACAGCTGCTCAGGTTCGGCGACAGTGGCCGACAGTCCGATCGCGCGAATCTGCGGCGCCAGACGCCACAAACGTGCGAGCCCAAGCGACAGCAGATCGCCGCGCTTGGAGGTCACCAGCGCATGCAATTCATCAAGCACGATGCGCCGGAGCGAGGAAAACAGAAACGGCGCATCGTCGGATGACAATAACAAAGCGAGTTGTTCGGGCGTGGTGAGCAGAATATCCGGCGGATAACGCCGCTGCCGCTGCCGCCGCGACACCGGTGTGTCGCCGGTGCGGGTTTCGACCTTGATCGGCAGCCCCATTTCGGCAATGGGCGTCTCCAGGTTGCGCGCGATGTCGACCGCGAGCGCCTTCAGCGGCGAGATGTAGAGCGTGTGCAGGCCGCGGCTGCGCGTCACGCCGCGTCCGGTGGAAGGGAGACCGCTGTGCTGGCCGAACTCCCTCCCCCTGGAAGAGGGAGGGCTGGGGTGGGGGTCATCGGCTTCAATTTGTTCGGATCCCCTCCCGGCACGCTCCGCGCGCCGACCTCCCCCTTTCAGGGAGAGGTGAGTCTCTCCGCTCAATTCGACCAGCGTCGGCAAAAATCCCGCCAGCGTCTTGCCGGCGCCGGTCGGCGCGATCAGCAACGCAGAGCGGTCTTCGCGCGCCTTTTCAAGCAACGCCAATTGATGCACCCGCGGCGACCAGCCGCGCGAAGAAAACCAGCGCAGAAAAATCTCGGGCAGCGGTTCATGGGCAAGGAGATCTGGTTGATCTGACGTCACGACTTGGCCGCAACCACCACGAGACCGGGCACCGGCATGTTGTTCTCGTTGCGGAACGACTGCTCCTCAAGCTGCGACAGCGCCAGCCCGGCCGCCATCAGCGAATTGCGGACATAATGCGCGCTGTGGGCATAACGCAGGCCCTCGCCGATGATGACGCCCTCACCGCTGTTTCGCTCCAGCGTGAACGCCAAAAGGCCGCCGGCCGCGAGAACGCGCCTAATCTCCGTCAAGACGGGAATGAGATCGGAAACGTAGACCATGGCATCGGCGGCCAACACCAGATCGGCGCAGGCCTCGGGTCTTGCCCGCAAGCCTGCCAGCATGTCGTTGACCTCGAGTTCGGCATAGAGCCCGATCGCCTTCGCCTTCTCGATCATCCCGGGCGAGAGATCAATGCCGGTGAAATGATCGACCTCCCTGGCGAAGGCTGACGCCGCCAGGCCGGTGCCGCAACCAAGATCGATCGCGCGCTTGAAGAAGGCCGGCTTCTTCACTGCATGGCGCGCCGCCAAGACCGCCTTGAACAGCACCGAAGGCCCGCGATAACCGAGATCGTCGATCAGCGCGCGGTCGAATCGCGGCGCGTATTGGTCGAACAGCGTCCGCACATAGGCCGGCGGCATCGCCGATAATTGTTCCGCCCCTAGCCGCATCAGCTTCAGACTGGCGCCATGTGGATCGCTGGCATCGGCCTCCCACGCCTTCCTGAAGGCTGCAATCGCCGCCTCACGCTCGCCGAGCTGCTGGCGGATTTCGCCAAGCGTAAACCACGCCGACACGAAAGCGGGGGCGAGTTCGATGGCCTGCTCCAGCAAATCAGCGGCGGCCACAAGGTCACCCTTGAGCTGAAGATCGCGCGCAAATTCATAGCGGCGGTCGGCAATCAGATCGCCGGAGGACAGGAATAAGCGCGCGGGCATTTCAGGGCCGGTGTGGGTTGCGAGGACAAAAGCGGGACTCGAACGAACAGTTCAGGAGCCTATATAAACAACATGCGCCCGCAAGACATCCTGACACCCCAGCCGGCCGGCCTGTGCTGCAAGCCGGGCGGATTCCATATCGATCCGGTGCGGCCGGTCGAGCGCGCCGTCATCACCCACGGCCATTCCGACCATGCCCGGGCCGGCCATGGCGCGGTGCTGGCGACGCAAGAGACGCTCGACATGATGCGGCTGCGCCATGGCGATAATTTCGCCCGCAGCACGCAGGCAATTGCTTACGGCGAGGAATTGCGGCTCGGCGAAGTGACGGTCAAGTTCCATCCGGCCGGGCATGTACTGGGCTCCGCGCAGATCGCCGTCAATTGCAAGGGCACGCGCGTCGTCGCCTCCGGCGACTACAAGGATGCGCCCGATCCGACCTGCACACCGTTCGAGGTCGTGCCCTGCGATGTCTTCATTACCGAGGCGACATTCGGCCTGCCGGTATTCCGCCACGGCAACGCGGCGGACGAGGTGAAGAAACTTCTCGCTTCGGTGGCGCTGTTTCCGGAGCGCGCGCATCTGGTCGGCGCCTATTCGCTGGGCAAGGCCCAGCGCGTAATCGCGCTGTTGCGCGCGGCCGGCTACGACGCGCCGATCTATCTGCATGGCGCGATGGAGAAGATCACCACCTACTATCAAAGCCGCGGCGTCGAGCTCGGCGAGTTGCGTCCCGTCAAGGGCATGAAGAAGGCCGATCTCGCCGGCACCATCACGCTGGCGCCGCCCTCGGCGACTTCCGACGTCTGGACGAGGCGATTTCCCGATCCCGTCACCGCTTTTGCTTCGGGGTGGATGCGCGTGCGAGCGCGCGCCCGCCAGGGCGGCATCGAACTGCCGCTGGTGATTTCCGACCACGCCGACTGGGACGGCTTGACCGCGACCATCCAGGCGACGGGCGCCGGCGAAATCTGGGTCACGCATGGGCAGGAAGACGCGCTGGTGCATTGGTGCAAGACGCAAGGATTGGCCGCCCGCCCGCTCGATCTCGTCGGCTATGGCGATGAGGATAACGGCGAAGGCGACGCTGCCGCGGGCGAGGGCGGCGAGGCATGAATCGCTTTGCCGAACTGCTTGATCGCCTCGCCTACGAGCCCGGCCGCAACAACAAGCTGCGCCTGATCACCAACTATTTCCGCACGATCGAAGATCCCGATCGCGGCTACGCGCTGGCCGCGCTCACCGGCGCGCTGTCCTTCAAACACGCCAAGCCCGGCCTGATCCGCGACCTCATCGCCGAGCGCACCGATCCGGCCTTGTTTGCGCTTTCCTATGATTACGTCGGCGATCTCTCGGAAACGGTGGCGCTGATGTGGCCGAAGAATTCGGCGGACCGCCTTCACAACAATCCGCCGCCGCCCACCCTGACCGACGTCGTCACGACGCTGCGCACGCTCGGCAAGACCGAAATGCCGAAGCAGCTTTCGCGCTGGCTCGATGACCTGGATGAAACCGGCCGCTGGGCGCTGTTGAAACTCGTGACCGGCGCGATGCGGATCGGCATTTCCGCGCGGCTCGCCAAGACCGCAGCGGCAGCGCTCGGCGGCAAGGACGCCCATGAAATCGAACTGATCTGGCCGGGGCTCACACCGCCCTATCTCGACCTGTTCGCATGGCTGGATGGGCGCGGCGAGAAGCCTGTCAACCTCGACCCGGCGCCGTTCCGTCCCGTGATGCTGGCGCATGCGATCGAGGATACGGATTTCGCCAATCTCAACGCTGCCGACTTCATCGCCGAATGGAAGTGGGACGGCATTCGCGTGCAGGCCGTTAGCGGGCGCGACGCGAACGGCCACATCACGACCCGGCTCTATTCGCGCAGCGGCGAGGACATCACCGGAAGCTTTCCGGATTTGTTGCCTTCATTACATCTACCCGGCGCGATCGACGGCGAATTGTTGGTGGTGCGTGACGGCCGGGTGCAAAGTTTCAACGTGTTGCAGCAGCGCCTCAACCGCAAAGCCGTCTCGCCAAAGCTGCTCAAGGAGTTTCCGATTCGTCTGCGCGCCTACGATCTGCTCGCCGACGATGAGACCGACCTGCGCGAGCTCGGCTTTGCCGGCCGCCGCGAACGGCTGGAAGCTTTCGTCGCCAGGCTTGACGATGCGAAGGTAGACCTTTCGCCTACCATTACGTTCGACGGGTGGGAGGCGTTGGCCGCCGCGCGGCGCGATCCCGCAAGCGCCGGCGCCGGAGAAGACGCCGAAGCGGTGGAAGGGGTGATGCTCAAGCTCCGCGATGCGCTCTATTTGCCGGGACGTCCCAGAGGCCAATGGTGGAAATGGAAACGAGATCCGCACGTCATCGATGCGGTTTTGATGTATGCGCAGCGCGGCCACGGCAAGCGTTCGTCCTATTATTCCGATTATACCTTCGGGGTCTGGAGCGGTGTCGACGGTGATGCGCAGCTTGTCCCGGTCGGCAAGGCCTATTTCGGCTTCACCGACGAGGAGCTGCTGCAAATCGATCGCTTCGTCCGCCGCAACACCACGGAGAAGTTCGGCCCTGTGCGCCACGTGGTGCATGAGCCCGATCAGGGACTGGTGCTGGAAGTCGCGTTTGAAGGCCTGCAACGTTCGACGCGGCATAAATCCGGCGTCGCTATGCGGTTTCCGCGCATCAACCGGCTGCGCTGGGACAAGCCACCGCGCGAAGCGGACCGGCTGGAGACGTTGGAACGGCTGTTGAAAAGCCCTGCGCTTACGGAAACCACCAAAACCAGTCTGGATTAGCAACCGCAATCGAAATAACGTCAAAACAAGTTCCTACCCCTGCCGATCATGCTCTAGAATGACACTGCAGAGTGGATTTGACGTTCGTCACGAGCCGCGCGGAGAAATCAATGCCGAATGAGACCAGAGAACTGCCGGCGAATAGCGACACCCTGCGCCGCTTTCTGGGCGGCTCGCCTCTGGCCGTGGCGTTCCGGCTGATCCTGCTCTCGATCCTGGTCGGGGTCGTGCTGGCGGCGATCGGTTTCGATCCCTGGAATATCCTGCGCAGCAT
>NZ_JBAVCF010000118.1:0-8714 GCF_049586575.1 Bradyrhizobium sp.
CGTACCTGCTGGTCGCACTTCGGCTTGGGGGAATCGACGTTGGAGCACTCAGAACAAACCAATATGGTCGGCTCGTACTTTGATCAGATTTCGGGCAGCTACCGGCGACGCTACGGAATCGAAAACCCCTTCCATAGTTACTTTTTTGGGGATCGATTGAGTGCCGCTACCGATAGTCTCCCGTTCGAACACAAGTCGGTACTCGACGTTGGGCTGGGACTGGTCCTCTTTACGACGAACTAATCAAGTATGCCGGTATCGACTATTACGCCTGCGATATTTCGGCGAAGATGCTCTCGCAGAGTTCGATCCCGGCAGACCGGAAATTTGTCGGAAAGGCGACAGATATCGAATTTCCAAGGGACAGTTTTGACTACATTTTCCTACTCGGTGTAACCACGTATCAGTCGCCGGATGAATTCGATCAGACGCTCGCATTCATCAGCGCTCGTCTCGCGCCTTTCGGCAAAGCAATATTGAGTTTTACGAATCGCTCATCATTGGATCACTTTTTCCGCGGTATTTTGCGGTTAGCAAAGCCAATGATCAGCGCAGGAGTGATGGCTCAGTCTTTCGCGACCCACGCCTACAGCCAGGGGGACGTGGCAGAGATGATCGAAACTCACGATCTCTATGTTGCGAAGTCCACATACCTGAACCATACCTTTTCGCCGTTTAATACCCTGCTCCCGCGCTCCTCGGTGTCACTGGCAAGATGGATTGGATCAAATTGCCCCGCGGCCTTATTGCCAATCTGTAGCGCCGACTTCATCGTGTTCGTGGAACAGGCATCTTCGCGGGTTTAGGTTCGCCGAGGAACGACTGCGCGACAGCCGCCGTTAGTCAGACTTGTGATCCGAGCGGCATACTCTGCGCGTGCTGAAAAACGTTTTTCGGATTGAACGCCGATCTTTGCCAGCCGCGCGAGGTTACGCCCCAGTAAGCTTTCGCGTAACCCTCGCCGAGATCGAGATCGCATTAGTTCACGTAAGACGCGCCGGAAACAGGCCTCATCGACGCGATAAGCATCGGCGCGACCAAAGATCGCGCCGAGTGTGCCGCACATCCGGTTGCAGTCAATCGTCGCGTGATATTTGGGTCGCGGATACCGCCAAAAAGCAGGAGGCGGCCTTAGCCGCCGTTCCCATTGCCGTTGCCGTTTTCGGCTTCCTCGCCGATGTGTTCGACCGAGACCACATGCTCGTCCTCGGCGGTGTTGAATACAATGACGCCCTGGGTCGAACGGCCGGCAATCCGGATGCCCTCCACCGGGCAGCGGATCAACTGGCCTTTGTCGGTCACCAGCATGATCTGATCGGATTCTTCCACCGGGAAGGAGGCGACCAGTTTGCCGTTGCGGTTATTGACCGACATCGCCACGATGCCTTTGCCGCCGCGCCCCGTCGTCCGGTATTCGTAGGATGAGGTGCGCTTGCCGAAGCCGTTGACGGAAACCGTCAGCACCACCTGTTCCTGCGCAGACATTTCGACATAGCGTTCGGAAGAGAGTTGAATGGCGTTTGAAGTCTCCTCGGCATCGGCCTCCGCTGCCTCTTCCACGGCGCCCTCGCCGGCCACCGCGCGGCGCATCTTCAGATAGGCCGAGCGCTCGTCGGACGTCGCCTCGACATGGCGCAGGATCGCGAGCGAAATCAGCCGGTCGCCCTTCGCAAGCGCGATGCCGCGCACACCCATCGAGGTACGGCCGGAGAACACCCTTACGTCAGTGACGGGGAAGCGGATGCATTGGCCGCCGGCAGCGGTCAGCAGCACGTCGTCGCGTTCGGTGCAGATTTGCACGTCCACGATCGCCTCATCCTCGTCGAGCTTCATCGCAATGATGCCGGAACGCCGGACGTCGACGAAATCGGAAAGCTTGTTGCGGCGGACGGTGCCGCCGGTGGTCGCAAACATCACGTCGAGATTGGCCCAGGAGGATTCATCCTCCGGCAACGGCATGATGGTCGTGATCCGCTCGCCCTGCTCCAGCGGCAGGATGTTGATCATGGCCTTGCCGCGGGCGTTCGGCGCCGCCATCGGCAGCCGCCAGACCTTCTCCTTGTAGACCTGACCGCGTGAAGAGAAGAACAGCACCGGCGTATGCGTCGAGGCCACGAACAGGCGGCTGACGAAATCTTCGTCCCGGGTCTGCATGCCCGCCCTGCCCTTGCCGCCGCGCCGCTGGGCGCGATAGGCCGACAGCGGCACGCGCTTGACGTAGCCGGCATGCGAGACGGTGACGACCATGTCCTCGCGCTGGATCAGGTCTTCGTCTTCGACTTCGCCTTCCTGCTCGATGATCACAGTCTTGCGCGGCGTGGCGAATTCGCTCTTCAACTCGGCGAGCTCGGTCTTGACGATCGCCTGAACGCGCGCGCGCGATCGCAGGATGTCGAGATAGTCGTTGATTTCTGCCGCGAGCTTGTCGAGTTCCTCGGAAATTTCTTCGCGCCCAAGCGCGGTCAACCGCTGCAGCCGCAGGTCGAGAATGGCCTTGGCCTGCTCCATCGACAGCCGCGCGGTCCCGTCTTCCGCCAGGCGGTGGCGGGGATCGTCGATCAGGGTAATCATGGCCGCCACGTCCTTGGCCGGCCAGTCGCGCGACATCAATGTATCGCGCGCGGTGTTCGGATCGGGCGAGGTACGGATCACCCGAATGATCTCGTCGATATTGGCGACCGCAATCGCGAGGCCGACCAAAATATGGGCGCGGTCGCGCGCCTTGTTGAGCAGGAATTTGGTGCGCCGCGTCACCACCTGTTCGCGGAAAGCGACGAAGATCGTCAGCAGATCCTTCAGGTTCATCAGCTGCGGCCGGCCGCCGTCGAGCGCGACCATGTTGGCGCCGAAATTGTTTTGCAGCGGCGTGAACCGATAGAGCTGATTGAGCACGACGTCCGGCACGGCGTCGCGCTTGAGTTCGACGACGACGCGCAAACCAGAGCGATCGGACTCGTCGCGCAGGTCCGAGATCCCGTCGATCTTCTTGTCGCGCACCAACTCGGCGATGCGCTCGACCATCGTCGCCTTGTTCTGCTGATAGGGAATTTCGGTGATCACGATCGCCTCGCGATCCTTGCGAATGGTGTCGATCGACACCTTGCCGCGCATCACGATAGAGCCGCGGCCTAAGTGGTAGGCTGAGCGGATGCCCTGCCGGCCGAGAATGATGCCGCCGGTCGGGAAATCCGGGCCCGGGATGATCTCGATCAGTTGATCGATGGTCAGCGCGGGATCGTCGATCAGCGCGGTGCAGGCATCGATCACTTCACCGAGATTATGCGGCGGGATGTTTGTGGCCATGCCGACCGCAATGCCGCCAGCGCCGTTGACCAGCAAATTGGGAAACTTGGCCGGAAGAACCCGCGGTTCGCGGTCCTTGTCGTCATAATTGGGTTGGAAATCGACGGTGTCCTTGTCGATATCATCGAGCAGCGAATGCGCGATCTTGGTCAGGCGGGATTCGGTGTAGCGCATGGCCGCCGCCATATCGCCGTCGACCGAACCGAAATTGCCCTGTCCGTCGATCAAGGGCACGCGCATGGAGAAAGTCTGCGCCATGCGGACCAGCGCGTCGTAGACCGACTGGTCGCCGTGGGGATGGTATTTGCCGATCACGTCGCCGACGGTGCGCGCCGACTTGTTATGCGACTTGTTCCAATCGAAGCCGTTCTCGTGCATCGCATAGAGGATGCGGCGGTGAACAGGCTTCAGACCGTCGCGCGCATCCGGCAACGCACGCGCCACGATCACGCTCATGGCGTAATCGAGGTAGGAGCGCTTCATCTCGTCGAGGATGGAAACGGGACGAATATCGGAAGGCGCGGGTGGCTCTCCGGACTTGGTATCTTCAGGCTCAGACAAGGGAAAATCCGGTCAATTCAGAATCACATTCATATAGCGCATCAAGGGGGGTAAAACCACCCCGCAAGCGTCTGGGAAAGCCGATTTTCCCCTCGTTTTTCCAGTAACTTAGCGGATCATCCGGTTGAGAGCCTCGCGACCCCTAAACGACGGCGACGAAGCCGCGCCAAACACGCGTTTTCAATGACCGAAAACCACCGCATGCATGATCCGTCCCGGCAGCAGCGTGAACAGCCCGGCGACGACCAGCGCGCCCGAGAAAACCCCGATCATGATGCGGCGGTGATCGATCACCCGATGGCGATGGGCGCGCCACACGCCGAGCGGAACCATGATCAGCGTGAAGATCGACAAGAGATGGATGGGGCTCCATGGCCCCCATAACTTGATCTTGTGAATCCAGAATGAGCTCCCGGCAACACCCAGCATCAACAGAACCCAGATCCAGCCGATGGCGCGATGAGGCAGCGTGCCCTTGGGCGCCGCGAACTGGACGATGCCCAGCACAAAAGCCGCCATCGCCGCAAAGGCGTGAACTGGGATGGCCGGTGCTGCGTCCAGCAACGGAGCGAGACTCATGCGAGGCCTCTCACCCTGACCGATCCCGTCCGGCAGGATCAGGCTGCGATCACTCTGTGTCGGCCTCGATCCGTCTTGGCTTCCAACGGGAATTCAATGCGTCGCTTTAACGAGCTCTGTCAAAACGGGATATCGTCATCCATGTCGCTGCTGCGGGCTCCGGCAGCCACCGCGCGGCGCGGCGCGCTCGATGGGCCGCTGACGCCGAAATCGCCGCCGCCCTGATCGTCGGAGCCAAAGCTGCCGCCTCCGCCGCTACGGCCATCCAGCATAGTCAGGTTCGAGTTGAAGCCTTGCAGCACCACCTCGGTGGAATACTTCTCGACGCCGGCCTGATCGGTCCATTTGCGGGTCTGCAACTGGCCTTCAAGGTAAACCTTGGCGCCCTTCTTCAGGTACTGCTCGGCGATCTTGCAAAGCCCTTCATTGAAGATCACCACGCGATGCCATTCGGTCTTTTCCTTGCGCTCGCCGGTCGCCTTGTCGCGCCAGCTTTCGGATGTGGCAACGCTGAGATTGGCGATCGGCCGCCCGTCCTGGGTGCGCCGGATTTCGGGATCCTTGCCGAGATTTCCGACCAGAATCACCTTGTTTACGCTTCCTGCCATCGCCGTTCTCCACTCACTTCGCTTGTCGCGCAGACCCTATACGCTCGCTTGCCGGGCGCGCCCGCCGATCCCTGCGTTATCCCCACAATATAGCATCGCCGGCTGGAATGTTCCAGTTTTGTTCCAACTCAAATACAAGTCAAATTCCGCCCGGAATGCAGCAGAGTCAGGCTCATGGCCCGGTTTCCTCAGATACCGTCGAAGGTCTGCGCGCGATGACCGTGCAGACCCTGGACGAGGCGAGCGAAAACCACGATAAATCATGAGCTTCTCTGCCCCGCACTTCATCGCCGAGTGTGGCTTTCGGGAGACGCTCTATGGGGGCAAATTGCGATAGGGTCGATTCCGAGCAGGGGTAGATGGGCGCTCCTTCGATCGCGTTGGGACCAAACGCTTCTTTCAAAAATGAAGCGGACGAAGAAGCCGGAGGTTGTCGATATGAAGAGGATGTTGCTGGGCGCTCTCGCTCTCTTCGCGTTGGGAGTTGTGGCACCGGCAGTGGCGGCAGATCTGCCCGCCCGCACTTACACCAAGGCGCCGGATATGACTCCGGTCACTTACGATTGGAGCGGCGTCTACGTCGGCCTTAACGGCGGATGGGGCACGGCCAATCGTTGCTTCGATCAGACCGGTCCGACCCTGATCGGTCCGGACGGCTGCCACACCACCTCGGGTGCTTTCGCTGGCGGGCAGGCCGGCTATCGCTGGCAAGCTGCGTCCTGGGTATTCGGTTTCGAAGCATTGGGCGACTGGGCGAGCCTGAAGGGTAGCAGCGTCAGCCTGATCACGCCCGCAAACATCGATCGTTCCCGCGTTGATGCGTTTGGCCTGTTCACCGGCCAGATCGGTTACGCCTGGAACACCGCACTGTTATATTTCAAGGGCGGCGCTGCCGTCGTCGCCGACCGCAACGACATCCTGTCCGGCGGCGCGATCCTTGCGACCCCCTCAGGCAACAACCGCTGGGGCGGCACTGTCGGCGGCGGCATCGAATTCTCCTTCGCACCGAACTGGTCGGCGGCGCTCGAATATAACCACCTGTTCATTGCCACCAACAACACGACCTTCACCAATCCCGTCGGCGGTGCGGTCGTGAGCACGGACCGCATTCACGGCGACGCCGATCTGGTGTCGGTCCACGTCAACTACCGCTGGGGTGGCCCGGTCGTCGCAAAATACTGATCACGACGGATGCGCCAGATCTGGAAAAGCCGGCGATTTCGTCGGCTTTTTTGTTGGATGCTGCTGACCGCTGCTGCCAGGTTTCAGCATTTTCCAACTATCCGTTGATGGTTTTCACGCGGCACTGGAAATTGATTCCCGTTCTTCCTATGTTCCGAGATCGATCCTTGGCGTTTGATCGCTCCCCGCGACGCGCCCGAACGCGGCGCGCTATTTGCGTGCCTGGAAATGCCGACATGGATGAAATTATCAAGGCGAAGCGCCAACAATCCGCGAGCAGCCTGCGCGCGATCACCATTCGCGGCGCGCGCGAACACAATCTGAAAAATATCGACGTCGAGATTCCCCGCGACAAGCTCGTGGTGTTCACCGGGCTGTCCGGCTCCGGAAAATCCTCGCTCGCCTTCGACACCATCTACGCCGAAGGCCAGCGGCGCTACGTCGAGTCGCTGTCGGCCTACGCACGCCAGTTCCTGGAGATGATGCAGAAGCCCGACGTCGACCAGATCGACGGGCTGTCGCCGGCGATCTCGATCGAGCAGAAGACCACCTCGAAGAATCCGCGCTCCACCGTCGGCACCGTCACCGAGATCTACGACTACATGCGCCTGCTCTGGGCGCGCGTCGGCGTGCCCTATTCGCCCGCGACGGGCCTGCCGATCGAAAGCCAGATCGTCTCGCAAATGGTCGATCGCGTGCTGGCGCTGCCGGAAGGCACGCGGCTTTATCTGCTGGCGCCGGTCGTACGCGGCCGCAAGGGCGAGTACAAAAAAGAGCTCGCCGAATATCTCAAGAAGGGATTCCAGCGCGTCAAGATCGACGGCAAGTTCCACGAACTCGCCGAAGCGCCCACGCTCGACAAGAAATTCCCGCACGACATCGACGTGGTGGTCGATCGCATCGTGGTGCGGCCGGACATCGGCCAGCGGCTTGCGGAGAGCTTCGAGACCGCGCTGAAGATCGCCGAGGGTCTTGCGGTGATCGAATATGCGGACGTGCCGGCCTCCGCGCCTGCAGCCGAAGACAAGAAGAAGACCGCCAAAATCCACGACAAGAGCGGGCCGGAGCGGATCCTGTTCTCCGAAAAATTCGCCTGCCCAGTTTCCGGCTTCACGATTCCGGAGATCGAGCCGCGGCTGTTCTCGTTCAACAACCCCTATGGCGCCTGCCCCGCCTGCGGCGGGCTCGGCATCGAGCAGCATATCGACGAGGACCTCGTCATTCCCGACAAGGAAACCACTCTGCGCAAGGGCGCGATCGCGCCCTGGGCCAAATCCTCCTCGCCCTATTACATCCAGACGCTGACCGCGTTGGCTAGGTTCTACAAATTCACCCTCGACACCAAGTGGAAGGACCTGCCGAAGAAAACGCAAACGGCGATTCTGCACGGCTCGGGCGAGGACGAGATCAAGTTCTCCTACGAAGACGGCGTGCGCTCCTACGACACCAAGAAGCCGTTCGAGGGAGTCATCACCAACCTCAACCGTCGCTTCCGCGAGACCGAAAGCGAATGGGCGCGCGAGGAACTGGCGAAATATTTCTCCGACGTCCCCTGCGAGGCCTGCCACGGCTACCGGCTCAAGCCGGAGGCGCTTTGCGTTAAGATCGGCGGCAAGCATATCGGCGAAATCTCGGAGATGTCGGTGCGTCGCGCCGGCGAGTGGTTCGAGACCGTGCCGAAGGCGCTCAACGCGCAGCAGAACGAGATCGCCGCCCGCGTGCTCAAGGAAATCCGCGAGCGCCTGTCTTTCCTGCTCGACGTCGGCCTGAATTATCTCACGCTGGCTCGCTCTTCCGGCACGCTGTCCGGCGGCGAAAGCCAGCGCATCCGGCTGGCTTCCCAAATCGGCTCGGGGCTGACTGGCGTGCTCTATGTGCTCGACGAGCCCTCGATCGGCCTTCACCAGCGCGACAATGCGCGGTTGCTCGACACACTCAAGAGACTTCGCGACCTCGGCAATACCGTGATCGTGGTCGAGCACGACGAGGACGCGATACGTCTGGCCGATCATGTGCTCGACATCGGTCCCGGTGCCGGCATGCATGGCGGCTATATCGTAGCCCAGGGCACGCCTGCCGACATCATGAACAATCCGGACTCGCTGACCGGAAAATATCTCACCGGCGAATTGTCGGTGGAGATCCCGGAGCGCCGGCCGCCGAACCATCGCCGCACCATCAAGGTCGTCAATGCGCGCGGCAATAATCTGAAGAACGTCTCGGCGGAAATTCCGCTGGGCCTGTTCACCTGCGTCACCGGCGTCTCCGGCGGCGGCAAGTCGACGCTTTTGATCGACACGCTCTACAAGGCGATCGCGCGCAAGCTCAACAATGCCAGCGAAGGCGCGGCGCACCACGACCGCATCGAGGGGCTGGAGCATATCGACAAGATCATCGACATCGACCAGTCGCCGATCGGCCGCACCCCGCGCTCGAACCCGGCGACCTATACAGGCGCGTTCACGCCGATCCGCGAATGGT
>NZ_JBAVCF010000119.1:0-3333 GCF_049586575.1 Bradyrhizobium sp.
GGACCAGAGGGATTAATGCCTGCAGTTTGCGATGGTACTACGTGCCTCGCGGAACGGATCAGATGCGGGTCAGCCGGGTTGCTCCGACTTCAGTTGTTGGAGCAAGAGGTGGAACGCACGAGCATCACTCGAGCGACTCTGATGACTCAAAGCGGACCCGCCGAGATCGGCACAACCAGGGCGACAATCTCACCTGACAGACGTGTGTTGCTCGTCACAGTCGGTGCGGAAAGATTGTGTTACTCAAAGTGCCAGTTCAGTCGACCGTCAAAGGAGGCATCTTGCGAGTTGGCGCTGCAAAAAACTGCGGGCAAGCGGAAAATCATCGACCCCCTTGGAATAGCTTTCGCGTGGCTATAAACTGCTGAAAGAGCTGCCAGCGGGATGTGCCGGATGTCCCGATGGGCGAACGGGCAGCGATCGTGCCGCCGGCAGGCGAACCCCGTACATTGCGTCCAGTTTGCAAGACTTGCGATCGTCACGGTCGCAAGTGTCGCGCAGCTGTCTTGAATGAAGGAATCGATAGCCAATCAATCTGGAGGTTCAAATTAAAATGGATAAGGAATCGCACGGAAATATCCTTCGATCGTCGCTTCTTATGATCTCCAGTATCGCTTTTGCCTGTATTTTCGGTGCGGTCTCCCGCATCGCTGTGGCGCAAGGCGTTAACACAGCGCAAGGCGCTGGCTGATCCCAGCGGTGGACTACACGGTGTCGAAGATTTCTACTTATTTCTCGACGCTCCCTGACGGGCGGGAGCATTAGATCGCCGCACTCTCCGCCTTCTTCTCGCTTGCGGAAGCGGGAAAAGAGGCGGCGAAGAAGGCTTAGACTGATGAAAAATAATGGACGTCCGAACCCAACTGTTCGGACGAGTGGACCCTGTTTCAAAGCGCGATGACGGTGCCGTCGAAGGATCGCCGAGCTACGATGTCGCTATAGTGCAGTTTCGTCGTTTTCGGCACCCGCGTGAATTGCGGTCGGAGGGGGCTACCGTGGCTGACCATGGATAAATCAGAACGACTGTCGGAACTGATCGGCCACATCTATGACGCGGCACTTGATCCGACGTTGTGGCTCGACGTGTTAGACGGAGCCGCGCGCTTTGTCGGGGGCTCGGCCTCCTCACTCTATTTTAGGGACGCCGACGGACGGCGGCCCGACGTCGCTTATCAGCACGGTCTCGATCCTCGATACGTGCAAACTTACATCAACACTTATGCAGTGCTTGATCCAACCCTGACAGGATATTTTTTCGCCAAGCTCGAAGAGCCGACTGCAACAGCGGATGTCATAGCATACGCAGAGTTTCTTCAAAGTCGCTTCTATAAGGAATGGGCTCGCCCCCAAGGATTGGTGGATACCGCAAATGCGATGCTCGAGAGGTCGGCGACGACGGCAGCCGGCTTCGTGGTGTTCCGTCATGAGCGCGACGGTCTTGTTGACGATGCCACTAGAGGGCGGATGCGGCTGGTCGTGCCGCACATCCGACGCGCAGCGCTGATCGACAAAACACTTCATTTAAACGAGGCGCGATCAACCGTCTTTGCGGAGACCTTTGATAGCATCAGCGCTGCTATGTTTCTCATTGATGCCGGCGGCCGGATTGTACATGCTAATGCGGCTGGCAATGTCATGCTTGATACCGCTGATGTCCTGCGCGCTGTCGCAGGACGCATAGTCGCAAACGATGCACAAGCCGATCTGACGTTGGCCGAGATATTCGCGGCCGCCGCCGACGGCGATAGTGCAATCGGCACCAGAGGTATTGCTGTGCCCCTCAGAGCAATTGCCGGCGATCGCTTTGTGGCCCATGTGCTACCACTCACATCGGGCACGCGCCGACGTGCCGGCACCAGCTTCGGGGCCGCCGCAGCCTTATTTGTGCATAAGACCGCACTGGAATTACCCTCGCGTCCCGAGGCAATCGCCGAGGCCTACAAGCTTACTCCGATGGAGCTTCGCGTTTTACTCGCTGTGGTCGGAGTCGGTGGCGTTCCCGATGTTGCCGAAGTTCTCGGCATCGCCGAGACAACGGTGAAGACCCACCTCGGCGCTCTGTACAAGAAGATCGGCTGCAGCCGGCAAGCCGACCTGGTCAAGCTCATTGGCGGATTTTCAAGCCCACTGGCCGGAAGGCCCACCAAGCCGACCTAACCACCCGAGTTGCAAAAAAAACGGCCTCCTCCTCCGATCGGAGGAGGACAGGAATTAGTCAGGGTCTATAGGCTGGTTTTTGGAAAATCCAATCGCCTATGGTGCGCTGCACCACCCCCTGCATGAAAGAGGAAGATCGCCGGCCGAGAGACGGAGGTGTGTCGTTCGTCACAGTCGTTGCGAGAAACATTGTGCTACTTAGGCGAACGAGCACCACCGTCAGACGGATGCGTGCAGCTTTTCGAGTGTGCACGGGAAGGGTAGTGGAGTGAAACGTAATCCTTACCTAGAGATCTGTTAGCAAGCTTTGCGTCCGTTCAGGGCTACGGTCTCGCCGTGCTTCGTTGAAATAGAGAATAGATCGCTAAATTTTGGAGGGGCATATGAAGCAATCATTCGGTGGCTTTCGTCGTTCGTCACGGCTCCCAATCGCAATTTCTGCTGTGCTATGTGCTGTAGTCTCTTCGCATCCAGTCATGGCGCAAGGCCTTGGCGTGGTCGATCCAAGCCAATCGCTGAACTGGCAGCCGCCTGCGATCTCCCACGACCAGCGCATGCGCCAATTCAGGGATGTCGATCATGGCTCTCAGTCGACGCCGCCAGTAATTCCAAGGTTTCAATTGGACGCGGATCCCAGCGGGGCCGTCGGCACCTTTCAGCCGAACGGCGCTACCATCACGTCGAATAATGCATTCTTCCAGAATCTCGGGACCAACGAACGTACTTGTTTCACCTGTCATCAGCCGGCGAATGGCTGGAGCATCAGCGCGGCCAGCGTCCAAGCACGGTTTGCCCTCAGCGGTGGCAATGACCCGATCTTTCGTCTGGTCGATGGCGCCACTTGTCCGAACGATAACGTTTCGACGCGGGGGGCCAAGCTGCAGTCCTATAAGTTGCTGCTGAAAAGGGGCTTAATCCGCATCGGCTTGGCCCTTCCGCCGGGTTCGCAGTTCAAGGTGATCAATGTGGTCGATCCGTACAATTGCAGCACGAATTCGGCGACCGGACTCATCAGCCCGACGAGCGGAATCTTGTCGATGTACCGACGGCCGCTGCCTGCAGCCAATCTCGGATTCCTGTCGACGATCATGTGGGACGGCCGCGAGCCAAGCCTTACAAGTCAGGCGATTGACGCAACTCTCGGCCATGCTCAGGCCAGCGCGCCGCCCACCGCTG
>NZ_JBAVCF010000120.1:0-6049 GCF_049586575.1 Bradyrhizobium sp.
GGACAACACGGATCACCGGCCAACTCCGAAACACCTTCCTGACCGCCTGCCCCGTGCCATCCAAGACCCGTTTTTCGAGCCTGCGGCGCAAGACAAGGAATATGGGTCGAGCTTTGCCCAGCCGCAAGCTCGGAAAAACATTCACGATCGCTGGTCACAATTCCTTGGTTGCAGCAAACCCGATTCCCCGAACCGCGTTCGCGAAGCTTAGTCAATTCGGCCCGCTTTGACAAAAATGGGGGCCACCATCACGGCTTTCGCATCGTCGATGATTTTGGCTTTGGAAGTCACCGGTATTGTCTCCCACATATTTCCGCTGCGAGATCTGTTTCGCCTCGCCAGCCATTTCGCTCAAACCGGATGCCCCCGAAAGCCCTCTGCTTTATGCGCCGTCGGCTACAGGGCCTGCCGGCCAAGCCCTGTTCCTGGCTACCGGAAGGTTCTCGCTCGCCCAAAGCCGATGGTGCATTGCACAAACGGCCTTTGCTCATATCGTCGAAAACTTCGAATCCGGTGCTTTTCCGCAAGGCTTCCTTAATCATTTCGAAACCCCAGCCCCCTAACCTGATTCCACGGGTCTGTTCGGTTTGGGACAGGCGTAGGAATCTGTTTGTGAACAGTGTCTTAGCTAGAATGGCGGACTGTCGGCCGATCGAGCGGAAGAACCCCCGCTGCCGGCTTTCGAACAGGGAAACGTCACTGCGCCGTTGGGCATAATTTGGCCTCACGAAGCAGTGATCAAGACAGAAAATGGGACGGGAAAGTTCATGCTTCGGACCAACTTGGTTGCCTCGCGTAATTTGCGAATTTGCTTTTTCGGTTTCGCGGCGGTCGCAGCCGCGGTCGCTTTCAGCACCAACGTCGCCGAAGCGCGCCATTACCGGCACTCGTATCACCACGTACGCCATTTCCGGTCGGAATCGCACGAGGATTACAACCCGGCTTTCTCCGAGATCATCGTAGATGCCAATTCCGGGGCGACGCTGTCGTCGAACAATCCGGATGGGAGCCGCCATCCGGCCTCGCTCACCAAAATCATGACGCTTTATCTACTGTTCGAGCGCCTAGACGCCGGCAAGATCAAGCTCGATACCGAATTGCCGGTTTCGGAACACGCCTCCGAACAGGACCCGACCAAACTTGGCTTGCTTCCCGGCCAGACCATCCGCGTCGAAGATGCGATCAAGGGGCTGGTGACGCGCTCTGCCAACGACGCCGCCGTCGTGATCGCGGAAGCCCTCGGCGGCAGCGAAAGCGAGTTTGCCAAGCAAATGACCCGCAAGGCGCATATGCTCGGCATGAGCAAAACGATCTATCACAACGCCTCGGGCCTGCCGGACGACGAGCAAGTGACAACCGCCCGCGATCAGGCAACGTTGGGCCGCGCCATCCAGGATCGCTTCCCGCGCTATTATCGCTACTTCTCCACCGCATCTTTTACCTTCCGCGGCCATTCGATCGCCAACCACAATCATCTCCTCGGCTCGGTCGAGGGTGTCGACGGCATCAAGACCGGCTATACCCGCTCTTCCGGCTTCAATCTGGTGACCTCGATGCGTCGGGGTAACCGCCACTTGGTGGGTGTAGTGATGGGCGGCCGCAGCGGCAGTTCGCGCGATGCCATTATGCGCAACCTCCTCGCCGAAAATCTCGAAAAGGCCTCGACCCGCCGGACAGTCGCCGCGATTACCGAGCACAATCCGTCCGAAACCAGCGTGCAAGTTGCCGACGCCGAGGAAGCGGCGCCGACGCCGCCCGCTCCCGCCGCGCAAGCTTCGTCTGCACCGGGTTCGATCATGGCCGCGCCGTCGCGGCCGTCGGCTGCCGCTTCGCTGATGTCGCAAGCGAGAGCCGACTCATCTTCGATCAGGTCCGATTCCCGGACTGAGCATGCCAAGACCGAGCCCGCGCCGCTCACCAGCGGCGTCATTCAGACCCAGCCGATCGCGGTGATCCCCGGCTCGTCCGAACCAATGAAGCCCGTCAAGGTGAAAACCGTGCAGATCAAGGCCGGACAGGTCAAATTGGCGGCGGCTGGTCCGTCCCAGCCAGCTCCGCCCATCACCAGCGCAATTCCTGCGCGGACCGAGGTGCCCGAAACGTCGAACGCGGTCGTTGCCAAGGCTGAAAACGGCAAGGACGTCGCGCGGGCCGATCTCCCGCCGCAGCCCCCGGGTCACGGCACGGGAAACGGTATTCTCGGCGTGTTATCTGCCTCGAGCCTCTCTTCGCCTTCGCAGGCCATGGCCTATGCCGATCCTTCCCCCCACGCATCAAGCAGCCCCAGTAAACCCGAAGTGACTCACACCGGATGGATCATTCAGGTCGGGGCGCTCGATAGCGAAAGCGAAGCGCTTCAGCGGATCGAAGCCGCCCGCAACCAAGCCCATGGCCTCCTCAACAAGGCCGACCCCTTCACCGAGCCCGTGGTCGCCAAGGGCGACCGGAAGCTGTACCGGGCCCGTTTCGCCGGCCTCGACCGCGATCAGGCCGAAGCGGTGTGCCGCACCCTCAAACGCAGCGATATCTCCTGCATCACGATGCATAACTAAGGCATTCAGGCACCGAATCCCTTTATCGGGCGGCCTTTTCCCAAGGCCGCCCGTTTCGTTTGCAAACTTCTCGTCAAGACTTTCCGGTTAAAGGTGGATGAAATCGGCCGCGCCGGATAACGGCGGGCGGAAACGGCGTCGGACGGATGGAAGGCAGTGGCTCGCGGCTTTCAGCGTTTGATGGCGTGCCGGAGTTAGTTGTGATGCGTGCGAAGCAGAACCTCCTTGGCCTCGTTTACCCGGGCCGCGAGATACGTCGACCCCCCCTGGTCGGGATGCAGTTTCTTCATGAGCGCTCGGTGGGCACGGCCGATCTCGTCGCGCCCCGCCCCCGGCTTCAGGCCAAGGATCTGATAGGCCTCCTCGTCCGACATTTTGCCGCTCGACGCCGCGCTGCGTTGCCGGCCTGCCGCGTCTCCTTGCGCGTTCTGACGCCAAGCGGGAAACCGGCGGTCCAGATAGCTTTCAAGTAACGGCACGCTTTCGGCGTCCAATTCGCCGAACATTCCAAGCAACGCCGGCAGATCGAGCTGCTCCAGCGAGCGGCCAGCATGGGGACCAGAAATTATCATTCCGGTCAGCGCCCCGCTGTCGTGATCAAGCGTCATCTCGAAAACCCGGGAACGTACCCGCGAGGTTTTGCCGGCGGTGCGCTTGCTGCCTCCCATACCGAACAGCCCGCCGAAGTTGCCAAAACCGGAGGTCCCGAATGGCGCCCATCCCAGTAGACCTGCGCCGAAGAGACCGACCGGGATAGCGACCGCAAGCTCGCCTTTGAGACCAACGAATGCGGCGACCGCCAACGCCAGCACGCCGCCGGCTATCTTGACGGCCCGGGCGAGCACGGCCGGGTTGGCCGCGCGGAACATCTGCAGCAGCAAATAGAGAACGATGACGGCGACGGCGCCTGCGACCAGTGTCGGCATAACCCTCTATATAATTGCTGCCGTCGAAAAAAGCATGCAGCCTTGTCCACTACGGCCACGAGCCGTCAAAAAGGCGCGTTGGCGCTGCGATACCATTCCAATATCATTTCTCGGCAATCAGCAGCAACGGAGCACGGCATGGCGGTACCGGGTTTGACAACCATCAAAAGCAGCCATTCGGCGCGCGAGACCATGGACCGGCTCGAAGCTGCGGTCACGGCAAAAGGTTTGACGTTGTTTTGCCCGGATCGATCACGCCGCCGGCGCATCGGCAGCTGGCCTTTCACTGCGGCCGACGGAGGTTTTGATCTTCGGAAATGCCAAAGGCGGCACGCCCTTGATGCAGGCTGTGCAGACGGCCGGAATCGACCTGCCGCTCAAGGCGCTGGTCTGGCAGGACGCATCGAATGAGACTTGGCTCGCGTGGAACGATCCGGCGTGGATTGCAGCCCGGCACGGCCTGGCCGGAGCGGAAGCCGTGGCCGGCAAATTGGCCGCGCTGCTGGACGAGGTCGGCAAGGCTGCGACGGCATAGGCAGTTACTTCATCTGTTCCAACAGACCGGCCGCGCCACTGTCGTTCCGCGACAGCCGCAGCAGAGCTTCGCGCCCACCCGCCGCGTAAGCTGCCACCGCCCGCAAGAGCTCCCTCAATTGCGCAGCCGCGCCGGGGTCGAACCGCGACCACGCTCCGCCGGTGAGCCGCGCAATTTCCCGAAACGCCCGCTCGACCATCGCATCGCGCCCTTCTTGAAACATGAATACGGGAACCTTGAGCAAACCCAATTCGCCCGCCTTCACGCAGAGATCGTCGACGCTTTCCTCCATCGCATCGCCGACAAACACCACGGCGCGCACGCCGGATGCCACGGCTTCACGCCGCGCCTCGGACAATACCTTGCCGATCTGGGTGTTGCCGCCGCGGCAATCGATCTTGCCCATGAGCTTGGCCAATTTAGCCGTGTCGGAAATCCAGCCCGAGGCCCGACACTCATTCAAGCCGCGATAGTACACGAGACGGATGTCGAGGCTGCCGACCGAAGCCGCTTCCCTGAACATATCGGCCTGCAGCGCGCACGCCATGTCCCATGTCGGTTGCCGGCTCATCGTAGCGTCGAGCGCAAAAACCAGGCGGCCCGTGCGGCCGGGCGCATAAGGCGACATCGCCTTTGCTTTGGCGACGAAGGCGGCAATGTCGTCGGAGGTCGATGGCTGCTGCTCGGGCAGCGAACGATTCTCGCCGCTGTGCGCGATGTCACCGTCGGATTTTGAATTGTCACGTCCGCCAGACATATCTCGCTCCCACATCACAATGTGGGTTGCGACGCCCATCCGGTCAATGCTCGGCGATTGCCGGATGCAGGCTGTGGCAGGCTGCGATCAGTTGTGCGCGGCCGGCGGCGCGTAAGGCGTGACCGGACCCGCATCCGTCATCACCGGTGGTGTGGTCGTGGTGTCCACCGGCCGAAGCGGACTGTCATCGTCCAGCATCTTGTCCAGCATGTCCTCGATCGCCGCCTTGGCTTCGTCGGGGCCGGTATCACGCATATCGTTGTGCCGGAACGAGGTGCGAACCACGGTGATCCCCGCCTTTTCGCAGATTTCGTCGTCGGGAATGACGCCGGGATCGGGCTTGAAGACTGGATCTTTCGAGCGGAATGAGATGATCTTGAACCGGCCATCGGTCAGGAAGGGCACACGCAGATTATCCAGCGTCACGACCTTCTTGATCTGGTCCGGATAAAGCTTGGCGAAATACATCGAGATATCGCCGCCGTTGGAATGCCCGATCATGGTCAAGCGGTCGTAATCGGCGTTGGGCTGAACCTTCTTCAACTCATCGATCGCAAAGCGGATGTTGGCGACGCCCCGGTGATACTGCGGCAGACGCCCGACATAGAGCTCGCCGACCTTGGTCACAAGCGGCGCATCGGTTGCGAGATCGTGCTGGATGCTCGCCACCATGTAGCCGCGGGCAGCAAACAGATTCGCCAGAAAGGAATATTCGGTGAATTTGACGGTGTTGCCGTGATTGAGGATCGCTACCGGCAACTTGATCAACCCCGCATTCGCCTGCAGTTCGCGGTCACGACGAACAGCGACGTCAACGGCGACCGGCCGGTCACCGCGCGACTCATCATGAAACATCAGCGTCTCATGACGGATGGCCCACTTGCTGGCGGTGAAATATCCTACCGTCACCAGCACAGACAACGAGAGCAGAACGGCAATTCCACGCTTCATGTTCGCCCTCGAGGGGACTGCTTTGACTGCCTGAATTTCAGGTTCAAACTCTGCATCACAGCTTCTCAATATAATTGACGCTGGCGTGACCGAAAGACCAAATATTGGCACTTCACCGCCCGATCGTAGTGCGGCGCACTATTTCCCGGGCATCGGTATCCTGGGAAAGAGCTGCCGAACGGCGGCAGCAATGGACGTCCCAAGATCAAAGGTACGTTCAGATACTGGGTAAAAGCCCGGTAAAACAAGGTATTAAACAGGCGATGAGCGGGCCGGAAAGCCCTTGCGAGCCAATTTGGCCGGGAGCGTCAAGGCCGCAAACCGGCGG
>NZ_JBAVCF010000121.1:0-3757 GCF_049586575.1 Bradyrhizobium sp.
GCATGAAGTACCTGCCGCGCAAACTCGCGTTTGCGAAACTGAAGGCACTCGTCGACGGCGCGGCGATGGTGCGCGCCGAACTGGCTTAAGCGGCTTTATTCGCCGGGAACGAGGCGGCGCTCGCGACGCCGGTTGCGCCAGTGCCTGGCACGGTCGAGATAGAGATAGACGACCGGCGTCGTATAGAGCGTCAGGATCTGGCTCAGGATCAGCCCGCCGAAGATGGCAATACCGAGGGGTTGGCGGAACTCGCTGCCCTCGCCGAGGCCGACCATCAGCGGCAACGCTCCGAACAGCGCGGCCATGGTGGTCATCATGATCGGGCGGAAGCGCATGATGCAGGCCTCGAAAATGGCCTCGCGCGACGACAGCCCGCGCAGGCGTTCGGCGTCGAGTGCGAAGTCGATCATCATGATTGCGTTCTTTTTCACGATCCCGACAAGCAGAATCACGCCGATCATGGCGATAATGTCGAATTCCGTGTGCGACAGCATCAACGCCGCCACGGCGCCGACGCCCGCCGACGGCAGCGTCGACAGGATCGTAAGCGGATGGATGTAGCTCTCATAGAGCATGCCGAGCGAGATGTAGATGGTGGCAAGCGCCGCCAAAATGAGATAGGGCTCGCTCGCAAGCGATTGCTGGAAAAGTTTCGCTGCTCCCGCGAACCCGCCGCGAATGTCTGCCGGCATGCCGATTTTGGTCATGGTGTTTTCGATCGCGGCGACGCCCGCGCTCAGCGAAACGCCCGGCGGCAGGTTGAACGAGACGGTGTTGGCGACCAGAAGGTCCTGATGGTTGACCGAGAGCGGGGTCTCGCCCTGCGAGAATCGCGCGACGCTCGCCAGCGGAATCATCGTCGCGGCGCTGGTGGAGACGGCCGTCCCGGTCGATGAGGCCCCCTTGCCGGAAGCGCCGATCGAGTTAGTGGCGAGGTTTCGCACTGCGTTCGCGGCGATCGCGCTGACCGAGTTTTGCTGCGAAGGCGAGGTGATCGTGCCGGCCACCGCATTGGTGGTTTGCGAGCCACTCGCGGGGCCACCTGACGTGCTGACCCAGACCTCCTGCAATGTCTGCGGATTCTGCCAATAAGCAGGCTCAACCTCCATGATCACGTGATACTGGTTGCGCGCGACATAGATCGTCGAGACCTGCCGCTGCCCGAATGCGTCATAGAGCGTATTGTCGATCTCGCTGACGGAAATGCCGAGCTGCGAAGCTGCATCGCGGTCGATGACCAGGTTGGATTGCAGCGCCTTGTTTTTCTGATCGCTGGAGACGTCGGCCAGTTGCGGCACTCCCTGGAGCGCCGCGACCAGTTTCGGTGTCCAGTCGTTCAGCTCGTCGAAGGTCGGGCCTTGCAGCGTGAATTGATACGCCGCGTTGCCCGATCGGCCGCCTGAGGGAAGGTCTCCGACCGATTGCAGGAACAGCGTCGCGCCGGCTACGGCCGCGAGCTCGCCGCGCAGCCGCTCGATCACGTGTTCGGCCGATATCTTGCGCTCGCCGAGCGGTTTCAGCGATGTGAAGACCGAGCCGGTGTTGGTCGAGGCCGAGCCCGGGCCGCTGCCGCCGGTGAAGCCGACGACGGTGTCGACATCGGGATCCTTTTTGACGATGTCGATGAATTGCGTCAGCTTCTGCTTCATCAGCTGGAACGAGGTACTTTGATCGGCCTGGATCGATCCGACCAGCAATCCCGTATCCTGCTGCGGCACAAAGCCCTTGGGAACGACGCGATAGAGATGGACGTTCAGGACCAGTGTCGCCGCCAGGATCAGCATGACGGTGAGTGGATGACGCAGCGCGATCGCCAGCGTCCATCGGTAACCGTTCAGCATGGCGTCAAAGACGCGCTCGCTCGCCCGATAGATTCGCCCATGCGACTCGCTGCGATTGCCGCGCAGCAAAATCGAGCACATCATCGGCGTCGTGGTCAGCGACACCACCAGCGAGATCGCAATCGCGATGGTTACCGTCATGGCGAATTCGCGAAACAAGCGGCCGACCAGTCCGCCCATCAGCAGGATCGGCACGAACACTGCGACGAGCGATACGCTCATCGACAACACGGTGAAGCCGACCTCGCGGGAGCCGAGCAGCGTGGCTTCAAGCCGCGGCATCCCTGCGTCCATGTGGCGGGCGATATTTTCGAGTACGACGATGGCGTCGTCGACCACGAATCCGGTAGCGACCGTCAGCGCCATCAGCGAGAAGATGTCGAGGCTATAACCGAGCAAGTACATGACCGCGAAGGTCGCCACCAGCGACACGGTGACGGCCACCACCGGGATCAGCGTCGCGCGCGCATTGCGCAGGAACGCGAACACGACGAGGATCACAAGCGCGACCGCAATAACCAGCGTGATTCCGACGTCGCGCAGCGAGGCGCGGATGGTCTTGGAGCGGTCGATGGCGAGATTGACGTCGATGGCCGGCGAGACCGAAGCCTTGAGCTGCGGCATCAGGTTCTTCACGCGGTCGACCATCTGGATGATGTTGGCGCCCGATTGCCGGTAGACGATCATCATGACGGCCGGCTTGCCGTTGGCGAGGCCGAGGGTGCGGAGGTTTTCCACGGAATCGACGATGTCACCGACATCCGACAAGCGCACGGGCGCGCCGTTGCGATAGGCGACGATCAGCGACCTGTAGTCCTCGGCCTTGCTGGCCTGGTCGTTGGAATAGATCTGGTAGCGCCGGTTGCCGACGTCGATGCCGCCCTTCGGACTGTGGGCGTTGGTAGAGGCAAGCGCCGCGCGAACGTCTTCCAGCCCGATGCCGTATTTGTAGAGCGCCGGCGGCAACAGTTCGACGCGGACGGCCGGCAGCGAGCCGCCGCTGACGGCGACTTCGCCGACCCCTTCGATCTGCGACAGCTTCTGGGCGAGGATGGTCGAGGCGGCGTCGTAGAGGCCGGCCGGCGTCAGTGTGTCCGACGTCAAGGTGTAGATCAGGATCGGCGCCGATGCCGGGTTGAACTTGCGATAGGTGGGATTGCTGCGCAGGCTGGCCGGCAAATCGGCGCGGGCCGCGTTGATCGCCGCCTGCACGTCGCGCGCCGCGCCATTGATGTCGCGGCCGATGTCGAATTGCAGGTTGATGCGCGCAGAGCCGAGATTGCTCGTCGAGGTCATTTCGGTGACGCTGGCGATCTGGCCGAGGTGACGCTCGAGCGGGCTTGCGACCGTGACGGCGACATCCGCGGGGCTCGCGCCCGGCAGGGTCGCCTGCACCGAAATCGTCGGGATGTCGACATCGGGCAGCGGCGAGACCGGCAGTTTGAAAAATGCGATGCCGCCGGCCACAACGAGCCCAAGCGAGAGCAGCGTGGTGGCGACCGGACGGCGGATAAAAGGGCTGGAGAGGCTCATAAAGATGCGATCGAAGCCGTTTTCGGATCAGCTTCTATCTGGCAACTCCCCGATACAAAAGCCATACAATGTCACATGGTCTCGCCACACGGCTGCCGCAAATCAAAGCCTCAAAAATGGACGGTTTTCGCTTCATGGCCACTGTAAGTCTGTACCGGCCGACCCACAGCTGGTCGATGGCACTTGGAAATTCCCCGAGCTGGAGCCGGTTCGATCACCGCAGGTCCTCAAGCCAAATGAAAAAGAACAAAACCGCCTCACGGGCCACGATCTGCGTTGGCGTGCTGATTGGGTTGATCGCCGCGACGCAAGTCCTGGCCGCAGATGCACCGGCGCGCAAGCCGGGCCTGTGGGAGGTCAAGACCGCGATCGGTGACCGCGGG
>NZ_JBAVCF010000122.1:0-9042 GCF_049586575.1 Bradyrhizobium sp.
AACCCCGACGGCAAGCGACATGAGCCGAGCCAGCTGCTCGCGCTGCTGCCGCGTGTTGGACGGCTGGTGGTTGATGAGAGTTTTGCCGACGCCACTCCCGCTCTTTCGCTTGCGCCTAAAGCGGGGCTGCCGGGGCTCCTGATCCTGCGGTCTTTCGGGAAATTTTTCGGGCTCGCCGGATTGCGGCTCGGCTTCATCCTCGGAAACGACGCTGACATCGCCGCGCTGGCGGTCATGGCGGGGCCATGGCCGGTCTCCGGCGCGGCGATTGAAATCGGCAGCCGCGCGTTGCTCGACCGCGAATGGGCGGAAGCGACATCGGCGCGCCTGATCCGCGATGGCCTGCGGCTGGATGACGAGGTGGCGCGGCGCGGCTGGACCCTTGTCGGCGGCACGCCACTGTTTCGTCTTTACGAGACCGGCGACGCCAAGCTCGCGCAGGAAAGGCTTGCGCGCGCGCAGATATGGTCTCGCGTATTCTCGTACCAAAAGGGTTGGCTGCGGCTGGGATTGCCGGGCGACGAGACCGAGTGGGTGCGATTGTCCGCGGCTTTGACTCGCTAACCTCAGCGCGCAAGCGCGAATAGTCCGTCGACGTCGAGATGAGCCTCGATGTGCTCCGCAAGCGCGTCGAGCGCACTCTCTACCTTTCCGCGGTACTGCTGGTCGGTGGCGGGAATTCCCAATTGCGCGAGAAATGCCGACCGAAAGGCATCCGATGCAAACACCCCGTGCAGGTAGCTGCCATGAACCCGACCGTCCGCAGAAACCGCGCCCTCAGGTCGACCGTTGAGCATGGCGAACGGACGAGCGCAATCCGCGCCTTCAGTATGTCCGATGTGGATTTCGTAAGCATCGATCGGCTGTTTTGTTGCCGCATGGGAGGCTGTCACGCGCGTCAGCGTCTTCTGCGGCGTCATGACGGTTGAAACATCGAGCAGTCCAAGGCCGGACGTTTCGCCTGATGGCCCCTCAATCCCCGCGGGATCGGCAACGCTTCGCCCGAGCATCTGGTAGCCGCCGCAAAGGCCGAGCACATGGCCGCCGCGACGGTGATGAGCGAGAAGATCGATGTCCCAGCCTTGCGCGCGCAAGAAGGCGAGATCCCCACGGGTGGACTTCGAGCCAGGAACGATGACCAATCTGCAATCGCCGGGGATCGCCTCCCCCGGCCGAACCATCACCAGATCGACCTCCGGTTCGAGCTTGAGCGGATCAAGGTCGTCGAAATTGGCAATGCGCGACAGTGCGAGAAAGGCGATCTTGCATTTGCCGCTTCTGCGCGAGTCGCCAAGCCCGAGCACATCTTCGGCAGGAAGCTCATTGGCGCGCGCAAAATAAGGCAGCACGCCAAATCCCCGCCAGCCGGTTTGCTTCTCGATCAGCCGATAGCCGTCGTCGAACAGCGACGGATCGCCGCGGAATTTGTTGATGACAAAACCGTCGATCATGGCGGCATCGTCGGGATCGATGACGGTCTTGGTTCCGACAAGCTGCGCAATGACGCCGCCACGGTCGATGTCGCCGACCAGCATGACCGGCACACCGGCGCGGCGGGCAAAGCCCATATTGGCGATGTCGGCCTTGCGGAGGTTGACTTCGGCAGGGCTGCCGGCGCCTTCGACCAGCACGAGGTCGGCGCGATCTTTGAGCCGCGAAAAACTTTCAAGCACCGGCGTCATCAGTGAAGATTTCATGGCCGCGTATTCGCGCGCACGCAACGTTGCGACCCGGCGCCCCTGCACGATGATCTGCGCGCCGGTATCGGTTTCAGGCTTCAGCAAAACCGGATTCATGTCGGTGTGAGGTTCGACGCCCGCTGCTTGCGCCTGCAAGGCCTGCGCGCGCCCGATCTCGCCGCCATCGACCGTCACGGCGGCGTTGTTCGACATGTTTTGCGGCTTGAAGGGCAATACGCGAAGGCCGCGCTGTGCCGCCACGCGTGCAAGGCCGGCCACGATGAGCGACTTGCCCACGTTCGAGCCGGCTCCCTGGATCATCAATGCGCGGGCCATCGATCTTAATTCTTGTCTTGCTGGTTAGAACTCCACGCCGGGCTGCGCCTTGATGCCGGAACGGAACGGATGCTTGATCAGCGTCATTTCGGTGACGAGATCGGCGGCGTCGATCAGTTCCTGCTTGGCGTTGCGCCCGGTGAGCACCACGTGGGTCATCGGCGGTTTGTGGTTTTTCAGAAAATCGACGACTTCGTTGATATCGAGATAATCATAGCGAAGCGCGATGTTGATCTCGTCGAGCACGACCATGCGCAAGGCTGCATCGGCGATCAACTTCTTGGCTTTTTCCCAGCCGGCTTGCGCGGCTGCGATATCGCGGGCGCGGTCCTGGGTTTCCCAGGTGAAGCCTTCGCCCATTGCATGGAATTGGCAGAGATCGCCGAAGTGACCGGCCAGCAGGCGGCGCTCGCCAGTATCCCATGCGCCCTTGATGAACTGGACCACCGCGCAGGGAAAGCCGTGCGCAACGCATCGGACGATCATGCCGAAGGCGGAGGACGACTTGCCCTTGCCGGCGCCGGTGTGGACGATGATGAGTCCTTTATCGCCGCTCTTGGTCGCCATGATCCGATCGCGGGCGGCCTTCTTCTTGGCCATTTTTTCCGCGTGGCGTTCATCGAGCGAAGCCCCGGACAACGCGGTTTTTTCGGCAGTTTTTTCGTCGGGGCCAGCATCTTCCTTGGACATCACCGGATGGGCTCCTTTGGCTTGACAAGTAGCGGCCACGGGCAAATGGTGAACCCGCGTTGGTTCCTGTCCTACGACAGGCGAAGAGGGAATGCGATAGGGCCAAATCCCCGCGGATTTGACCTGAACAGCAGCCGCCCCCGCGACCGTGACCGGAGAGATGCCCAAGGCCACTGACCCCCAAAAGGTCGGGAAGGCGGGGATCGAAGGGGGAAACCCTGCTCCGCAAGCCGGGAGACCTGCCAGCGCATCGAATTAAGACCGGCGGACGGGGTGTTCCGCGACGGGGAGCGAACCGTTGCCTGGTTCGCGCACCTCATCGCCTTCCGTCACGACTTCGAGGAGAGCGATGACCGTCACGCTTCACGTCTGCATCACTTGCCGTGCCGGCCAATCGCTGCCTGAGGGTGAGACCACGCCCGGCGCGCGTCTGCATGCGGCCATTCTCGGCATTGGCGTGCCCGAAGGAGTCCATGTGGTGCCCGTCGAATGTCTGTCCGCGTGCAACCAGGGTTGCTCGATCGCCCTCAGCGCGCCCGGCCGATGGTCCTATGTCTACGGGCGCCTGTCGGAAGCCAGTGCGTCCGATGTTGCGGCGGGCGCGGCGGCCTACGCGGCCGCACCCGACGGCATCGTGCCCTGGCGGCAGCGCCCGGAAATCTTCCGCAAGCAGTCGCTTGCCCGCATTCCACCGATCGCTCCAACCATCGCCGTTGCCCCGGAGGCCGCCGAATGAATCCGCTTGCCAAAATCCCCGTCACGGTCGTGACCGGTTTTCTCGGCTCAGGCAAGACGACGCTGATCCAGCACCTCATCGCCAACGCCAACGGCAAAAAGCTTGCCGTGCTGGTCAATGAATTCGGCAGCGAGGGCGTGGACGGCGATATCCTGAAATCCTGCGCGGATGCGAATTGTCCAGCCGAGAACATCGTCGAACTCGCCAACGGCTGCATTTGCTGCACGGTGGCCGACGACTTCATCCCGGCGATGGAGCAGTTGCTGTCGCGGCGCGTGAGGCCCGACCATATCCTGATCGAGACGTCCGGTCTGGCGCTGCCAAAGCCACTGCTGAAGGCGTTTGACTGGCCGGAAATCCGCTCACGGATCACCGTCGATGGCGTCATCGCGTTGGCGGATGCGGAAGCTGTGGCCGCCGGACGTTTTGCACCGGATCCCGCCGCCGTCGACGCGCAGCGCGCCGCCGATGAAAGTATCGATCACGAGACGCCGCTTTCGGAGGTATTTGAGGATCAGATCGCGTGTGCCGATATCGTGTTGCTGACGAAAGCCGATCTTGCCGGCGCGGCGGGGCTTGAAGCGGCCAAAGCCGCAATATCTGCCGAGATGACGCGCCGGGTGCCGATGTTGGCGATCGTCGATGGCGCGGTCGATAGCCGTATCGTCCTCGGTCTCGGAGCTGCGGCCGAAGACGACCTCGCGGCGCGGCCGTCCCACCACGATGGCGAAGACGATCATGAGCACGACGACTTCGCTTCCGTCGTCATCGACCTTCCGGAAGTTGCCGATATCGACGCGCTGGTCGCAACGATCCAGCGGCTCGCCCGCGAGCAGAACGTGCTGCGCGCCAAGGGATACATCGCCGTCGCAGGCAAGCCGATGCGGCTGTTGCTGCAAGCGGTGGGCGAGAGGGTCCGGCATCAATACGACACGCCCTGGGGAGCGCGGCCACGACAGTCGAAGCTGGTGCTGATCGGCGAGCAGCGTGATATCGACGAGGGTGCCCTCAAGACGGGACTTGGCGTCTAATGCACGTTGTCTTTCGCGAGAGTCGCGGGCTTGAGGAGACCGCGGTCCCGAAGGACCTCGGCCAGAGCCCGGCCGAATTGGTGATGCTCTCGTTCTCTGACAGCGATCTTGCAACTTTCGCGGCCGGATGGCGGCGCGGCCGCGCCAGCCTGCCGACGTTGCGGCTTTCCAACCTCGCAGAGCTTCGCCACCCGCTGTCGGTCGACACCTATATCGAACGAACACTGCCGGAAGCGCGCGGCGTTTTGGTGCGCCTGATCGGCGGCGAATCCTATTGGTCGTACGGGCTGTCCGCCCTGCATCGTCTGGCGAAAGACCACAAGATAGCATTGGCGGTGTTGCCGGCGGATGGCCGCGACGACCCCGGACTGGATGCGTTCTCGACATTGCCGATTTCGACGCTGCGGCGGCTAAAAGCGTTATGCGACCAGGGCGGGGCCACCGCGGCACAGGCGGCGATCGCTCAGCTCGCGCTTGCCGCCGGCCTCTATGCCGGGGCGGTCACCGGCGAAATCAATGTGCCCGACATGGGTTTCTACGACCCTGCGCGCGGCGTTCTCCCGAGCGTGCCAGATCCCGTTCAGCGGCCCCGCGCGCTTGTGACGTTTTATCGCTCCTATCTAACGGCAGCCGATACCGCGCCGGTCGACGCACTGATCGCGGCCCTCAGGCAAAAGGGCTTTGACGCCTATGGCGTGTTCGTCACCTCCCTGAAAGCGGCCGGCGTTGCGGATTGCTTGAAATCGCTGTTCGAGCGGCACCCGCCGGCTGTCATCGTGAATGCGACCGCGTTCTCCGCGATCGGCGACGACGGCACGACACCTTTGGATGCCGCATCCTGTCCGGTGTTCCAGGTCGCGTTGTCCACGGCCCGGCGCGAAGAGTGGGCGGAATCGCTGCGCGGCCTGTCGCCGGGTGACCTCGCGATGCATGTGGTGTTGCCGGAAGTCGATGGCCGGCTGTTTACGGGCGTCGTGAGCTTCAAGTCGCCGGGCGAACGCGATGTCGATTTGCAATTCGCCCATCTGGCGCATCGGCCCGACGACGAAAGAGTGGATGCAGTCGCCGGCCGGGTGACTGCCTGGCGCAGGCTTGCTTCGAAGCCGGCGAGCGACAAGCGGATCGCCATCATGCTCTCGAATTATCCCGGGCGCCCGCATCAGATCGCGCATGCGGTCGGGTTGGACGCACTCGCTTCGGTCGAATCGCTGTTGTCCGATCTCAAAACAAGCGGCTTCGACGTCGGGTCCGTGGAGAGTCTCGGTGACGTTTTGTTGCGGCGAGAATTAGGGTGGAGTCTCGCCGACTATCGCACTGAACTCGCGAAACTTCCCCAGCCATTGCAGGATGATCTCGCCAAGGCCTGGGGCGCGCCGGAACACGACTCAACCTGCCGCGGCGGAGAATTTCATTTTGCGGCGATCGAATGCGGCAACGCCATCATCGCCGTTCAGCCGGAGCGCGGCGATACTGACAGCCGCGACGCCGACTATCACGATCTGTCGCGCACACCGCGCCACGCCTATGTGGCATTCTATCTCTGGCTCCGCCGCCAGGGGTTTGATGCGCTCATCCACATGGGCGCGCACGGAACGCTCGAATGGCTGCCCGGCAAGGCAGTAGCTCTGTCCTCGTCCTGTTGGCCCGAAGCGCTGATCGGCGACCTGCCCGTCATCTATCCCTTCATTGTCAACGATCCCGGCGAGGCGGCGCAGGCCAAGCGGCGCATTGGCGCTGTGACGATCGGCCATTTGCCGCCGCCGCAGGTGCAGTCCGCTGTGCCGGAGCGTCTGCACAGGCTAGAGCAATTGCTGGATGAGTATTCAACCGCCGACGGGCTTGATCCCCCGCGCCGGCAACGCCTGATCGCCTCGATCCGCGACGAGGCCCGCTCCGCTGGCCTGGAAGATGATCTTGGCCTTAAGGCCTCGGCCGCGCCTGCCGAAGCGATTCCGCGGATCGATCGCTTCGTCTGCGATCTCAAGGAGAGCCAGTTCGGCGACGGGCTGCATGTGTTTGGCGGCGGCGCCTGCGGCGATGCTGAGCGGGACGCCGTGCTCGCGGCGCTCGGTGGCAACCGGATCGCGCCGGGACCCGCCGGCTCGCCCTATCGCGGACGCCGCGATGTGCTGCCGACGGGGCGCAATCTGTTTGCGGTCGATCCCCGTGCCGTGCCGACGCCGTCGGCTCACGCGCAAGGCGTCAAGCTTGCCGAAGAGCTTCTACGCCGTCACTTGCAGGATCACGGCGACTGGCCGAAAGGGCTGATGGTCGATCTCTGGGGATCGTCGACCATGCGCACCTCAGGCGAAGATTTTGCGATGGCGCTGCATCTCGCCGGCCTCGCGCCGCGCTGGGACCACGCTTCGGGGCGCGTGTCGGGTTATGACATCCTCGCGCCGGCTGAACTCGGACGACCGCGCATCGATGTCACGCTTCGCGTGTCCGGCCTGTTTCGCGACGTCTTTCCGGGCCTTGCGCAACTGTTCGAGGCCGCGACCACGGCGCTCGGCGAACGCGACGGCGAAGGTGACGAAAATCCCTACTGCCTTCAGACATCACGGGTGTTCGGGCCACGCCCCGGCCAATACGGCGTCGGCATCGCGTCGCTGGCAGACGCCTACACGCCAGAGTCCCGCGCTGCGGCCGGAGAAGCCTGGTTATCGGCATCTTCCTGGGCCTTTGCGTCCGACGGCGCGATGCGGTCCGATCGTGCGGGGATCGAAGCAAGGCTCGCTGCGACCGATGCATTCGTACATGCGCAGGACCTGCCGGAAACCGACCTCTTGCTGGCGGCCGACTATGCCGCCCATGAAGCCGGTGTTGCAGCCGCAGCGGCGAAAATCGGTTCGGCGTCGCCATCGCTATATCATCTCGACGCTACACGGCCCGACCAGCCGCATGCGCGATCGCTGACGGAAGAGATATCGCGCGTGGTCCGAGCGCGCGCCGCCAATCCGAAATGGATCGAAGGCATGATGCGCCACGGCTTTCGTGGCGCGGCGGAAATCGCCGCGACGCTGGAGCACATGGCGGCGTTCGCCCATCTCGCCGGCGCCGTGCCGCCACATCTTTTCGATCTCTATTACGACGCGACGCTCGGCAACGACCGCGTGCGCGTATTTATCGCGCGCGAGAACGCACCGGCGCTTGCCGCGATCGAGACTTGCTTCGCTCGCTTGCACGAGGCTTCGCTTTGGAGGACGCGGCGCAATTCGATTGCCGCCGCGTTAGCCACATGAACGCGGGTGCGATCAAGGGCTGGTGCCCGGGAATCTGGCAGCCGATGCAATCGGGCGATGGGCTCGTGGTGCGCATCCGGCCGCGCGAGGGACGGATCGACGCCGAACAGGCGGCAGGTATTGCCGAGCTCGCCGAACGTTACGGCAACGGGCTGATCGATCTCACCGGCAGGGCCAACCTCCAGATCCGGGGTGTGAGCGAAGACAGCCATCCGTCGCTGATCGAACGGCTCGGACAGCTTCGCCTGCTCGATCCCGAGCCGGACATCGAGGCGCGGCGCAATATTCTGATCGCCCCGTTCTGGACGGCCGGTGACGAACTCATCTCCATCGCCGGCGAGCTGGAGCGAGCGCTTGTGAATGGTCCAGCCCGCCTGCCGGCCAAGTTCGGTTTCGCGGTCGATTGCGGGAAAGAGCGCGTGCTCTCGGGCGCTTCCGCCGACGTGCGGATCGAACGCGATGTCGACGGACAGCTCATCGTGCGCGCCGATGGCGTAGAATTTGGACGCGCTGTCCCGCGCAACGGGGCCGTGACGGCCGCTCTCGGTCTGGCCGAGTGGTTTGTGTTCTCGGGCGGTGCCAAGACTGGCCGGGGACGGATGGCAACTCATATCGCTGACGGTGCGACGTTGCCCCAAAACCTTTGCGGCCATGCGAGACTGGCGCCAAAACGCGCTGCGCCTGACCCCGGCCTCACGCCACACGGCGCGCTGTTCGGCGTGGCCTTTGGGCAACTGACTTCCGGCGCGCTGAACTGGCTGGCCCAAAAAGCCACAGACATCCGCATGACGCCGTGGCGATTGATGCTGGCGGAAGGTGTTCACGAGATGCCCGCTTGCGAGGGCTTCATTACGCACGCGGACGACCCGCTGCTGCGCGTTGTTGCTTGCAGCGGCGCGCCGCGCTGTCGCGAAGCGCATGCCGATACGCGGGCATTGGCGAGAACGCTCGCGTCGCATCTGCCCGCTGACGCCCGACTTCACGTCTCCGGCTGCGCCAAGGGCTGTGCCCAATCAGGCCCAGCGTCGATCACGCTCGTTGCGACGGATAAGGGATTCGATCTTATCCGCGGTGGTTCGACGCGGGACGTGCCTGTTTTGCGCGGATTGAGCGGTACCGACATCCTTACGAACCCTTCAGTTTTGTCGGGAGCGCGCTAATGCAGCACAGCTACGAGACCGACGGTGCGGCGATCTATCGGAAATCCTTCGCGATCATCCGCGACGAAGCAAACCTTGTGCGCTTCTCGGCGGACGAAGAACCGGTGGTGGTGCGCATGATCCATGCGGCCGGCCTGATCGGACTGGAATCGTACATCCGCTTCACGC
>NZ_JBAVCF010000123.1:0-15454 GCF_049586575.1 Bradyrhizobium sp.
GCGCCGAACGCAGCGAGTTCCCCGGTATACGGCATGACGTTGCCGATACGGATACCCGCGTCGGAGGTGTTGAGGACGGGATCGCCGAGGGCTGCGAATGACCACATGGCGAAAAGGCCTGCGGCAAATGCGGCAATCCATCTGATCATGCTCGTCTCCAATCAGCACGAGAGTTCCGCCGCTCCATCATATGAGAGGATGTGTCAGAACCACGACGCCGGGGGATGACAGTGGCTTAAGTATTTGCTCAATTATCAAGTCTTTGCTCAATTATTCAGGCGCAGCCAAACTCGCCGTTGCGCGCTTCACTCTCAGTCGGAGAAACCAATGGCTTTCGATCTGGTCCTGCGCGGCGGTCGCGTGGTTGACCCCTCCCAAAAACTCGATGCCGTCACCGATGTCGCCTTTTCCGGCGGCAAGGTGGCCATGGTCGGAAACGCGCTCAAGGCAGACGCCGGCACCGACGTGCGCGACGTGTCGGGTTATGTCGTCACGCCCGGCCTGATCGACCTGCACACGCACGTGTATTGGGGCGGGACCTCGCTCGGCATCGACGCCGAAGAATTCTGCCGCACCTCCGGCGTCACCACGGCGATCGACACCGGCAGCGCCGGTCCGGGTAACTTCGCGGGCTTTCGCAAGCATGTGATCGAGCCAAGCCAGGTGCGCATCCTGGCCTATCTCCACGTCTCGCACGCCGGCATTTACGGCTTCTCGCATCGCGTGATGGTCGGCGAGAGCGAGGAAATCCGTTTGATGAACCCGATCGACGCGGTTCAAGTCGCCGACGCCAACCGCGACCTGATCGTCGGCATCAAGGTGCGGGTCGGCCGCACCTCGTCGGGCGCTTCCGGCATCGTGCCGTTACAGATCGCGCTGGAGGTGGCCAACGAAGTCGGCATGCCGCTGATGTGCCATATCGACCATCCTCCGCCGACTTATGAAGAGGTGGTGAGCCTCTTGCGCCCCGGCGACGTTCTGACGCATGCGTTCCGCCCGTTTCCGAATGCACCATGCACCGCACAAGGCACCGTCAAACAGGTCGTGCTGCAAGCGCGCGAACGTGGCGTGCTGTTCGACATCGGCCACGGCCGGGGTTCGTTTGCCTTCAAGACCGCGCGCGCCATGCTCGCCAACGGTTTTCATCCGGATACGATTTCCTCGGACGTCCATATCCTGTGCATCAACGGGCCGGCCTTCGACCAGGTCACGACCATGTCCAAGTTCCTGTGCATGGGAATGTCGCTTCCCGAGGTCGTCAAAGCTTCCACCGTCAATGCGGCGATGGCGTTGCGGCGTCCCGAACTCGGGAGCCTCAAGCCGGGTAGTGTTGGCGACGCCACGCTGATCTCGATCCAGGAAGGCAAGTTCGATTATGAGGACGTCGTCGGCGAGCATCTGATCGGCGACCGCAAGATCGTGTCGGAGGGCGTCGTCATCGGCGGGCGCTGGTGGCATCCGAAACCCTCCTCGAAGTTCAAACAGCTGGCTAACTGACGTTGAAAGTGATGTGATCTGGTTGAAAATGCTGAAACGGCATTTTGGCAGGATTTTATCGACGAACGGGGCGGGATCGCTGGCACACCATTTGCACACAAAAAGGTTGCACACGAAAAGGCGCTGCTCGTCATAGGTTGATGGGCTCGTTTGAAGCCTGATCGCTGTTGGCATTTCGGAACTGGGAGGTCTCGATGGATCGCAGGACGGTGTTGAAGGGATTGGCGGGCGCTGGGACCTTGGCCGCGACGGGCGGTCTGTCGATGCCGGCGCTGTCGCAAGGCGCAGCCGCACGCACCTTGCGTTTTGTGCCGCAGGCCGATCTTGCGAATTTCGATCCGATCTGGGGTACGCAATATGTGGTGCGCAACGCCGCAGCACTGGTGTGGGACACGCTCTATGGCGTCGACGCGACGCTGCAACCGCAGCGTCAGATGGTGGAATCCGAAGAGGTGTCGAGCGACGGCCTGACCTGGACCGTCCGCTTGAGGCCAGGGCTCAAATTCCATGACGGCGAGCCGGTGCTCGCCAAGGACGTGGTGGCGAGCCTGACCCGTTGGTCAAACCGCGACTCCATGGGGCTGATGCTCAAGGCGATCCAGAGCGAGTTGACCGCCGTCGACGACCGCACCTTCAAATGGGTGCTGACGAAGCCCTATCCGAAGATCAAGCTGGCGTTGGGCAAAAACAATTCTCCTTGCGCCTTCATCATGCCGGAGCGCATCGCCAAGACCGACCCCTTCAAGCAGATCGGCGAATATGTCGGCTCGGGACCGATGAAATTCGTCCGGAGCGAGTGGGTCCCCGGCGCCAAATCGGTGTTCGAGAAGTTTGCCGATTATGTGCCGCGGCAAGAGAAGGCGTCGTGGCTTGCGGGCGGCAAGCAGATGCTGGTCGACCGGATCGAATGGGTGGTGATCCCGGATCCCGCAACGGCCGCCGCGGCGCTGCAGAATGGTGAGATCGACTGGTGGGAAAATCCAATTCCCGATCTCGTGCCCGTGCTGCGGAAGAACCGCAACGTCAGCGTCGACATCGCCGACCCGCTCGGCAACGTCGGTTCATTCCGGATGAACCACTTGCACCCGCCTTTCAACGACGTGCGGGCACGGCGCGCCGTGCTCACCGCGATGAGCCAGGAAGACTACATGCGCGCGCTGGTCGGCGACGATACTTCGCTCTGGAAGCCGTTGCCCGGCTTCTTCACGCCGAATACGCCGCTTTACACGGAAGAGGGCGGGGAGATTCTCAAGGGCAAACGCGATTTCGATGCTGCCAGGAAACTCCTGGCCGAGAGCGGCTATACCAACCAGCCGGTTTCCTGCATCGTCGCGCAGGACCAGTCGATCACCAAGGCACAAGGCGACGTCACGGCCGATCTGTTGAAGCGCATGGGCATGAACGTCGACTTCGTCGCCACCGATTGGGGGACGGTCGGTTCGCGCCGCGCCTCGAAGGCGCCCGCGGGCCAGGGCGGCTGGGAGATGTTCCACACCTGGCACGCCGGTGCGGATTGCATCAACCCCGCCGTCTATCTCGCCATTCGCGCCAATGGGGACAAGGCGTGGTTTGGCTGGCCCAACAGTCCCGCCGTGGAGAAGGAAGTCACGGCATGGTTTGACGCCAAGAACCTCGATGAGGAGAAGGCCGCGGTCAGCCGCCTCAACAGGGCGGCGCTCGAAGACGTCGTCTTTGCGCCGACCGGCTTCTTCCTGAGTTATACGGCGTGGCGCAAGAACGTCTCCGGCATCGCGAAGGGACCACTGCCATTCTTCTGGGGCGTGTCGAAGACTGCATGACGGTACGGTAGCCACATCATGGGCTCGTACATCCTTCGGCGCGTTCTGGTGACCTTGCCCGTGATGGCAATCGTCGCGCTGTTCGTGTTCAGCCTGCTCTATATCGCGCCGGGCGATCCGGCGGCGGTCATCGCCGGTGACCAGGCGAGCCCAGCCGATGTTGAACGGATTCGCCAGGGCCTCGGCCTCGACCGGCCGTTCCTGATTCAGTTCGGAAGCTGGGTCTGGCGAATTCTGCACCTCGATCTCGGCACCTCGATCTTCACCAACCTGCCGGTCACCTCCATGATCGCGCAGCGCATCGAACCGACGCTGTCGCTGATGACGCTGACGCTCGTTCTTACCCTGATCGTTGCCGTGCCGCTTGGGGTCGTTGCCGCCTGGAAGGCCGGAAGCTGGATTGATCGAGTCATCATGGCATTCGCCGTGTCGGCATTCTCGCTTCCCGTCTTTGTGGTCGGCTACGTCCTGGCCTACGTCTTTGCGCTCGAACTCGACTGGCTTCCGGTGCAGGGCTACACGCCTTTTGCCGAAGGTTTCTGGCCGTGGCTGCAGAATCTGATCCTTCCGACCATTGCGCTTGGCTCGGTCTACATCGCCTTGATTGCGCGCATTACGCGAGCTTCCATGCTTGAAGTGTTGCAACAGGATTATATCCGCACCGGCCGCGCCAAGGGCCTGGGCCAACCCAGTATTCTTTTCGTCCATGCGCTAAAGAACGCCGCCGTGCCGATCGTCACGGTGATCGGCCTTGGCGTTGCCTTGCTGATCGGCGGCGCGGTGGTGACCGAAAGCGTGTTCGCCATTCCGGGCCTCGGCCGCTTGACCGTCGATGCGATCCTGCGCCGCGATTACCCTGTGATCCAGGGAATCGTGTTGATGTTCAGCTTCGTCTATACGCTGGTCAATCTGATGGTCGACGTCTCCTACACCCTGATCGACCCGAGGATCCGCTATTGAGCGCCTCGACCACCAGCTCCGCAGCCGTGCCGCCCGGTCTTGCGATCGCGCAAGCCTTGCCCGACCTGATGCTGCCGGTGAAGGTCCGGCGCGGCGTGCTCGGCTTCCTGCGCAACAACCCGACGGTGGCCATCGGCGGCACGCTGCTCCTCGTTCTCGTCCTGATCGGAATCTTCGCGCCTTACCTCTGGACCGTTGACCCGACCGCGCTCGCGCCCGCAAAACGCCTCCGTGCGCCGTCCCCGGAGCACTGGTTCGGAACCGACGCGCTCGGCCGCGACGTTTATTCGCGGGTAATGTACGGGACGAGAGTCTCGTTGACGGTCGGCCTGTCGGTGGCGTGGCTGGCGACGCTCGCCGGTCTTGCGATCGGCCTCGTCTCCGGTTTCGTGCGATGGGCCGACGGCATCATCATGCGGATCATGGACGGGTTGATGTCGATCCCGCCGATCCTGCTCGCAATTGCGCTGATGGCGTTGACGCGCGGCAGTGTCGGCAACGTCATCATGGCCATCACGGTTGCCGAGATTCCGCGCGTTTCGCGCCTGGTGCGCGGCGTTGTCCTGTCGTTGCGCGAGCAAGCCTATGTGGACGCGGCGGTCGCCAGCGGCACGCGAACGCCGATGATCATCCTTCGTCACATCCTGCCCAACACGCTGGCGCCGATGCTGGTGCAGGCGACGTATGTCTGCGCCAGCGCGATGATCGTGGAGGCCATTCTCTCTTTCATCGGCGCCGGCACGCCGCCTACGATCCCGTCCTGGGGCAACATCATGGCCGAGGGCAGGGCGCTGTGGCAGGTGAAGCCCTACATCGTGTTTTTTCCAGCCGCGTTCCTCTCTCTCACCGTCCTTGCCGTCAATCTGGTTGGCGACGGCCTGCGCGATGCGCTCGATCCGCGCATGGCCAAAAATCTTTAATGTGTATTGAAGCGGGGTGAGGTCTGATCCGATGGCATTGCTCGAAGTCGAGAATCTTCAGACCCACTTTCGCACCCCCGACGGCATCAACCGCGCCGTCGACGGCGTCTCCTTTCATGTTGAGGAAGGCGAGACGCTGGCGATCGTCGGCGAGTCCGGCTGTGGCAAGTCGGTGACGTCGATGTCGCTGATGCGGCTCATTCCCGAGCCGCCGGGCAAGATCGCAGGTTCGGTGCGGTTTCGGGGACAGGACCTCCTGAAACTCTCAGATCGCGAAATGCGCGCCATCCGCGGTAACGACATTTCGATGATTTTTCAGGAGCCGATGACGAGCCTCAATCCGGTTCTGACCGTCGGCCGCCAGATCGGCGAGACGCTGCGGCTGCATCAGGGGCTCGACAAGCAAGCCGCCGAAGCGCGCGCCGTGGAACTGCTGACATTGGTGGGCATCCCGGAGCCTGCGCGGCGCGTGCGGGAATATCCGCATCAACTGTCGGGCGGCATGCGCCAGCGCGTGATGATTGCGATTTCGCTTGCCTGCAATCCGAAACTCCTGATCGCCGACGAGCCGACCACGGCGCTCGACGTCACCATTCAGGCGCAGATCCTGCAACTGATGCTGGATCTGAAGCGCCGCGTTGGCGCTGCGGTGATCCTGATCACCCATGACCTCGGCGTGGTCGCCGAAGTCGCCGAGCGTGTCATGGTGATGTATGCCGGCCGCAAGGTCGAGGAGGCGCCGGTGGCCGAGCTGTTTCGCTCGCCCCGCCATCCCTACACGCAGGGCCTGCTTGGCGCGGTACCGAAGCTTGGCTCGTCGCTCACGGGGGCGGCCAGGCGCCTTGCCGAGATTCCAGGACAGGTGCCCAGCCTCAAGCAACGCATGACCGGCTGCGCGTTCGCCGGGCGTTGTCCTATCGCCACCGATCTCTGCCGCGAGATCGCGCCGGGATTGGAAGAAAAGTCTTCGCGCCATTTTGCCGCCTGTCATTTCGCGCGCAAGGAGGCGGTTGCGGCATGAACGCCCCCTTGTTGCAGGTCAACGACCTCAAGAAGCATTTTCCGGTCCGCGGCCATCTTTTCAGGCGCAACGCGAGCCGCGTCTACGCCGTCGACGGCGTGTCTTTCGAGATCGCACGCGGCGAAACATTGTCGCTGGTCGGTGAATCCGGTTGCGGAAAATCGACGGTCGGCCGCGCCATCCTGCGTCTGTTCGATATCACCGCGGGTCAGGTCGTGCTCGATGGTCAGCGCATCGACGATCTTTCGCCCGATCGTCTGCGCCGGATGCGCCAGCGCGTGCAGGTCGTGTTCCAGGACCCGTTCTCCAGCCTCAATCCGCGCTTGCGCGTGCGCGATATTTTGGCCGAGCCGATCCGCAATTTCGGTCTCGCCAGGTCCGCGGAAGAACTTGAGGCGAAAGTCGCGGCGCTGATGGATACCGTGCGCCTGTCGCGCGATGCGCTCGACCGCCGGCCTCATGAATTCTCCGGCGGGCAGCGTCAGCGCATCTGCATTGCGCGGGCGCTCGCGGCCGAACCGGATTTGATCGTCTGCGACGAGGCGGTTTCGGCGCTCGATGTCTCCGTCAAGGCGCAGATCGTCAACCTGCTGCAGGATTTGCAGCGCGAATTCGGTCTCGCGATGCTCTTCATCAGTCATGATCTTGCGATCGTCGAGCACATGACCCACCGCGTCGCGGTGATGTATCTCGGCAAGATCGTCGAGATCGCGACGCGCGACCAGATTTTCGCCGGGCCCAGACATCCCTACACCAGGGCATTGCTTTCGGCGGTGCCGGTGCCGGACCCGACCGCGCGCCGCACCCCGATGATCCTGAAGGGCGACGTGCCGAGCCCGATCAATCCGCCCAGCGGATGCCGTTTTCACACGCGATGCCCGTATGTGTTCGATCGCTGCCGGACGGAAGAGCCGGAACTGCGCCAGAGCGCGGAAGGCCAGTGGGCGGCCTGCCATCTGGATGCCTTGCCCCAGCGGTAACCGTACCGGGCGAAACCACTGGAATTGGCAGCCACATTTCCTAGATAAAGGCGAAGGGCGGGAAATTGGCTGTGGGAGGCCTCGATGGTCTTGAATCGCGTGTCGCTGGCCGCCTTTGGCGTGATGGTTTTGGGATGGAGCGGCGCTTCAGCCGCGCAGCAGTATCGGCCCGACGAGTTCCTTAAGCTCGACCCCTCCCAAGCCGTGCTTTCGCCCAAGCCGCTTGGTCCCGCCACCGCCTTTACCCCGGGCCCGCTGGATGTGACGGTCGATCGCGGCAAAGACACCGCGCAATCGAGCGCCGAATTCGTCGTCGATCCCAAGACCGTGCCCGCCGCCACGGTCCATGCCGCGAACAAAACCACGACCCAAGCTCCGCTCAGGACGGCCGCGTCCGGCAGGCGTATCGCCCATGCGCGCGCGGAACGGCCGGCATCCCATCATGCGCCGCGCGCCTTGGTCGCGTTGCACGGGCGAAATCCGATGGAAGCGCAGGCGCGGGACACCCGGATTCAGGTCTGGCCCTGCAAATCGGGCGGCATCTGCGACTGGAAACGATAGGAAGCGGGTGCCGCCATCTTGATTTGAACGCCGCCGTGCGGGAACGCTATCAGCGGCCGGATGAATTACTCGCCCAAAGCCTGACCCTCAAACGGCTTAACCTCAATCAGCGCAGGCCCCCATGCAAGACAGGGGTCGTCGGTTTTCGGAGTTCTCGTCAATGGAACAGTTGCAAACGCAGGGCATCAGCCTGCCGCGCCTTGGGCTCGGCACCTTTCGCATGCAGGGAGACATCTGCCGCATGGCGGTGGAAAGCGGGCTCGCGCTCGGCTACCGTCACCTCGACACCGCGGAGATGTACGGCAACGAGGAAGCGATTGGAGCGGCGATTGCGGCCTCGAAGATCGCCCGCAAGGATCTGCATGTCACGACCAAGGTCTGGAACGAGAATCTGGCGCCGGACGCGATCCGCCGCGCCTTCGACACCAGCCTGAAGAAACTCAGGCTCGACCAGATCGATCTCTATCTCGTGCATTGGCCGGCGCCAAAGATGAACCTGCCGGCGATGTTCGAAACCCTGATGAGGCTCAAGCAGGAGGGCCGTACGCGCGCGATCGGCGTCGCCAATTTCAACATTGCGCTGTTGAAGCAGGTCGTCGAGGAGATCAAGGCGCCGATCGCCTGCAACCAGGTCGAGTATCATGTAATGCTCGACCAGACTGCCTTGCGCAAATATCTGGCGGCCAAATCGATCCCGCTGGTCGCCTATTGTCCGCTTGCCCAGGGCAGGGCGGCATCCCACGAAACGCTGATCGCGATCGGCAAAAAGCATGGCGCGAGTGCAGCCCAAGTCGCGCTGAAATGGCTGCTCGATCAGGACGGCGTGGCGGCGATCCCGAAGGCCTCGCGCGCTGAGAGCCAGCGCGCCAATCTGGAAGCGCTGAACATCGGGCTCGACGATGAAGACCGGCAGGCGATTGCCGGACTTCCGAAAAATCAGCGCTACGTCAATCCCGGCTTTGCACCGGCGTGGGATTGAGCAGCCCTGCATCCGGCTAAAGGAAAATGGCCCCCTGGTGTTGTGCGCCAGTAGGGCCATTCTTGTGTCGGCCTTGTTTAGCCGCGATGCTTGACGATAACCGTACGGTCGTGATGGTGCCAGGCATGATGCCAGTCGTGATGATGATGACCGTGCCTGATCACGACGGTTTCAGCGCTGGCGATAGATGGCGCCGCGACCGCGAGCGTGCAGATCGCGGCAATCACGTAAGCAAGTTTCTTCATGTCGTTCTCCTCCATTGAGTGAAGATCAAACTTCACAGCAGGGGGGAACGTTCCGCAGGAATCGCGGGAGAATTCTGAACAGCCATTCAGCTATGAAACGTTCCCTACGACACTAGGCTGACGCGTCCAATACGAAGTCAGTCGATGATCGCCTGATAGACCAGCGCATTGATCGTCTGCCGATAGTGCCAGCGAATGGGACCGGGCGCCGCCGACATATAGACCACGGCGAGTTCTTCCTTCGGGTCGGCCCACCAGTCGGTGCCGCTCGCGCCGGGCCAGGAGAATTGCCCGACCGAGCCCATCATCTTGACGACGCCGGGCGTCGTGCGCACCGCAAGCCCAAGGCCGAAGCCGTAATCGGCGCGGGTTGGATCGGCGTTGCCGATCAGATTCTTGATGTTGGGACCGAGCTGGTCGGACAGCATGTAGGCGACGGTCCTCGGACCGAGCAGGCGCGCTTCACCGCTGCGGCCCTCGTTCATCAGCATCATCGCAAAACGGAGATAGTCCGGAGCAGTCGAGGCCGCACAGCCGCCGCCGCATTCGAATTTGAGCGGCTGCGTCAGTTCAGGGCTGCGAGCCTGCGGCTTTCCGGTGTCGGGATCGTTCGGCAGCGGCTTGGCATAGCGCGTCGCCTGCTCGGCGGAAATCGAAAATCCAGTGTCGTTCATGCCAAGCGGGGTGAACAGGTTGGCCTTGAGATACTGCCCGAGCGTTTGGCCGCCGATTTTTTCGATGGTGAGGCCGAGGATGTCGAGGCCGAAACCGTAGTCCCAGACGGTCGCGGGCTGATAGAGCAGCGGCGCCGAAGCGAGCTTGTCGACGAAGGCCGCGCCGTCATATTCGCGCGAGGCATCGCCGCTGCCCGATGGATACATCTTGTGCACCAGCGTGTTGCCGCGGCCGCCATAGATCAAGCCCGAGGTGTGGCGCATCAGGTCCTGAATCGTGATCTGCCTGACGGCTGGCACCGTCTCGCTCGTCGGCTCGCCATTGGCGTCGCGCGCCGCGACCCGGATGTTGGAAAATTTCGGAAAATACTTCGACAGGGGATCGCCGATCAGAAGCTTGCCCTGCTCATAGAGCATCAGCGCGCCGACCGTGGTCATCGGCTTGGTCATGGACGCGATATTGAAGATGGTATCGGTGGTCATGGCGACCCCCGCCGCCTTGTCGCGCCAGCCATAGGCGTCGAGCGCCACCAGCTTGCCGTGCCGTGCAATCGCGATTACCGCGCCGGGAATCCGGCCTGCGGCGATATCGGCTTTCAACACTTCACCAATGCGAGCCAGCCGCTCGCTGGACATTCCGACCTCCTCGGGTTTCGCGCGCGGCAAGTCGGCCGCGAAGGCGGCGCTGGAGGCGAGACAACAGAACGTGGCGGCAAGCAGGCGAAGGCGGATCATCGAGGCGTCTCCCGTTCGGGCTCTGGATGGCCCTTGGAAAAGCTATGATAACCGCTTCCTCAGGACCAGCCGCATTGACGCAGGCGCGGCCTGCGGCTTGCGCAAATGCGTGAGGCGTCGCATCATCGACGGATAAGAAGTGTATTTTGGGGGGAGAGCGTCAGCATGTCCGAACTGTCGCGCCGTCATTTTCTGGCCGGTACGGCCGCCACCGCTCTGTCGACTTCACCGGCCATGGCCGCGATGAGGCCGAACGACAAATTCGACCTGGTGATCAAGGGCGGTGACTTGCTCGATCCCAGCCAGTCCTTGCGCGGAAAGCGCGACATCGGCATCCGCTGGGGCGTGGTCGAGGCGGTCGAGCCGGAAATTCCGGCTGCACGCGCCGCCAAGACGATCGATGCAACGGGCAAGCTCGTGACACCCGGCCTCGTCGACCTGCATTGCCATGTCTATCCCTATGGCTCGGCGATCGGCATTCCGGCCGACGAGCTCGTGCAATTCCAGGGCACGACGACGGTGGTGTCGGCGGGCGATGCCGGCGTCAACAACCTTGCCGCTTTGCGCCGTTTCATTGTCGCGCAGACGCGGGCGCGGATGTACGCCTTCCTCCACATCGCCAACAACGGCCTGTCGGCCTTCCCGGTGGCCGAGCTCTACAACATCGACAATGCGCAAGTGGAAGCTTGCGCGATGGGGCTTGCCGAAAACCCGGATTTCCTGATCGGCGTCAAGGTGCGGATGTCGGAGAACGTCATCTTCAAGCACGGCATCGAGCCGCTGAAGCGCGGCATCCAGGCCTGCGAGATGTGCGGCTGGCCCGCCAGGATGATGGTCCATATCGGCGGCGTCGAAACCTCTCAATTGATGTCGGACATTCTCGACCTGATGCGGCCGGGTGACATCCTGACCCATGCCTATTCCGGCGCGCCGAACATGGCAGGCGCCTTCACCAATATCGTGCAGGACGGCAAGCTGTTGCCGGCCGCGCTCGCCGCCAAGCAGCGCGGTGTGATCTTCGACGTCGGACACGGCGGCGGCAGTTTCGACTTCACGGTCGCGGAAATAGCGATTCCCGCCGGTGGCTCGCCCGATACGCTCTCGTCCGACATCCACGTCTTCTCCGGAAATTCGCCGGGCGCGCCTTATCTGCCGAACGTCATGGGCAAGTTCATGGCGATGGGCTTCTCGCTGGAACAGGTGGTGGCGATGGCGACCATCGCGCCCGCTAAAATCATCAACCGCGCGCCGAAGATCGGCACGCTTCAGATCGGCGCTCCCGGCGACGTTTCGATTCTGGATCTGATCGAGGGGCCGGTTACCTTCGTCGATACCCGCAACAACAAGCGCGACGGCAAGGTGCAGTTGAAGCCGGTGCAGACCGTCATCAACGGCGTGCCGTTCGGCCGTCCGTATCAGGCGCCATTTGCGGTGAGGTGAGGACAGGGTTATTCAAGCGGGCGTCCCTACGCGCGCTTCTCGACATTGCCAATTCGCGTGGGCACGCCGAACTCCTTGCGGCAGACCTCGGCCAGCGCAGCAATGCCTTCGCGGATTTGCTGATGCGTGGGGCTTGCGAAGCAGAGCCGCAACCGGCAGCCGGCATAGGCCTTGTCGGTCGACCATTCCGGCCCTGGGTTGATCGAAACGCCGGCGGCGAGCGCGGCCTGATAAAGCTTTAGCGTATCGACATGATCGGGGAGCTTGACCCAGAGGAAAATGCCGCCCTTCGGCTCCTCGAATTCCGCTGTGGTGCCGAATTGTTCGTTGAGCGCCTCCATCAGCGTATCGAGCTTGGCGCGCAGGCCGCGCCTCAAACTGGGGACATGGGTCTCAAAATGCGGCGCGCAGTATTCGGCGAGCACCATCTGCTCCAGCGCGCCGCTGCCGGCGTCGGTCTTCAGGGCCAGCATCCGCGACAGCGCGCCCCAGGGTGCGACGATGAAGCCGACGCGCAGGGCTGGCGCGATCGATTTGGAGAACGAGCCGATATGGATCACATTGGCGGTCTTGCTCATGGCATAAAGCGCAAGCGGGCGCTTGCCGTCCCAAATCAGGTCGGCGTAGCAGTCGTCCTCGAAGATCGGCACGCCATATTGCTCGGCAAGTCTAAGGAGTTCGAGACGCCGTGCTTTCGGCATGATGGTTCCGGTCGGGTTCTGCACGGTCGGGATGGTGTAGATGTATTTCGGCGTGACGCCGCGACGTTTGAGATCGGCCAGCGTGTCGGCCAAAACGTCCATCCGCATGCCGTCGCCATCCAGTGGAATTCCAATCGTATGGACCCCGAGCCGCGTCAGCCGGTTCAGCGAGCCTTGGTAGGTGTCGCGTTCGACGATGACGGTATCGCCGCGGGCGAGCAGGGTAGCGTTGACGAGATCGAGCGCCTGAAGCGAGCCGGAGACGATCAGGATGTCGTCGGCGGTGCATGAAATGCCACCGTCGCGCTTTAATTTCGCAGAGAGAAATTGACGTAAAGGGCGGTAGCCTTGCGGGCCGCTTTCCAGCCCATAGGTCGCGAGCGTGCGGCCCTCGCGCTTCAACACGGTATTAGCCGCATCGATCAGACCATCGAGCGGGACCTGCTCGGGATCGTTGTTGCCGCCAACGAAGCTGTACTTCGCAAGGCCCGTCCACTTGGCCGCCGCGACGGGCAGGCCGGACGGCAGTAACGGTGTGAAGTCAAATGACGGCATCGACAATCCCTTGTTCTTGATTGTGTTCGACCTTATTCAAGTAAGGAGGCTTTGTCGCCACGGTACGGTACGGCCGGGAAGCTTTTCTGCCTTGCGTATTGATGCTGGCGAAGACCTCGCAGGCGAGCTAAACGCTCCGCACGTGCAACGAGAGACCAATATGGCCGACCCGATCCAGGAAGTACTTCATGCCTTCGCCCAGGGCGAGCTTGTCGTCGTTACCGATGACGACGACCGCGAGGGTGAGGGCGACCTGATCGTGGCTGCTTCATTCTGCACGCCGGAGAAGATGGCGTTCATCATCCGCCACACCTCCGGCATTGTCTGCGCGCCGATCACGCAGGAGGACGCGCGCCGTCTGCGGCTCGATCCCATGGTTGCGCATAACGACTCCAGCCATACCACCGCCTTCACCGTCTCGATCGATTACAAGCCGGATGGCGGAACCGGGATTTCCGCGGAAGAGCGCGCCTCGTGCTGCCGGGCGCTGGCTAATCCGAATGCCGGCGCCAATGATTTTGCCCGGCCCGGCCATGTGTTTCCGCTGATCGCGCGGGACGGCGGCGTGCTGCTGCGTTCGGGACATACGGAAGCGGCAGTCGATTTGTGCAGGTTGAGCGGCCTGCCGCCGGTTGGCGTCATCAGCGAACTGATGAACGACAACGGATCGGTGATGAAGGGCGAGCAGGTGGCGCGGTTCGCCAGGGCTCACAAGCTCAAGCATGTCACGATTGCCGACATGATCGCTTACCGCCAGGCGCGCGAGAAGCTGATCGAGCGTGTCTCGACCTTCACCGCCGACAGCCCGATCGGGCCGATGCACGGTTTTGCCTACCGCTCGCCGTTCGATTCCATCGCCCATGTGGCTTTTGTCTATAACAGCGTCGGTGACGGCAAGAACGTGCTGACGCGCTTTCACAAGCCCAACATTGTGCGGGACATCTTCACCGGGCCGAAACACATGACGTCGGTGCTGGAGCATTTCAGGAAGAATGGCAGCGGCGTTTTGGTTTATTTGCGCGATGGTGCGGCCGGCGTTCCTGTGACGCCACTGCCAGAGGACAAAACCGCGGAAGCCGACCGCAACAGGCAATGGCGCGAAGTCGGCGTCGGCGCGCAAATCCTCCGCGATCTCGGCGTTACTTCGATCCGGAACCTCACCTCTTCATTACACGACTACAAGGGCCTTTCCGGATTCGGCATCGAGATCGTGTCGAACGAACAGCTCGACGGCTGACGAGCGCGGCCCCGCGCACAAGATGACGCAATTGCGCTTCCGCAGTTATCGCATTAAAATAAATCCAATGTTGTGAAAGGATTTTTCCATGAGCGTGCGCCCTCAGGCCAAGGACAAGCCGTCTCCCGTCAATTTTCTATGGGACGATCCGTTCCTGCTCGACGAGCAACTGACCGAAGACGAGCGAATGATCCGCGATACGGCGCGCGCCTATGCGCAGGACAAGCTGCTGCCGCGGGTCACCAAGGCCTATCTGGAAGAGAAGGTCGATCGGGACATCTTCCACGAAATGGGTGAACTCGGTCTGATCGGCATCACGCTGCCGGAAGAATATGGCTGCGCCAATGCGAGCTACGTTGCCTATGGCCTCGTGGCGCGCGAGATCGAGCGCGTCGATTCCGGTTATCGCTCGATGAATTCGGTGCAGTCCTCGCTCGTGATGCATCCGATCTATGCCTATGGCGACGAGAACCAGCGCAAGAAATACCTGCCCAAGCTCGCGACCGGCGAGTGGGTTGGTTGCTTCGGCCTGACCGAGCCGGATGCCGGCTCCGACCCCGGCGGCATGAAAACCCGCGCGGAGAAAACCTCCGACGGTTACCGGCTGACAGGCTCGAAGATGTGGATTTCCAACGCTCCGATCGCGGACGTGTTTGTGATCTGGGCAAAGTCGGCCGAGCACAACAACCAGATCCGCGGTTTCATTCTCGAAAAGGGCATGAAGGGACTTTCGGCGCCGAAGATCGGCGGCAAGCTCTCGCTCCGCGCTTCCGTTACCGGCGAAGTGGTGATGGAGGGGGTCGAGGTACCGGAGAGCGCACTGTTACCCAATGTCTCGGGCCTCAAGGGTCCGTTCGGCTGCCTCAACCGCGCCCGCTACGGCATTTCCTGGGGCGCGATGGGTGCCGCGGAAGACTGCAGGCATCGGGCGCGGCAGTACACCCTCGACCGCAAGCAGTTCAATCGTCCGCTGGCGGCGACCCAGCTCGTGCAGAAGAAGCTTGCCGACATGGAAACCGAGATCGCGCTCGGCCTGCAGGCGTCGCTGCGCGTCGGGCGATTGATGGACGAAGGCAAGATGGCGCCGGAGATGATTTCCATCGTCAAGCGCAACAATTGCGGCAAGGCGCTCGACATCGCGCGGATGTCC
>NZ_JBAVCF010000124.1:0-2872 GCF_049586575.1 Bradyrhizobium sp.
GCTCGGCATCGGTACCGCCACGCAATGTCGCGCAATAAATCCGATTATCTGTCCCGCGATCGATAGCGGGCGCGATCCGTTGACTTCGCGGCGACCGCGAGTAGCCTTTGCCTGAAAGGACAGCAGAGAAATCAGGGAGGCACGCCATGACCGTGACGATCCGCCAGCTTCACCCGCATTTTTTCGGCGAGGTGTCTGGCGTCGATCTGCGAAAGCCGCTCACGGCGGAAGAGGCAAGGGACATCGAAGCCGGCATGGACAAATACGCCGTGCTGCTGTTCCGCAACCAGGACATTACGGACGAACAACAACTGGTTTTTGCCCGCAATTTCGGCGAGCGCGAGAACGCCCGCGGCGGCACCGTCACCAAGCGGGAAGACTACCGCCTCACTTCGGGACTCAATGACGTCTCCAATCTCGGCAAGGACGGCAAGCCGTTGCCGCGCGATCATCGCACCCACCTGTTCAATCTCGGCAACTGCCTCTGGCATTCCGACAGTTCGTTTCGCCCGATCCCGGCCAAGTTCTCGCTGCTCTCGGCGCGGGTCGTGAATCCCAAGGGCGGCAACACCGAATTTGCCGATATGCGCGCGGCCTACGACGCGCTCGACGACGACACCAAGGCCGAGATCGAGGATCTGATCTGCGAACACTCGCTGATGTATTCGCGGGGATCGCTGGGCTTTCTCGACTACACCGAGGAAGAAAAGCAGATGTTCAAGCCGGTGCGGCAGCGGCTGGTGCGCACCCATCCGGTCCATCGCCGCAAGTCGCTCTATCTGTCGTCACATGCCGGCGCGATCCTCGGCATGAGCGTGCCGGAAGCGCGGCTGCTGCTGCGCGATCTCACCGAGCACGCCACGCAGCGCGAATTCGTTTACGTCCACAAATGGACGCTGCATGACCTGGTGATGTGGGACAACCGGCAGACGATGCACCGCGTGCGCCGCTACGACCAGTCACAACCGCGCGATATGCGGCGCGCCACCGTCGCCGGCACCGAACCGACCGTCGCACAACAGGCGGCGGAGTGATTTTCACCCTCGTCCAGGCCAAGCGAAGCGCGAGCCGGGATCCATAACATAAAAGTACATTGCTTCGAAGGCTGCCGCCCCAGCTCATTCCAACAACCAGATTTTGTGGTTATGGGTCCCCGCTTTCGCGGGGACGACAATCATGAATTGACTCAAGCATGGCCGGCTTCGTTGGACAGCATGCCCGGATCGATCCCGATCTTGCGCAACGCACGGTTATATTTCTCGTCGACGTTGCCGCCAAAGATCAGATCAGGGTCGGCGTCACAATGCAGCCAGCCATTGTCCTGGATTTCGCTCTCGAGCTGGCCGGCGGCCCAGCCGGCATAACCCAAGGCAAGAATCGCATGCTTCGGTCCGGAGCCCTTGGCGATCGCCTTGAGGATGTCGACCGTTGCGGTCAGGCAAACCCCCTCGTCGATCCGCAACGTCGCATCCTGAATGAAAAAGTCGCTCGAATGCAGCACGAAGCCGCGGCCGGTTTCGACCGGCCCGCCCTTGAGCACTTTCAGGCCCTCGGCATTTTCAGGCAGCTTGATCTGGTCGGCCTTCTTGATGATATCGAGTTGCACGAGAAGGCCCGGAAAATCGATGCTGCCCGCCGGACGGTTGACGATGATGCCCATGGCGCCTTCCGCCGAATGCGCGCAGAGATAGATCACCGACCGCTCGAAGCGCGGATCGCCCATCACGGGCATGGCGATCAGCAGCTGGCCGTCAAGATAACGATGGCCTTCGCCCTCGCTGGCACTGTCGGAAGCCTTGCGGCGGGCCGTTTTTGGCCGGAACCGCCCTGGCTCTTGATCTGGTTTTTTGTCGTCAGAGCTCATCCGCCAAAGACTCGCCTATATCTTCCATCCTGATATTGGGGCTCGGCCCTGTCAATCAAGTTGGGTTCGCGATTCATCATGCATCACAAGCAATTCAATGGCTTGCGATCACACTTGGAGCTAAGGACGTTTTATGAACGCAATGGTTCCACTCCTTGCCAAACGAGCGCCGACATTCCGAAGTTCACGCTCGGCGGCTCTGTTCGCCCTGGCCGCGCTGACTTCGCTTTCACCGATCGAAGCGCGGGCCCAGGACGCTTCGCCTTGGCAGAAAGGCTCGCACACCGCCGTGCGGCTGCTTGCGGGATCGCACAGCGGACCGGTGCTGCTCGGCGGCATCGCGATTCAACTCGATCCGGGCTGGAAAACTTACTGGCGTACCTCAGGCGATTCCGGCGTTCCGCCGCGTTTTGATTTCTCCAAATCGGAAAACGTCGAAGCCGTGACCGTTCTATGGCCGGCGCCGCGGAAATTCGATGACGGAGCCGGCGGCTTCTCACTCGGCTATCACGATCAGGTAGTGTTGCCGCTGCGGATCGTTCCGAAAAGCAACGACAAGCCGGTGACGCTTCGTGCTGAGATCAACTACGCGGTGTGCGAGAAGATTTGCATTCCGGTCGAAGCGAGCACGGAGCTCACGTTCGCCAGCGTCGCGAGCACCGAAGACAGTGTCCTGTTCGCGGCGCTCGATACCGTTCCGAAGCCAGCCTCCGTCGGCGATCCCAATCCGCTCACCATCCGCGACGTCGAGCGCGAGGGCAAGTCCACGGTCCTGGTCGATGTGATTTCGCCGGATGCGAAGGCAGTGAATCTGTTTGTCGAAGGTCCAACGCCGGACTGGGCACTCCCGGTGCCAAAGCTTCTTGAGCACGGACCGCCTGGCGTCAAACGCTTCGCTTTCGAATTGGACGGCGTGCCGCCGGGAACCAACCCGGAAGGAGCCGCGCTCAAATTGACACTGGTCGGAGGCGACCGCTCTTACGAGTTCAACATCAATCTGAACTAAGC
>NZ_JBAVCF010000125.1:0-11187 GCF_049586575.1 Bradyrhizobium sp.
ACCTTCACGAACTTCGGAAAGTCATGGGCACTAGCAAACTTATTGATTCTAGTACCGCTTTGTCGATCTGAAGTCCCTGATCGAATTCGCCGCTTGTGGCGCAGGGACTTCGGATCGGCGGTACTAGAGTCTCGATTCAAATTCGCCGCACTAGGCGGCCTCTGAAGCGTCTACATCGACCACGCAAGCGGCCGCTCTATCGTCAAAGGCCTCGCACATCCGTCGCGCCTCGGTGAGATTCTCACTCGTCAGCGCCTCGCTCGTTGCGCCCCAGGCGACCTTGCCTCGCGCCAGCAGCAGCGTTTCGGGAAAATGGGCGCGCACGAGATCCATGTCATGCAGCGCCGCCAGCACGGTGCGCTTCTCGGTATGCCATTGCTTGACCAGCGCCAGCAGGTCGGCCGAGGTCTTCGCGTCGATCGCGTTGAAGGGCTCGTCCAGCAAGATCAGCCGCGCGTCCTGCAACAACACCCGCGCAAACAGCATGCGCTGCATCTGGCCGCCCGACAGCGTGCCGATGCCGCGATTCTCGAACCCGCTCAAGCCCACCGCGGCCAACGCCTGCGCGACTCTCGCGCGGGCTTGCCCGTCGATACCGCCAAAGAAGCCGGTTCGGCGCCACAGCCCGGTGCCGACGAAGTCGAACACCGAAATCGGAAAGCTGCGGTCGATGTCGGCCGTTTGCGGCAGATAGGCGATATCCTTGGCGTCGATTCCGCCGGTCACGATCGTTCCCGCCAGGGGTTTCAGGATTCCGACAAGGCCGCGAAACAGCGTCGACTTGCCGGCGCCATTGGGACCGACGACGGCGAGCAAGGCACCGGTCGCGACGTCGCCGCTCAGATGATGAACCGCCGGGTGCCGGTCGTAGCCGAGCGTGACATCGCGAAATTGCAGTTGTGCGGTCATGTTCACTTCATCGCGAGCCAGACGAACGCCCACAGCGCGGCACTCACGGCCGCTGCCGCCATGAGCCGGGAAACCACCGCCATCCGCAGGATCGACCATGTCACCGCCTGCGCCGGATGCGGTGCTGCCGGCCCGTGGCTATGGGGGTGGTGATGCGGATGGGCCTGATCGTGGGAGTGGGCGGGTACCATTCCAAAATGTTATATTATAACATTTAGGGAGTCTATCGGAGCAGGCCTAAAGGCTGCTCAGGTGATCGAGCGCACCAAAGCCAGCCCGGCAAAGAGGCCGAGGATCGACAAAACCACAGACCCCAGCACGTAGAGCGCGGCCGGCCCCACCTCGCCACGCTCATACAGCAACCCGGCGTCCAGCGAGAACGCTGAAAACGTCGTGTAGCCGCCGAGAACGCCGGTCATCACAAACAGCCGCCAGGACTGCGCGGCGTCGCCCTTGAAGGCGAGATAGCCTGCGATCAGGCCCATGATGGTCGAGCCGGTGATATTGATGATGAAGGTATGATACGGGAAATGGGTCCCGAGAAAGCGCGGGCAAATCACGTTCACCGTGTGGCGCAAGACCGAACCCAGCCCGCCGCCGATAAAAACCAGAACATAGTTCATCGTTCAAATTCCCAAAGGCCAAGCTGCCGGCATCATCGGTTTTGCCGCAAGCCTGCCACGCCTGCAAGCTGCAAACGCCAACAAAAAAGCGGCAGCGTGAGCTGCCGCCTTATGTCAACGATGCGATCGCTGATCAGGCTTTCGAGAACAGTTCGTCAACATATTCCCAGTTCACCAGATGATCGACGAACGCCTTCAGATAATCCGGGCGGCGATTGCGATAATCGATGTAGTAGGAGTGCTCCCAGACGTCGACGCCGAGGATCGGCGTTGCGCCATGCACCAGCGGGTTTTCGCCGTTGGGTGTCTTGGAGATTTCGAGCTTGCCGCCCTTCACCGACAGCCAGGCCCAGCCCGAGCCGAACTGGCCGGCGCCGGCGGCGGCAAAGTCGGTCTTGAATTTCTCGAGGCCGCCGAGGTCCTCGTTGATCTTCTTTTCCAGCCGGCCGGGCAGTTTGCTGCCGCCGCCATTGGGCTTCATCCATTTCCAGAAATGGATGTGGTTGTAGTGCTGGCCGGCATTGTTGAAGAGCGCGGCATTCTTGCCGAACGAACCCTTGACGATCTCTTCCAGGGACTTGCCCTCGAACTCGGTCCCCTTGAGCAGGTTGTTGCCGTTGGTCACATAGGCCTGGTGATGCTTGTCGTGATGATATTCCAGCGTTTCCTTCGACATATGCGGCGCGAGGGCGTCGTAAGCATAGGGAAGGTTGGGAAGCGTGAAGGTCATGGGGTGATGTCCGAAAATGATGGGAGACAACTTTTAACGGAAACCCTTATAGAAGGTTCCAACGCTCTTAAACACTTGAATTTGCCCCGATCGGCCCATCCGGCGTAGCCGGCCCGGCTATGGATCATTTCGCCGTGAGATTTCCGGGTTTCTGTCGTTTCCGTGCCGGCTTCGGTAACTTGCTGCCGCGCGAGGCGTATGAGGATCGGAGCGGCAGCAGGCGGATGTCATGAGTGTCGAAATCGAGATTGTGAGCGGCGATGGAGGCTGGCCGCGGGCGGAAAAACTGCTCGACGCGGTGTGGCCGCCGGCCGAGATGGAGAAGCTGTCCTGGGGTCAGGTCAGATGGGCGCACGCGGATTTGCGCGTGCTGATCGAGACGGACGACGGCGCGCTTGCCTGCCATGCCGGTATCTACTTCAGAACCGTGACCTGGAACGGCCAGCAGGTCCATATCGGCGGCATCGGCGGGGTCGCCACCCACCCCGACTGCCGGCGCCGCGGCTATGCCAGTATCGCGCTCGATGCTGCCGTTCACACCATGCGCGATCACGACGCGGCGCAGTTTGCGCTGTTGTTCTGCGAACAGCACAACTTTGAATTCTATCGGTCGCGCGGCTGGGAGCCCTTTACCGGCGCGGTCTACGCCGAACAGCCTGAGGGCAGGATCCGCTTCGACGTCATGACGCCGTTCGTCCTGGATCTGAAGCGGCGCGCGCCAACGCTGGGCACGCTCGACCTGTGCGGCCTGCCCTGGTGACGGATTTGCGCAAGAGCCATTTCTTGTTATGCAAGCCGGCTTTTTCCCGGAGAGATGGATGACTTGCAGATTTGAGTTCGTACTTGCGATAGCGGCGCTAATGGCTCTAACCCCAGCGAAGGCGCAAAACGCCGCCGCCGGCAGCCCGGATGGAGTTTGGCTGACTCAGGCGGGGGATGCGAAAATACGTGTCTCGCGATGCAGCGGCGGAATTTGCGGGGTTATCGTCTGGCTGAAGGAGCCGATTGATCCCCTGACCGGAAAACCTCAGGTCGACGACAAGAATCCCAATCCGGCGCGCGCAAAGCGCCCGATCATCGGGCTTTCGCTGTTTTCCGGCATGCGGCCAGCCGGTCCCAACCAGTGGTCGGGCCAGATTTACAACGCCGACGATGGCAAGACCTATGCGAGCAAGGTCTCCGTGACCGGACCGGCGACGCTGAAGGTCGATGGCTGCGTCGGCGCGCTCTGCGGCAGCGAAGACTGGAGCCGAAGCTCACGCTGAAACCGCGTCAGGCTTGGACTGCCGGTGTCGCCTTCAACGCGGTGGCAGCGGAGGCGTAGCCGCCGCGTGCGCCGTCGATGAAATGGACGTGGTCGCTGCGCATCACCGACGGCGTAAAGCAGGTCATCATCGCCGCATCCTGTCGATGCAGGCCGTATCTCGCGACGCCGGCTGACGCCGCGGCCGTGAGGCGTCCGCTCAAGCTCTGGTCGAGATCGGGCGTGCAATCGAGCACCATCCGCAGGCAATCGTCGTATTTCCGGAAGTCGGAATTCTCCACGACCTGCTGCACATAGATTTTCGGTACGAAGTCGCCGACCTTGATGCCGAAGCGCATGACGCAATAGGCAAACAGCGTGTTGGCAAGCACGCTGAGCCGCCTTTTGAACAACGACCCGCCACGCTGGGCCCGCGCTTCGAATTCGACACCGGCCGGCGGCCAGCGCAGCGGCGGACCGCCCGGCGGCACCGGCCGGCCCTGATCGGGGCTGCGTTCGACGAGCGTGACGATGTCCTCGATCAACCGGCGATAGGCGGCGGGATCGGCGCCCGGCGCCGGCAGCACCATCACGGAGAGAATGAGACCGCGCATGGCCGGCATCTCCTCGAACCGGCACGAAAGCCCGGACAAATCCGGTTGCGTTCCAGGTGGGGCGGCCGGAATGGCGAACTCGCCGCGTTTCATCGCGGCTTCGGCCCAGCCAAGACCGCCGCCGGAAAACATTGCATAGGAGAGATTGAGAGACGGCCCAAAACGCGCCACGCGAACGTCCAACCCTTGCGCCCGTATCGCCGCCACCGGCACCAACGCCACCCGCATCTGTAGATCGAGATCCTCCTCGACCCAGACGGCCGTTGCAGCGAGCGCCTCCCGCGCGCGCTCCAGATCGGACGGCGCGACCGCAAAACTTGCGCCATCGCCGCCGAACACGAACGGAAATTCGCGGCCCTCAAGGGCGTTGGTCACCGCCGCAATGACCGCGGCACCGGCCATGTTGACCGACTTGTAGCGCGCCTGCGCAATCGCCTTGGTGGATTCGACGATATCGGCCACCCCGATGGTCCAGTCATCTGGAAGCGGCGAATAGAGGTCCGGGTCCATCAGCCGCGTGAAGCCTCGAAACACCGGAATGGTGCCGTAGAACTCGTCGCTGCTGTTGAATGCGGTCATGGCGCGCAATCGCAAGGGAGTTGGGACAGATACGGCGCAGTTGGAAAATAGGTTCAACCGGCCAAATCGTCGCCGGCGAGACCTCCGCGAGGCTATATCGCGGGCCGGCAAAATCAAAGCCGCGCGGTGGCGGGCGGTTGATCAGGACTGGAGGCTCAAGCCGTATTTCCGGCATCGACGGTCAGCACCGTGCCGGTGATGTTGCGGCCGCCATCGCCCAGGAGATATTCCACCATGCTTGCTACGTCGTCCGTTTCCGGCAAGCGACGCAGCGCGCTGCGGCCGGCGATGCGCTGCTTTTGCTCGGGGCCGAGGCTTTGCGTCAATTCGGTATCGACAAAGCCGGGTGCGATTGCGTTGACGGTGATTCCGAGCTTGCCGACCTCGCGCGCCAGCGAACGGGTGAAACCGGTCGCAGCCGCCTTGGTCGCGCCATAGACCGACAGGCCGTTGTAGCCGGTGGAAGCAATGATCGAGGACATGTTGATGACGCGGCCACCGCCATCCGCCATCATGTGGCGCACGACATATTTGGTCAGAATGATCGGCGAGAGCACGTTGAGGCGTATCAACGCCTCGATCTCGCTGTTGTGCATCGTGGCAAGCAGGCCCTCGGTGCCGATGCCGGCATTGTTGACGAGGCCATAGATCGCACCGAATTCATCACGCAGGCCTTTCACGAACGCGGGAATGGCGTCGATCTCGCTGAGGTCGAACGCGCGAAAAGCAATGCGTCCGTTTCGCCGCTTCGTGGCCGTCTCGATGCCGCTGCGCAACTCGTCGCTTTCGCGGCGCGCCACCGCGATCACGTTGTAGCCCGCGCCTGCAAGCCTTTGCGCGATCGCTAGCCCAATGCCGCGGCTGCCGCCTGTCACCAGAACATTATGCATCTGATCGCGCGAGCTTTCCGGCCGCCGTAATGTCGAGCTTCTCGACGAATTTGATCATGGCAGGCACCTTGTGGGGCGCAAGCTTCGCCCGGCAACTGCCGATGATCCGGGCCTTGATTTCATCGCCCCGGCTTGCGTCGCAACCGTCGGCCAGAACGACGTCGGCAACCACGATCGCGCCAGTGATCGGACTTTTGCGCGCCTTGACGCGCGACATGCGCACTTCGTCATGCCGGTTGATCACCGCCTCGATTTCCTCGGGGTGAACCTTCAACCCGCCGATATTGATGATGCCGCCGCGGCGGCCGACAAAATGATAGCGATCGCCACGCAATTCGACCATGTCGCCGGTGTCGACGAATCCTTCTTCGTCCGTCAACGCGCTCGCATGGCGACCGACGTAGGCGTGCGCCGCGCGCCGCGATCGGATCTGGAGACAGCCGTCCACGACCCTGATTTCGACGCCGTCGCGGTTCGTTCCGACCATGTCAGCGGGAAAGCCCTCACGCCCGTCATTGACGGCAAAACCGACACCGGCTTCGGTCGAGGCATAAGCGTGGCCGATCGAGGCCTCGGGGAAAACCTGATGCAGACCGTCGAGAACGGCCTGGTCGGCGATCTCACCGGAGAGGCGGACATAGCGCGGCGAAAACCCCGAAGCCGCACCGCTCATCAACAACTTGCGCCAGTGCGAGGGCGTACCCGACATATGCGTGACCGCCTTTTCGTTCAGGCGGGCGATGTGGTCTGCAAGAGCTTCGCCGGACTCCGACAGCACCAGCGATCCGCCGCCGATGATCGCGCGCAGGAAAATCTGCAAACCGCCGTAACGGCGGATGTCGTAGAACGTCGCCCAGATCGGCCGGGTCCCGCGCGCGGGGCCGTCGGCGGCGATCGCGCCGGTCAGTCCTTCGAGCGTGTGGCCGACGATCTTTGGCAGACCCAGCGTGCCGGACGTGAGCATCAGCCATTCGGTCGCGCGCTCGGTCTGCGTGCGGGGCGCGGCTTTCAAATCCACGCTGGCGGTGACGACCAGCGGGATTCCCGGCGTCGCGAACCGATCCGGCTGATCGGTGACAACGGCATCGATCTCGGCGTCTTCGACCAGAGCCTGAAGGTGGTCGGCATTGAGATCCGGCGGGCACAACAGCATTCGCCGCGCGACGCCGTCGATCTCGAGCATGACGAGAGCGGCGAGAAATTGACTCGAGACCGCAAGCAGCACCGACCGGCCGGAGAGTTCGGCAAGCCTGCCGCCGAGGCAGGTCCGATCCGCAATATCCGTCAGCGATGCAAGGTGACGCGCGTCCGAGAGCGTGCGGCCCTTCAGGCTGGGATCGAGATAGCCACGCAGCGCGAAGATTTCACGCGGGGACATTTTCATAGGCCTTGATGAAGTCGCCTATCGTGAGAGGAAAGCTCGCATCCGCCGATATAGTAAACGGATCGACACCGATTTCATCTTCCAGACGTGCCACCAATATGGCGAACGCGAGCGAGTCAAAGCCGGTCTCATGCAGCGACAGGTTATCTTCCAAAGGCGGAAGAGCGACATGTTGCTCGGCGGCGATCTGCCGGATCGCTGAAACAATCTTTAACCTTACCGACATGGACTACTCCGCATTCTCATAAAATTTTGAGAGTCCATGATAGAGCGAAAAGGTGAACTAACACCCTCTTCGCGCGATCTTTTACGTCCATTGGTAAATACCATGCCTGCCGTCCAGCCGCGGTTCCGCGAGATACAGGAGAGCGATGTTGAGGCGATTGCGGACCTCTTGACAAGGGGCTTCGTGCATCGGAGCCGCGACTACTGGATGCGTGGGCTGCGCCGGCAGGGCGCCCGATCGCTGCCGCTGGATGCGCCGCGCTATGGCTATCTGATGGAAAACGACGGCAAGCCAGTCGGCTGCCTGCTTCAGATCTATTCGACGAGAACGATCGATGGGCAGGCCGCCATCTGCTGCAACAATTCGAGCTGGTATGTCGATCCGGAGTTCCGCAATTATGCGGCGCTGTTTGCGTCGATGACGCAGAAGCGCAGGGATGTGACCTACTTCAACGTCACACCGGCGCCGCCGACATGGCCGATCCTGGAGGCTCAGGGCTTCAAGATCTACTGCCGTGGCCTCTACTTCTCCTTTCCCGCGCTATCCCGCGCCGGAGCCGATATGCAAATCGAAGTGGTGACGCCGGATACGGCCTCTATCGCCGGCGTGCCGGACGACGAATTGGCCATGCTCAAGCGGCACGCCAGCTACGGCTGTCTCAGCCTGGTTTGCCGCACGGCGATGGAGGCCGTCCCCTTCATTTTCTTTTCCCTGCGCAAGCGCCGCGGCATCATCCCGCTGCCCGCCCTTCAACTCGGCTTCTGCCACGAGATCGCCGACTATGTCAGATGCGCGGGCGCGATCGGACGCTATCTGCTGTGGCGCGGCAGCCCGATAGTAATCCTCGACGCCAACAGCCCGATCGCAGGCCTTGCCGGAATCTACAGCGAGGCGCGCGGCCGCAAATATTTCAAGGGCCCGCGCCAGCCAAGATTAGGCGATCTCGCCGATACCGAGCTTGCCATTTTCGGGATGTGAAGTGAGCGAGACGCGCCCGCGGCGTTAAAGCCGGATCGCCCCTTCCGATAGCCGCGCGAATTCATCGGCGCGAAGCGGCATAAAGTCGCCGGATTTCGGATCCCGAAAGAACAGCGGCTCGGCGACGTGGCGCGGATCGAAGCCCGCGCGGATCAAGTCCTGCTTTTTCTGTTTGAAGGTTTCGGTTCTGTCGAGCGCCGCGCTGAGGCGGATGAAGACAGGGCGGGCGTAAGCCGGCAGCCGGCGCGCGAGATGATCCCTGAATTCGGCAAAATCGAAGCTGGCATCGGTGACGATCGCAGCCATTCCGGCGCGGCCGTCGGCGCCCGGCACCAAAACGCCGTAGGTGACCGCGTCGACGACACCGGGACACTCCAGGATCGCCTCGTTCACCTCGGATGTCGCGACATTCTCGCCTTTCCAGCGAAACGTGTCGCCGAGGCGATCGACGAAATGGAAGAAGCCGCCGGCGTCGATCGTCATCAGGTCGCCGGTTCGAAACCAGGCATCGCCCTTGGCGAAGACGTCACGCAGGATTTTCTTTTCGGTTTCGGCGGCGTTGGTGTAGCCCTCGAAGCGGCCACCGGCCCCCTCGGCTGTCCCGATCCGTCCGATCGCTTCGCCTGCCTCTCCACTCCCGCACGCCACGCAGAGGCCGTCGGCGCCGCGCAGGGGGATATTGGTTTCGGCATCGATGCGAACGATCGCGGCCGGGAAACGATGCGCCAGCAGCGGCGGAATCCGGCCGATCGCGCCAGGCTTGCCCTCGACATTGTAAAGCGAGAAATTGCCTTCGGTCGCCGCGTAAAACTCCAGGATGCGCGGGATTGCAAACCGCGTCTGAAAGCCTTCCCAGATATCGCCACGCAGGCCGTTGCCGCAGGCAAGACGCAACCGGTGCCGCGTCTCGAATTCCGAGGCCGGCGCCTTGAAGAGATAACGGCAAAGTTCGCCGATGTATTGAAAAAGCGTGCAGTCGAAGCGCACCACGTCGCGCCAGAAGGTGCCGGCGGAGAATTTCTCGGACAGCACGACGGAGGCTCCCGCGGCCAACATGCTGCAAGGCGCGACCACGCCGCCGACGCTGTGAAACAACGGCAGGCAATCGAACAGCCGATCCTCGGGCGAGGCATCCGTCAGCCCGGCAAACCAGCCGCCCCAGTTCAGGATGCGGCGATGGCTGATGCTCGCGGCCTTCGGCAAGCCGGTCGTGCCTGACGTATAGATCAACAGCGCCCGGTCATTGATCGACACGTCGCGGCGTTCGGTCGAGGTGAGAGGCGAGCCGTCCAGATCGGCCAGGACCGTGTCGATGCTTGTTTCGGCCTCACCGCCGCCGTGCCACCAGACTTTCGGCGCGCGTTTCAGGCGTGGATGAACTTCCTCGAAAGCGGCGGCGAGATCGCGTCCCACGACGATGTGAGCGGCCTCGGCCACGTCGATGCAATGCGCGAGCGACGACCCGACGAGTTTGGTGTTGATGAGAGCGGCGACGGCGCCGACTTTGGTGATTCCGAGCCAGGCGGCGAGATAATCGGGTTGGCCCGGCAGGAAAAGGCAAACCGTCTCACCCTTGCCGATTCCCGCCGATAGCGCCCATCGCGCGTAGCGGTTGATCCGGTCGCTCAGGTCCCGATAGCTGAGGGTCGCTTGCTCCGAGAGCAGGCTCGGGCGATCCGGCTGGCGCGCCGCCCAATCCTCGACGAGATCGGCAAACAACCGGTGCGGATCGGCCTCGATGCGAGCGGTCCGCTCAATGGCTTTCAGCCAGATCTTGGCGGTGGACGGCTTGCCGCGCGACTGCGCAGCCGCCAAAGGCAGTTCACCTGTCGCGTGCTCAGTGACGCCTGCGTTCATGACCGGACACTTCTTGCGGAACCGCTATCCTATACCTGCCATGCTATAGCTGTCTTGGCCTGACCAGGTGTTAATCGGCAGGGTTAAGCCAGGCGCGACTTATCTCGGGTGATCCAGCAACAAAAGAAAAACCCGTCCGCGGCAATGCGGACGGGCTCATCGGATTTCCGCTGAGAACGGAAAATGCGATCGCCAGATGTCTTGGAGTAGTTCTCGGTCATAAACCGCGGCGTTATTTCAGCGACGTGTTGATGGACGTGAACTTCGTATTCAGATTGGAACCAAGACCGTTAACGACAGCGATGATGGCGAGGCTGATGCCCGCGGCAATCAGGCCGTATTCGATCGCGGTAGCGCCCGACTCATCGGCCCAGAACTTCGAAAGAATCTTCGTCACAGTACCTCCTGTACACACAAGCAACCCGATACTCGGGTCCCAAGGTCGGCACTGTGAGGTTAACTCATTAAAATCGAGCAAATTAGCGCAATGAATAATTAATTAAGCCGGCGGCTCTGCTCCTGATGGAATCGCAGTGCGGCCACCGCGCAAACGAATTCGCGCGGCACAAATACCGGGATCTATCCGGCGCAGACGACGAGATTTTCCTCGGTGAAGAACTGGAGCGCGCCGTAGCCCTCCATGTCCACCGCATAACGAAAGTTGCCGTCCGTGGTGGGGAAGACCGCAATGACGACTCCGTCCTCGTGGTCGTCGGTCGCCTTTTCAACCCGTTCGCCAATCGCAAATTTGGCCATCGCCATGTTCCTTTTCGGGAATCTTATCTCTGATTCTGCGGCAAACAGGTTAACGGTCCTTAAGCAAATGCGTTCGTCAGACCGCCTGCAACCTGGCCGAAATTACCGGCGTGCCGGCGATAAGTTCTTATGGACGCGTAAATTTTTCCCGTGACGACGCAAGCCCGCGTGCGGCCCCCCGATTCTTACGGTGTCGGCCTTTTGAAGCCATTGAGATGATCAACCGGCGATAGTTCTTTCATTCGGCCTCTGCCCGCATGGCCCGGATTGGCGCTAGTACCGCCGATCCGAAGTCCCTGCGCCACAAGCGGCGAATTCGATCAGGGACTTCAGATCGACAAAGCGGTACTAGAATCAATAAGTTTGCTAGTGCCCATGACTTTCCGAAGTTCGTGAAG
>NZ_JBAVCF010000126.1:0-18109 GCF_049586575.1 Bradyrhizobium sp.
TGTGGTTCTGATATCTCGACGCTGATATCAAACTCTCAAGAAGCCAACGCTTCTCGGGGGTGACGGCGGCAAGAAAGCCCGATCGCCGGGAAGAGCACGAAGGAACCCGTAAAACCATCGCGCAGGACACGCCGGGTGATCCGGCCTTGCCTGTAGTGACTACGCTTGTGTGCTTTTTTATTTCGCACACAGGGCTGCGGGTGCGGTCTTGCATCCGGCGTTTCCTGCGCCCTTGTTTTGGGCTCCAACCGACATCAAGCTCGGGCCGTCAGGGCCGCGAGAATACGAACGCTTGTCCTTTTCTCCATTTGAAAAAATCACAAACAAGTGTGCGTTCTCCGATGGTGCGGTGCATGATTTGCGGCGAACGGGATCAGGATTAAGGTACCCGCGAGATGACGCGGCACGCAACGACGTCACCAGACATCACGGGAGAGACACGCAATGGCAAAGTGGATCAGGTTCGAGCACCACGGCAAAACCGGCTTCGGCACGCTGGAAGGCGACACCATCATCGTGCATTCGGGCGAGATGTTCGGCGCGGCAAAACCGATGGGCGAGACGCTCAAGCTTGCGGACGTGCAGGTGCAAACGCCCTGCGATCCCTCCAAGATGATCTGCCTGTGGAACAACTTCCATCAGCTCGCCGCCAAAAACGACTTCAAGGAACCGAAGGAACCGCTGTGGTTCCTGAAGGCGCCGAACGCCTACCACCCGGCCAACAAGCCGATCGAGCGGCCCGCGACTTACACCGGAAAGATCATCTACGAGGGCGAGCTCGGCGTCGTCATCGGCAAGAAATGCTTCAACATCACGGAAGCCGAAGCCGGCGACTACATCTTCGGCTACACCTGTGTGAACGACGTCACCGCCGTCGATCTCCTGCGCAAGGACAAGTCGTTCGAGCAATGGGCGCGTTCGAAGAGTTTCGATACCTTCGGCGTGTTCGGGCCGGTGATCTCGACCGGGCTCGACCCAATGAAGCTGTCGGTAAAAACCGTGCTGAACGGCAAGGAGCGGCAGAACTATCCCGTCGCCGACATGTTCTTCCCGCCGCATCGCCTCGTGGCCGCGATCTCGAAGGATGTCACACTGATGCCCGGCGACATCATCGCCTGTGGCACGTCGCTCGGCGCCGGCACCATGGGCGATGCCCATAATGTCGTCGACATCGTCATCGACGGCGTCGGCAGCCTCTCCAATGTGTTCGACCAGGTGTTGCCGAGCCCCTACCTGCTGGGTGCTCCGCCGAAACCGAAGAAGATCTGCGTGGTCGGCGCCGGCGCCATCGGAGGATTATTGGCGGCCAAATTCGCACTCGCGGGCGATGACGTTACCGTGATCGACCAGGGCGCCCACCTCGCCGCCATCCAGAAGAACGGCCTCAAGCTCGAATGGCACGACGGCAAGGTGCAGACCGCCAAGATGAAAGCCGTGAACAAGGCAACCGAAGCCGGCAAGCAGGACATCGTCGTGCTGGCGGTAAAGGCGCATTTCCTCGATCAGGTGGTGCGCGACATCGACAGCCTGCTCGGGCCCGACACCATCGTGCTGACGGTGCAGAACGGCTTGCCCTGGTGGTACTTCCAGAAACTCGGCGGCCAGTACGATAATCAGCGGCTGCAAAGCCTCGATCCCTCCGGCGTGCTCACCAAGCATATCGACCCCAGCCGCATCATCGGCTGCGTGGTCTATCCGGCGGCGGCTGCGACCGCGCCCGGCGTGGTCCATCATGTCGAAGGCGACCGTTTCCCGATCGGCGAACTCGACGGCAAGGAGACGCCGCGCGTGAGGGAATTGCACGACGTCTTCATCAAGGCGGGCCTGCGATCGATGGTGCTGCCAGACATCCGCTCGGAGATCTGGCTCAAGGCGTGGGGCAATCTCTCATTCAACCCGATCTCGGCGCTGACGCATGCGACGCTGGTCGATATCTGCCAGTTTGCCGAAACACGCGATCTCGCCGCGACCATGATGAAGGAAGCGCAGGACATCGCGCAGAAACTCGGTGTCACCTTCCGCGTCACGATCGAGAAGCGCATTGCGGGTGCGGAAGCCGTCGGCGCCCACAAGACGTCGATGTTGCAGGACGTCGAGGCCGGCCGTTCGCTGGAAACCGAGGCGCTGATCGGCTCCATCCTCGAAATGGCCAAGCTGACCAATACGTCGGCGCCCGCGATCCAGTCGGTCTACGCGCTGGTGAAACTGCTCAACAAGGTGATGCTGCTCGAAGGCGGCGGCGTGAAGGTCGAGAAGATCGGCAAGGCCGCGTGAGAAAACGAAGTGGGTCCATCGTCGTCATTCCGGGGCGCGAGTGAAACGAGCGAGCTACGATGTGCAATTGCACATCGGAGAATCCATCTCACCTCGCGCCAATTGGACAAATGGATTCCGGGCCTGCGCCTCCCGCGCAAAATAGCTCCACTATTTTTGCCGCGACGGCGCATCCCGGAATGACGAGGAGAGAAAGTAAGCTGCCGCTTGAATGCGATTCCCGTTTCGCGGGCGGGGAGAGGTGAAAGGAACCAGTTGCGAAACCCTACGCGACGCGCTTGTGTTCGATGAGTGCCTTGCCAAACGCCTGAAACAGCGCGCGGTTGATCGGGTTGCGCTGCGGATCGTATTCGGCATGCCACTGCACGCCGAGCGCAAAGGACGGCGCCTCCGCAATCCGGATCGCCTCGATCGTGCCGTCTTCCGCAATGCCCTCCACCACGACCCGTTCGCCGGGATCGAGGATGCCCTGACCGTGCAGCGAATTGACGCGAATAGTGTCGCAGCCGAGCAACTCGGCGAAGGCGCCGCCGGCGAGCAGGCGGACTTCATGCCGGTCCGCGAAGATCACCTTGGGGTCGGGATGGATTTCGCCGCTCTCCAGCCGCGGCATCCGGTGGTTCATGCGGCCGGGCAGTTCGCGAATCTCCGGATGCAGGGAGCCGCCGAAGGCGACGTTCATCTCCTGAAGGCCCCGGCAGATCCCGAAAAGCGGGATGCCGCAGGCGACGCAGGCCGCCGACAGGGTCAACGCCACCTCGTCGCGCTTGATGTCGTAGGGTTCGTGCTTGGCGTCGGGGGCGGACTTGAAGCGGGTGGGATGGACATTGGCGCGGGCGCCGGTCAGCACGATGCCGTCGACCACGTCGAGCAGGGCAGCAACGTCGGTGATGCCAGGGCAACTCGCAAACACCAGCGGCAAGGCGTCGGCCACTTCGGCGATGGCGCGAAGGTTTCGGACGCCAACCGCCTGGACGTCAAAACGACCTTCGACGCGGTGCGAATTCCCGATCACACCGACAACCGGCTTCCTTCTCATGCCCCTTCCATTTCGTAACCCTTTCAGGGGTGATAATGCACTTGCATCTGAATCGGATCAATATTTCAGGACCATTTTCCCAGGCTGCCCTGCCCTGCGGTGGATTCATCCCTCGGTGGCTGGCTGGCCCCGAGGCACAGATCGTCTCGGAACAAGCCGGCCGGGCGGCTTGATCCGCGAGGCGTTTTGACGAAAGAGTGTGTCTGTAACTTTAGCGGGGTTTAAGAAAACGTGCCGCTGTCGCCGGAACGCCGTGAGGCCCGAAACGATCTCGCCTGGGCCATCTCGGTCGGCGGCATCGGCGTGGTCGCCTTCGCGAGCCTGCTGCTGTTCGCCTGGACTTTCGCGACGACGCTGTTTCTGATCTTTGCCGGCATGTTGCTGGGCGTCGCGCTCAACGCCATGACCCAGCTGCTTGGCCGCGTCGTCGGATGGCCGCATTCGCTGCGACTCGTCATCGTTTGTCTGGTGCTTGCCGGGATGTTGTCCGGCATCATTTTCCTCGGCGGCAGCACCATCGCGCAGCAGGCCACCGCGCTGAGCGGCACGATCAAATCGCAACTGGTCAACGTGAAGGCCTTCCTTGACCGCAACGGGATCGACACCAGCTATTTCGAGCTGGGCAATCCTGCCTCGGAACCGTCCGCTCCAGCCTCGCCGGGCACGCCCAGCCCACCGCACAGTCTTTCCGGCGCGGGCGCGCTGGCATCGAGCGGCGGCGCGATCGTGAGCCAGACCTTGAAGCTGCTGTTGGGCACGCTGAGCGCGGTCGGCAACTTCTTCATCGTGATTTTTCTGGGCCTGACCTTCGCCGCCCAGCCCAGCGTCTACCGGAAGGGCCTTCTATATCTGGCGCCGGCGAAGCACCGCGCCCGGGCCACCGTCATCATCGACCAGATCGGCGACACGCTGGAGCGCTGGCTGATCGCGCAGATCGCCGTGATGGCCGCCGTGTTCGCCGTGACCTGGCTTGGGCTCGCCGTTATCGGCATCCCCAGCTCGTTCATCCTGGGCATTCAGGCAGGTTTGCTCGCCTTTATTCCGACCGTGGGCGCCATCGTCGCGGGCCTGATTGTCGTATTGGCGAGTCTTGCTTCCGGATGGGTGGCGGCGGCGAGTGCGCTGGTGCTCTTCATCGGCGTCCATGCGCTCGAGAGCTACATCCTCACGCCGATGCTGCAGCGCCAGGCGCTGGATATTCCGCCTGCCACGCTGTTTGCGTTCCAGATCCTGTTGGGCGTCGTGTTCGGAATCTGGGGTATCTCGCTGGCGCTGCCGCTGATGGCGATCGTCAAGGTGCTGATCGATCACTTCAAGGCCGAGGCGCCCGTGGCGAGCGCCACGCCGGCATGATCTTAGCTCACCACGGTCTGGGTGTGCTCGACTTCGGGCGCGCTCGCGAAATACTGCCCGACCAGGCCGCGCCAGGCCTGAAAATCTTCGGAGCCGCGGAAATCGACGGTGTGATTTTCCAGCGTCTCCCATTTGACGAACAGCCGGTAGCGCGAGGGTTTCTCGACAGACTTGTGGAGCTCCATGCCGCGGCCGCCCTTGGCGCGCAAGAACAGCGGCTTTGCCTTGGCGACGGCGGCCTCAAAATCCTTTTCCGTGCCGGGTTTCACTTCAATTTGGGCGATTTCGGTGACCATGGTGCAAGCCTTTCTTTTTAAGAAGGGCTTGTCTGTAACCGAGCCAGCAAAAAAGGAAAGAGCCGCTCGCGCAAGCCGCCTTTGCTCAGCTGAGGAGCAGGACTGTGCCGACGACCATCATCGCGCAACCGGCAAACATGACGATCGGCCAACGACTCCGTTGCGCGCTGTAGCGGCCTTGCGCACGCCGCTCGGTGATCAGAGCGGTCTCAAACTCTTCGGCGGTCGAGAACATACAGGCGAAGCCGCCACGCGCCGATATCGCAGCCGCTTCAAGCGAGCTCAGAGCGGCTTCCGGATTACCCCTGCGGATCGACTCCATAACGCCAAGCGTATGGAGCGGATGGTAAACATGGGGTTACCATCCGCCCCCTCGATGTCACGCCAGGCGTGGCACTCCCGTGACCGGGCGCGCGGAGCCCGCGCTTTTACGCCGCCAGTGTTCGAGCGACAGCGGCAATTCTTCCGCGGCCTCGACCCGATTACGGCCGCCGCGCTTGGCCTGATAGAGCGCGGTATCGGCGGCCGCCAGCAGCACCTCGAGCTCGGTGCCTGCCGGTCCGCCGGCCACGCCGATGCTGACTGTAGTATCGACCGGGCCTTCTTCGCAGACGATGCCGGATGCCTCAAAGGCTTCGCGCACGCGTTCCGCGACAATGACGCCCTCTTCGAGCGGGCATGGCAACAGCGCCGCAAATTCCTCGCCGCCGATGCGACCCGAAAGATCGCTTATCCGCAAGTTATTCACGACGACAGCCGAGAACAGTTTGAGGATCTCGTCGCCCGCTGGATGCCCGAAGCGATCGTTGATCGACTTGAAGTGATCGATATCGAAGATCAGCGCCGTCACCGGACGGCCGGCAGTGCCCTCGCGCTCGATGGCGCGCGCGCAGGCTTCGGAAAAGCCGCGGCGGTTGAACATGCCAGTCAACGGATCGACCGACGCCGCATTCTTGTGCACGGTCACCGCGCGCTCGGAAACGAGCATGAAGATCAGGAAAACCGTGCCGACTGCATAAAGGAACAGTTCGACGGCGAACATCGTCACCCAGATGCTGTCGCCAAAAGCGCGGTCATGCGGATGAAGAAGATCGCCCAACAGGATCGGCAACATCAGCACGAAGCCGTGCAGCACGGGGACCGCGACGGACGGCCAGCGCCTGCGCAAGTTGCGGCGACGCTCGGTCCACAATTCACTGGCCGTAAGCGCCGCATAGACCGCGACAATGCCAGCGCCGATGGTCAGCCGCATCGCGGCCGCGCCCGACCCAAGCGTCATCACGGCAGCGATCCAGACCAACGCGCCCAACACCAGTCCGGGGAAACTCGGTTTCTTGCCGTGAAACAGCCGCGAGGCGTTCCAGACCATGCCGCAGGTCAAAAAGCCGACGGCATTCACCGCCAGCGCGAACATATCGCCGAACCTGGCACTGCCGAATGTCCACAGCGCCACGGACGCCGCCCCAAGCAGGTAGGCCGATCCCCACCACTTCAGTGCTGCAATTTTCTCCTGAAGACCGAAGAACAACAGCATCATTCCCAGCAGCGCCGCGATCATCGTGGCGACGGTGTAGAGCGTGGAAGTATCGAGCGACATGGTGTCACCGAAAGTTTGTGATGCACAATTTCAAGGCGCACGGTCGAACCAAAGACCCTTCGCCATCTGCCACGCTATGCCTGCCCTGTTGGCAATCCGTTTGATTCGATGCGCAAGTTTTCGGGAAAAACTGCGTCAACTCATTATTAAAATGCGAAAAGAAAAAGCGCCCGCAAGCGGGCGCTTTTGCACTACCGGAAGATGCCGCGTTCGCGGCAAATTTGAACGAAGCAGTTAGCGCTTCGAGAACTGGAACGACCTGCGCGCCTTGGCGCGGCCGTACTTCTTGCGCTCGACCACGCGCGAGTCGCGGGTGAGGAAACCGCCCTTCTTGAGGACGCTGCGCAGATCCGGCTCGAAATAGGTCAGCGCCTTGGAGATTCCGTGACGCACGGCCCCTGCCTGGCCAGAAAGGCCGCCGCCGGTCACGGTGCAGATCACGTCATATTGGCCGGCGCGGGCGGCGGCGATCAGCGGCTGCTGAATCATCATCCGCAGCACCGGACGAGCGAAGTAGACCTCGACCTCACGGGTATTGACGGTCACCTTGCCGGCGCCGGGCTTGATCCAGACGCGGGCGACCGCGTCCTTGCGCTTACCGGTGGCATAGGCACGGCCGTATTTATCGACTTTCTTGACGTATTTCGGCGTTTCGGGCGTTGCCGGTTTGAGTTGCGACAATTGATCGAGCGACTGCACGGTATCAGCCATCTTATGCGGCCCTCTTGTTCTTGCGATTCATCTTGCCAATGTCGAGCGCTTCCGGCTGCTGGGCTTCGTGCGGATGTTCCGCACCGGGATAAACACGCAGGTTACCGAGCTGGACACGGCCGAGCGGCCCGCGCGGGATCATGCGCTCAATGGCCTTTTCCACCACGCGCTCGGGGAAACGGCCTTCGAGGATCGCCTTGGCCGAACGCTCCTTGATACCGCCAATGAAGCCGGTGTGGTTGTAATAGACCTTGTTGTCGCGCTTGCGGCCGGTCAGCACAGCATGCGCCGCATTGATGATGATGACGTGGTCGCCGCAATCAACATGCGGCGTATAGGTCGGAAGATGTTTGCCGCGAAGGCGCATGGCGACCAGGGAAGCGAGGCGTCCGACCACCAAACCTTTGGCATCGATCAGCACCCACTTCTTCGTCACCTCGGCCGGCTTTGCCGAAAACGTTTTCATGTGAGTAATCCGTGAAAAGAGAAGGCGCACGTCGTGCGCCAAACTGCGGCGGTTTCTAGAGAGGTCTCGCGACCACGTCAATGTCGATTTGAACTATTTATCTATGTAAAATCAATTACTTAAATTTAAGGTTATATAATACCTCAAAAATCTCTAAGCAACGGGAATGGAATAGGTCGCGGTCACATGAGCGATCGGATCGGGCGATGAACCCGACAGAAGGCTGACTTCCCCAACTGCGAGCCGCTTGCCGAGCTTCAGAATCCGCGCCGCCGCGAGCACATCCAGTCCAGGCGAGCCTTTGCGCAGGAAATTGATGTTGAGGTTCGTCGTGACCGCAAGGCCAACCGGACCGATCGCCGACAACAGCACGACGTACATGGCGAAATCGGCCAACGCCATCAGCGTAGGGCCGGAAATCGTGCCTCCGGGACGCAGCATCTGGTCGCTATAACGCTGCCTGAGCCTGCACGAGGCGCCATCGGCCGCTTCGATCACAATATCGTCCGCCGCAAAAGCCTGCGGAAACTCGGCCCGAAGGAAGTTTTCCAACTCTGGCACCGTCATTTTTGCAACTGCCATGCTACTAACCGCCCTCGCCTCGCGCCACTTGTTACATTAGGTTCGCACGTCAGCCCATCATTTAAGCGACCATTTCGATGACGAGACAAACAGCACGCGCCCCCGTTTCGCAATCGCCGATCCTGTTGCGCGAACGCATCGACGATGTCGGCATCCTCACCCTCAACCGGCCAGACGTCCGCAACAGCCTGTCGGAAGGCCTGATCGAAGCGCTCACCGCCGCACTTCGGGAGATCCACGACGATGCCAAGGTGCGCGCTGTCGTGATTGCCGCCACCGGCAAGGCGTTTTCGGCGGGCCACGACATGAAAGAGCTGACGGCACGCCGCAGCGATGCCGATCGCGGCCGGGCTTATTTTGCCGAGATGATGACCGCGTGCAGTACCATGATGCAGGCGATCGTCCATTTGCCAAAGCCAGTCGTCGCCGCGGTTCAGGGCGTTGCCACCGCGGCCGGATGCCAGTTGGTCGCAAGCTGCGATCTGGCGATTGCTTCTGAAGCGGCGACCTTCGCAACACCCGGCGTCGATATCGGCCTGTTCTGTTCCACGCCGATGGTGGCGCTGTCACGCAACGTTCCACGCAAGCAGGCGATGGAAATGCTGCTGACCGGGGAACCCATTTCGGCCACCACCGCACGCGAGATCGGCCTCGTCAATCGGGTCGTATCCGCCGGCACCGAACGCGAAGCAGCGATTGCGCTGGCGCAAAAGGTCGCGCGCAAATCTGCCTATACGATCAAGATCGGCAAGGCCGCGTTTTACCGTCAGGCCGAAATGAGCCTCGCTGAAGCCTATCGCTACGCGGCGGCAGTGATGACCGAGAATATGATGGCACGCGACGCCGAGGAAGGAATCGGCGCCTTCATCGAGAAGCGCGAGCCGAAATGGCACGATAAATGAATCACGACAACTACGACGACAACTACATCCGCGCGATCCTCAATGACGTGAAATCCATCGCGATGGTCGGCGCTTCGCCGGTTAACGTGCGGCCGAGTTATTTCGCGTTCAAATATCTCGCCCAGCGAGGCTATGACATGATTCCAGTCAACCCCGGCCACGTGGGCAAGAGCCTGCTCGGAAAGCCTTTCGTCGCCTCGTTGCTGGATATCGATCGGCCCATCGACATGGTCGATATCTTCCGAAACTCGAGCCACATCATGCCCGCTGTCGATGAAGCGTTGAAAATGACGCCTTTGCCGAAAATAATCTGGATGCAGCTTGGCGCGCGCGACGATGCCGCAGCCGAAAAGGCGCAAGCCGCTGGTCTCAAGGTGGTGATGAACCGCTGTCCCAAGATCGAATATGGCCGGCTGTCTTCGGAAATCTCATGGATGGGTGTGAATTCGCGCACCCTGAGTTCCAAGCGCGCGCCAATGCCGACGCAGGGCATGCGGCTTTCGCTGGGGCGCACCAGCGTTGGCGGTGGAACGACCGATGCGTCCGACCGCGCAGCAAAAAACAGAACCGATGTGCCCTGACACGGGTTGAGACGATTCTTGCGCCGATAGCGACGAACTCGGCAGAACCTCTCCAAACAGACCGTCAACCGCTACTCCGCCTTGACGCCGGACGCAGCCGACATCAGCATACCTTCCGTAAATCAGGCAAAAAGGGCACACACATGACCGATCGTCCTCCGGGCTTTTCCACCCTTGCCGTACACGCGGGCGCACATCCCGACCCGACTACCGGCGCGCGAGCAACGCCGATCTACCAAACCACGTCCTTCGTGTTCAACGATGCCGATCACGCCGCTTCGCTGTTCGGCTTGCAGGCGTTCGGCAATATCTACACCCGGATCGGCAACCCGACGCAGGCGGTGCTGGAAGAGCGTGTCGCGGCCCTTGAAGGCGGCACCGCTGCACTGGCGACGGCATCCGGCCACTCGGCGCAGGTCGTGGTTTTCCAGATGCTGCTCAAGCCCGGTGACGAATTCATCGCCTCCCGCAAGCTCTATGGCGGCTCGATCAATCAGTTCACTCACGCCTTCAAGAGTTTTGGATGGAACGTGGTCTGGGCCGATCCCGACGACATCGGAAGCTTCGAGCGCGCGGTGACGCCGCACACCAAGGCGATCTTCGTCGAATCGATCGCCAATCCCGGCGGCACGATCACCGATATCGAAGCTATCGCGGCCGTCGCCCGCAAGGCCGGCGTTCCCCTGATCGTCGACAATACGCTGGCGACACCTTACCTGATCCGCCCAATCGACCATGGCGCCGACATCGTCGTACACTCGCTGACCAAATTTCTCGGCGGTCATGGCAACTCGATCGGCGGCATCATTGTCGATGCCGGTACCTTCGATTGGTCGAAGGACAACAAATATCCCATGCTGAGCGAACCGCGGCCGGAATATCACGGCATCAAGCTTCAGGAGACGTTCGGCAACTTCGCCTTTGCGATCGCCTGCCGCGTGCTGGGCTTGCGCGATCTGGGCCCGGCCATCTCGCCGTTCAACTCATTTTTGATCCTGACCGGCATCGAGACGTTGCCGCTGCGGATGCAGAAGCATTGCGAGAACGCCAAAGCGATCGCCGAATGGCTGGTCCCGCATTCTGAAGTGGCCACCGTCAACTATGCTGGGCTGGCCGGCGACAAATACAACAACCTCGCCCGCAAATATGCGCCGAAAGGCGCCGGTGCCGTCTTCACCTTCAGTCTGAAGGGCGGCTATGACGCCGGCGTCAATCTGGTGTCAAAGCTGAAGCTGTTCTCGCATCTGGCCAATGTCGGCGACACCCGTTCGCTGGTCATTCACCCGGCCTCGACCACCCATAGCCAGCTTGATGACGCCGCCAAGATCAAGTCGGGCGCGGCGCCCGATATGGTGCGGCTATCGATCGGCATCGAGGACAAGGAAGACCTGATTGCCGACCTCGATCAGGCGCTGCGGCCGGGCTGAAATTCGATTCTCGTTAACACTCGCTCCGTTCAAAGGTGCTTGAATCATTACCGTATGATTCGGAGCGGAGCGATGTTGCGCTGGATACTGTTGCTTGCGGCCGCGATGTTCGCATTTGACTTGGCCCATGCCGCGGACATGCCGGATTCAGGCAAGGTCGTCTACGGCAAGGTGCCGCGCCACGGCCGGACTGCCCCTGTTGTGGAGGAGTCGGATCTCCTCTTCACGCCATCGGAGGCTTTTCCAGTCGTCCACCTTCCGCCGCACACGCCGATCTTGTTGGGGTCGTCAACGCTTCCCGGCTACTATGGCTCCACGCATTCCTACGACTATCAGGGCCCCTATTACGGCGGCCCAAACATCAATTATCGGTTCCAATTGCCCTATGCCTGCGGCGTGCTCGGCTACTGCTGATAAAGGCCACGCCCGGCTTCAGCCCGGCTGCGTGACGGGTTCGCCAATCGTCTCTTGCTTGGCCGCCTCGCGCCGAGATCCCGTCAAACGTTCCACCTGAGCGACCACAAACGTCAGCACGACGATCGCAACTGCCTGATGGGCAAGCGCGAGATCCATCGGCGCCTGATTGAGCAGCGTGAGGATGCCCAGGGTCGCTTGCAAGGCGACGACGCCGAAGAGCCATAGCGCGCCGTCGACTGCCGCCCGGTCAACACGGGAACGGGCTGCGTCAACGGCATGCAGAACGGCCAGGATAAACAAGGTGTAGGCCATCATGCGGTGCTCGAATTGCACGGTGAGCGTATTTTCGAATAGATTACGCCACCACGGCACGTCGAAGAAAAGCCTCACGGCCGAGGGAATGAACCCGCCGTCAATGTCAGGCCAGGTGTTGTAGATCTTGCCGGCGCGAAGCCCTGCTACCAATGCGCCGAAATAGAGCTGCACAAACGTCAAGACCAGCAGCACCCATGCGGTGATCTTGAGCCGCAACGGCGCGGCGGAAGACACCGTCTCGCCGATCCGTCGCAGCGTCCATACGATGGCTGCAAAAATCAGGAGCGCCAGCACGAGGTGTGTCGCGAGACGATATTGGGAAACCTCCACCCGTTGCGACAGCCCCGAGGCGACCATCCACCATCCAACGACGCCTTGCAGCGCGCCGAGCCCGAAGATCCCCCACAATCGCCGTTTCAGATCGTTGCCGAGAACACCGCGCCACAGAAACCAGAGGAACGGCAGCAGATAAGCCACGCCGATCACCCGTCCTAGCAGCCGGTGGCTCCATTCCCACCAGAAGATGCTCTTGAACTCGTCAAGCGACATGCCGGCGTTCATCTGGCGGTATTGCGGAATCGTCTTGTAGCCCTCGAAAGCGGCCGTCCATTGCGCCTCATTGAGCGGCGGCAGCGCGCCGGTGACCGGCTTCCACTCCACAATTGACAGCCCCGACTCTGTGAGACGGGTGGCGCCGCCGACAAGCACCATGATCGCGATCAAAGCGGCGACAACAATCAACCACCAGCGGACGGGGCGGATATCCTGAGTTTGGGAGCCGGAGATAGCAGGCATTATCATCGCACTTGATACAAGTTCCGCGCACCTTATAGTCGGCCCCTTCCCGCACGCAAAGCACGCATTCGAGAGCAAAATACCGATTCCGTCATGAAAATACGCACCCGTAAACTGCTTGGAACCATCGCATTATTGCTGCTGGCGGCGATGTGGTCGCTGATGGGGATGGTCGTGGCACAGATGCCGTGGCTTGCAAGCTCGGGCAAATTACAGGCCGTCTTTTACGTGGTTGCGGGAATCGGCTGGGTGCTTCCGGCGATGCCGATCGTCAGCTGGATGTCGCGGCCGGACCCGTCCTGATGCTGCGGGCTCGTCTCAGGTAGATGCCGCCCCCGACAGGATCACGCGCATGGCGCGCAACGAGTGCAGCCGTCCGTCCCACGTCATTCGCGGAAGCGCGAGCAGTGGTGTGTGCCCCGCCGGCTCAATGACGCCGGGGACGGTCGAGACTGCGCTGACGAATCCCGCCTCTTCCGCCATCGCCATATGCCGGCGTTGGAAGGATTTCCGATCGCCGAACGGATATGCGAAGTGTTTGACGTCACGCCCTAGCGCGGTCTCCATGACCGCTTTCCCCATGGTCATTTCCCGCAATGCGGCCGCGTCCTTCATGTTCGACAGAACGGGAAAGTTGACCGTTGCGCCTCCAAGCGTCACCAGCGGATCAGCCGCCAGTGTCGCCAAGTCGTCCCAGTCCAGCGCAACCTGCCGCGACAGCGCCGCAAGATCGACGGCGTAACGCGTGCAGAGGTCCTTGATGGCGGCAGACAGTTCCGCGGCTCCAAGCGAGCGCACCCACTGCGTGAGAAGATCGTAGAGTTGATATTTTTCCGCAATTCCCGGGACGTCGAAGTGCATTTCGTTGCGGCCCATTACGAGGCTGATGCGCGGTTCCCGCGCGATCATCTGCTCGAGCGCGAGCCACCAGGCCTCGCCGATACCGTCGGGAAACGCGGTCGGCACATAGACCGTGAAGGGAACACGGTGCCGCGACAACACCGGATAGGCTGACGTGACGATGTCCTTGTAGGCTCCGTCAAACGTCAGGCAAACGAACCGCTCCCGTGCGGCGAGCGTGACCGCCCTGCGGCAGACCTCGTCGATCGAAATGATGTCATAGTTCCAGCGTTTCAGCGCGCGGATCGTGCGATCGAGAAACTCGGGCGCGATTTCGCGCGACTGCAACGGCTGAAACCGCGCCGAGCTGCGAGGCCGAACACGCTCAAAGCGCAAGATGACGCCCGCGCCCTGCCGTTTCAACCACGTGCGACCGCTGAAATAAGCGAGTTCCAGCTTGAGGCTTGTCAGAAGTTCGGTTGCAGATGACAACGTCTCGTCTTTCAACGCTTGTTTCAAAGGGGACCGCTGACACCGCAACTCAGTGCCGCCTATTTGAAGTTCCTGCACCACAAGCGGCGAATTCGATCCAGGAACTTCAAATAGAACAACGGCACTAGAAATTAATGGGTTTGCCAGTGCGGCGGTTCAGAAGTCCGTATTATTTCGGCCGCGAGTTCGCCATGCGGACCTTCTGAACCAAAGCCGCACTAGAACAATAATTTGGCTGGTGTCCTTTCGATTCCGAAGTTCGTAAACGTGGGGCCGCAAGACAATACGAACTTCGGAATCGGGACACCAGTGCCGATAACTTTTCGAAGTTCGTGGAAGTGGATGTCGCGAACGGAGCAGCAACTTCACTAGCCGGCACAGCGGAATATCCGCTCACCGCAACTCCATTGTCATTACCCTTTGTTGACATTTCTTTGCAAAGGTCGGTCGAGGCAAAAATTAAGTAATCCCTTACACGGATTTTTGCGACAGGTACTGCGATGACGATGGCTGCCGCGATCGAAAGCCGAAACGCAGGCGCGCCAGCATGGTCGGCACCAAGCCGCCTCGCCGCTGTTGATATATTCACTGACCTTGACCAGGCTGAGACCGTCTGGCGAAGCCTTGAACTTCAACACCACCTCTCTACCCCCTATCAACGGTTCGATTTCCTGCGGCCGTGGCACCGGATGGTCGCGGCGCGGGCCGGCCTCCAGCCTCTCATTGTCGTTGCCTATGACCGCGATCGCATGCCGTTGTTGCTGTTCCCGCTCGTGCTTAGACAGACGAAGGGCATTCGTATCGTCCATTTCATGGGCGGCAAGCACGCCACATTCAACATGGCGCTGTGGAATCGGGATTTTGCCGCCGTAGCGTCCCGCGCCGACCTGGATCTTGTCTTTGCCGCGATCCACGAGCGCGAGGGCGTCGACCTGCTCGCGTTCGACCAGCAGCCTCTCACCTGGCAGGATCTGCCGAATCCGATGGGTTTGCTGCCGCACCAGCCCTCCATCAACGATTGCCCCATGATGACGATCGTGCCGGGAACGCCTGCGATGGCCCGCGTCAGCCATTCGATGCGGCAGCGCCTGAAGACAAAGGAACGCAAACTGCAGGCATTGCCCGGGTATCGCTACCATGTCGCGGCCGGCGATGCGGATATCAAGCGCCTGCTCGACGCCTTCTTCCGTATCAAGCCACTGCGAATGGCCGAACAAAAGTTGCCCAACGTCTTCGCCGAGCCAGGCGTCGAGGACTTCATCCGTGACGCCTGCATAACGCCGTTGTCAGGGGGCGGCCGCGTGATCGAGATACACGCCCTCGAAAGCGACGGCGAAGTTATCGCAGTGTTTGCCGGCGTCGCCGACGGCACCCGCTTCTCAATGATGTTCAACACTTATACCGTGTCGGCCATTTCGCGTTACAGCCCCGGACTTATCCTGGTCCGCCACATCGTCGACCACTACGCCGAACGTGGATACCGCTCTCTCGACCTCGGCGTCGGATCGGACGGCTACAAGAAACTGTTTTGCAAGGCCAACGAGCCGATCTTCGATTGCTTTATCCCGCTCAGTCCGCGCGGCTCGGTCGCGGCCATGGTGATGTCAGCTTCAAGCCGCATCAAGCGTCTTGTCAAAAACAGCCCGGCGCTGTTGCGCCTCGCGCAACGGCTCCGGCGCGGCTTCCGTTAGCACACCCGGTCCAAACGAAATTCGGGAAGTTAAGCCGCCACGACACGCGGAGAAGAATCAACCCCGTCGGACGGCAGCACCGGCTTGCTCAGCATCGTCACGTCGGCGAAGCCAACAGCTTTGAACTGCTCGCACATCAGGTTGCGGGCATCGGCCGGCATGGAAGCATCCGGCACCACCACCGCCCGCGCCTGCGACGTCAAGAGCTCCGCGGACAGGTCCGGGGCACCGCCAGCGTCCAGCAGAACGTAGTCGTAGACCCTCAACAACGCGTCGATCGCAAGACCGAGCCGTGGCGACTGCAACAGCAACTGCAACTGGGAGCGATCGGAGCCCGGCCCCCCGGCACTTACAAGATGTGTCCGCGACAACCGATCCCTGGTGATCACTTGCGTGAATGACGCCTCACCCTGCATCAGTTCCGCCAAACCCGGGGCGTTCGGATCAACGGACACGGCCGAGACGGTTGGCGAGGCCGCCGCGAGGTCAACCACAACGACCCTCGAATTGCGCGCGATCAGGCGCGCGATGGTCAGTGCCGTCAGCGTAATGCTCTCGCTCGAAGCCGTGCCGAGAATGGTAACCTTGCGCGCGGCAGCTCCGGGAGCAAGCAACTTGCCTACAAGCTGTTCGACTTCAGCGAACTCGGATTCGATTTCCGGAGCTAGCGGGACTGCAACGGGGTCTACCGCAGGCCCGGTTTCGACGGGAGCGGCAACGATCATTGGCGCAGGCTCGCGCGCTGGAGCCGACGCCGGCGTCGGTCCAAACGCGGCCGCCGCGCGCGGGATCGTCATGCGCAGCAACTCGCCGGTGACGATCGTTCCGGTCGACAGCAACAATGCCGCCAGCGTCGCAAGCAATACGATCGGCAGCTTCTTCGGATAGGCTGGGCTGTTGGACACGCTGGCGCGGGAAATGATCCTGCCATCCGTCGGCGCGGCCTCGATATTTTCGCGGGTGGTGGCTTCGCGATATTTCGCGAGATAGGATTCCAGCAGGTCGCGCTGCGCCTTGGCTTCGCGCTCAAGGGCCCGAAGCTGAACGTCCTGGCCGTTGGCCGAGCTCGCCTGCTTCTTCACCTGATCGAGGTAAGCGCTTAAGTCCTCAACCCTGCCGCTGGCAATTCGCGAATCGCTATCCAGCGAGCGGGAGATCTTGCTCGCCTCATCGCGAATCTGCCGGTCCAGATCGGCCAATTGCGCCTTGAGCTCCTTGATCCGCGGATGGCCATCGAGCAAGGTCGACGATTGTTCGGCGAGTTGCGCGCGCAGCGTCACACGCTGTTCGCTCAGGCGGCGGATCAATTCCGAGTTCAATACTTCGGAGGCTTCGATCGGTTTGCCGCTCTGAAGCATTTCGCGGATCAGACGCGCCTTCGATTCGGCGTCGGACTTGAGCGCGCGGGCATTGTTCAGTTGCGTGTTCAGCTCACCCATTTGTTGGTTCGACAGCGTGGTGTTGTTGGTGCCGACGAACAGGCTGGACTTCGACCGAAAATCCTCGACACGGGATTCAGCGTCAGCGACCTTCTTGCGCAGGCTTTCGATTTCACCTGCCAGCCATTGCCCCGCCGACCGCGCTTGATCCCGCCGGGCGTCCTGCTGGAGCACCAGATAACCGTCAGCGATGGAGTTGGCGACCCGTGCCGCGAGATCAGGATCGCGTGACTGAAATTCAACGACGACGACGCGCGATTTATCGACCGCATAGGCTGTAAAGCGGTCGTAGTAGGCATCCAGCACCCGCTCTTCCGGCGTCAGCGAGACGGGATCGCGGCCGATCCCGATCAGAGCGAGCACAGACTTGAGACGGGAAAAACCCCTCAGCACCGGATCAAATTCCGGCAATTCTGCAAGCCTGTTCTTCTTGATGACGTCTCGCGCAAGGTCGCGCGACAGCAGGAGTTGCACCTGGCTGGTGACGGCTTCGGGATCAAGTGCGTTGCGATCGTCGTTCCGCTCGCCATTCGGGCGCAGAAATACGTTTTCCCGCCCGTCGATGAGGATCCGCACCTCGGATTTGTATCGCGGGGTGATCATGTTTACGGCGGTGATCGACAGCACAGCGGCAAGCATGGTCGGAACGATGATCCATATCCGCTTGCGCGTCAGCGCCTGCCCGATCGCCACAAAATCCAGATCGCCGGCTGGAGTGGCTATCGGCTCGGTGACGGCCGGCGTAACTTCGGGCTCGGCCGGCGCGATCGCCGGCTTGTCCGAACGCCAGAACGCTAAACGCATCTCTCACTCCCCGCGGACACCACGACTCTACCGGCTGCGGGGCGATTACACTCCATTAAGGTTGCCGCTGAGTTAATTCCGGGGGTTT
>NZ_JBAVCF010000127.1:0-5480 GCF_049586575.1 Bradyrhizobium sp.
CCCCCAGTGAATCGGCGTAGATGATGGCATCGGGCGCATCGCGCACGAGCGTCCGGTAGAATCGATCGATAGCCGGGTTCACAGCACCGCTTCCTGATAGTCGATCTCGATGGTGGCGTCTCGGCCAGGTTTGGCTCGCGCAACGTTGAAGAGCCAAGTAAATGCCACAGTGATCACCAAGTTGATGACAAGCGATGAAAGTGCTGCGTAGCAAGGGATCGTAAGGCCACCGATGTGGAGCGGATACACCGACGTGGAGAACCCGAGCGACGCCACCATCGCAGTCCCCGCAACAATCCCCGCTGCCCACCCGATCAACAACGCGTGCCGGTGCAGCCAGCCGGTATAGAGCCCAAGGACAACGGCCGGCAGGGTCTGGATAATCCAAACGCCTCCCAAAAGCTGCAGCTGAATTGCATATTTCTGCGGTAAAAACAGGATGAAAGCGAGCGCCCCAAACTTTACGACCAGAGACGCAAGCTTGGCGATCTTTGACTCCTGCGCCTTGGTGCAGTTCGGTTGGAAATAGACCCGATGGATGTTACGCGTATACAGGTTAGCCGTTGCGATCGACATGATCGCTGCGGGAACGAGGGCGCCAATTGCGATGGCAGCGAAGGCAAAACCCACGAACCAGGACGGGAACGTCGCGAGAAACAAGGCGGGCACCGCGAAATTTGGACCGTACTGCTTAAAGTAGGATGCAAAGGCTGGCATATCACCGACATGAGCCGCGATCGCCATATAGCCAAGCAAGGCGATCAGGCCCAGGAGAAAAGTGTAGGCTGGCAAGAGGGCGGAATTACGCATGATGGCGCGCCGGCTGCTGGCGCTCAAGACGCCAGTCACCGAGTGCGGATAGAGGAAAAGCGCAAAGGCTGAACCCAACGCCAGTGTGGCGTAAGCGCTGTAGGAGCCAAACGAACCGCCGGGAGGCTCTGGAAGGATGAGCTTGCCCGCGGGTACGCTCGCAAATATCTTGCCGTACCCGCCGAGCTCGATCGGGATCACAACGATGGCCGTGAGCACCGTCGCATAAATAAGAAGGTCCTTTACCACCGCGATCACCGCGGGCGCGCGAAGCCCGCTCGTATAAGTAAATGCTGCAAGAATTACGAATGCAATGACGAGCGGCAGGTCGCTGACGAAACCCGTCCCTGAAATGCCCATCCCGGCCAGCACGACTTGAATGCCCACGAGCTGAAGGGCGATGTACGGCATGGTGGCAAAAATGCCGGTCACTGCGACAGCAAGTGCGAGCGGCTGGCTGTCGAATCGGCCACGCACAAAATCCGAGGCGGTGACATAGCCGTGCTTCTGGGCAACTGACCAAAGGCGGGGAAACACGACGAAGACGAAGGGGTAAACGATTATGGTGTACGGAAGCGCAAAGAATCCAATCGCGCCCGCGCCAAAGACGAGTGCCGGTACGGCGACGAAAGTGTAGGCCGTGTAAAGGTCGCCACCGAGGAGAAACCAGGTGATAAACGTACCTAGTCGCCGACCGGCAAGACCCCATTCATCGATGAGATCGAGATCGCCACGCCGCCAATGACTGGCAATAAAGCCAAGCACTGTCACCAAGGCGAAGAGCGCAATGAATACAGTAAATGCAATCCAGTTCATGGCGTGCTTCCTCTCAAATACTTCACTCGCGCCGCGCTTGTTCTTGCCAGACCGGTTTCGGTCGTGGAGTTGCTTTGAAATAGACGAGTGCAGTCACAAATGCGCTGATGACAACCCACAAGAACTGATACCAAAAGAAGAATGGAATTCCCCCTATCTGCGGGTCAACGCGATTGAAGAACGGTACCCACAAGACGCCGATGAACGGCACAAGCAATAAAATGAGCCACCATTGCGTTGGTTTGTGATCATGAGACATGACACTGTTTCTTTTCTCCTGACTATCGATGGTTCGACGTAGTTTCTCTATAGCCATCAACTCAAAACCTAGTCGCCGACGGATATCAACGGTGGCTTTTATTGTTGATTGTTATCGCTGCACTACGAGCTAAGCCAACGTACACAATCCAATCGCGCAGTGCCTCGGTCATAATTATTGCGCTTGCGCAATGTTTTTAGTTGGGACGTTCAAGCCACGGCGCTGCAGGCCTTCGATGAAGACGGGGGCGACATTTGCACGCGGCCCTTTCTTAGCCGAGGATCATCGCGATCCTCAGCGGATGGCAGCGAGGAGATGATGATTGATCTGCAACGCACGGGGGGCTCGGGACCTAATGCCACTTCACCTTGGCCAAGAGGCCGTCGCAGTCGGCAGTGCCATCCAGGCAAACGATGTCCTACTCCCGGGTTACCGCGACAATGCTGCGCCGTTGTGGCGCGGTGTGACCATGGAAAACACCCTGCTGTCTTGGGGCGGTGACGAGCGCGGCAGCCACCGGGCGGGACCGGTCCAAGACTTTCCGTTTTGCATCCCGGTCGGATCGAAGGCTCCGCACCGCCTACGCCTTCAAATATCGCAAGCAACCACGCGTAGCGGTTTGCATGCTTGGTGACGGGAGCCCGAAAGGCGATGTGTGGGAGGACGATGAAATTCGCCGGTGCAGCGAAATTGCCCGTTGTGTTCGTAGTCAACAATAAGCAATGGGTTTTCGGTGCCGCTCAAGTAGCAGACGGCATCGCAGATACTGGCGCAAAACCATCGCAGCTGGATTTCGCGGCGAGCAGGTCGACGGCAACGACATTTTTGCCATGCGCCGTTGCGGCCGCGGCGATTGCGTCGGCTCGAGCCGGAGAAGGGCCGCGACTCATCGAGGCTGTCATTCATCGACACGGCGGCCACACCACGGCAGACGATGCGTCGCGCTACCGCCGGAACAAGAAGTCAAGGAGGCCTGGAAGCCGAAACCGATCGTGCATGTCCTACCAGAATCGAACCGTAAGCGCCTCAACGGTTAACCTAACCTTCGACAGGTCAGCCAAGGGAGCGCTCACCACGATGGGCTGGTTCTGTAGGTAGGATGCTAAGCAACCAAGGGAACGGGGCGCGTTTCCTGTATCACGTCACGTCGATGTGCGCCGGTGCCAGACCGTCGCAACATGACGATTTCGCTCAATGTCGCGAGTGCAATCTCGTCGGGAGTTCGCGCATGAAAATCGAGGCCGGCCGGTGCATAGACCTTTCTCAGGTCCTCTTCGCTAAAACCTCGTCCGCGCAAATAATCCATAACCAGCTTGGACCGCCTGCGACTGGCGATGAGTGCAATGTAGCACACCGGGGACCGCAGGCAGCGATCCATCGATTGATGATCACCTTTGTGCTGAGTTGCAACCACGACATAATCATCTGGCCCCGGCGCAAGCCGATCGTACGACAGATCGTCCGGAAGGAGACGGGAAGCTGTCGGATAGCGCTCACGGTCGGCCATCGGGTCGTCCACCACGACCTCGAAATCCATCATGGCGCCCATTGCGCAAAGACTCTCGGCCACCCGTCCATGTCCGAGGATCCACAGCGTTGGCTTAGGCAGCGCCGGCTCGACATAGACTCGCATGCTGCCGCCGCAGGGCATGCCGGTGCCAAGGACTTCATCATTCAAGTCCAGATCGATAATCTCGCTTTCGCCACTGGCCATACAGTCGAGCGCGGTGTGACACACGGTTGATTCGGCACAACCCCCGCCGACCCATCCCGCAACCACCCGGCCATCTTGGGCCACAACTGCCTTCGCGCCAGTTTTCGCAGAAACGGAGCCGGCGGTTTCGACGACGGTTGCCAACGCAAATGGCTGCTTCGCATCCCGCAGAGTCCGCATCACGTCCAGAATATCGGTCGCGGCGCCGGGCGCCACAGGAGCGTTGGACGAATTGACTTTTATCAGGTCTGTCATCGTTAGATTCCTAACCCCGTTCAACGAGGGAATTACCCAGCCGGAAGCGGGCGTTTCGAGCTATACGGAGCAGCCGCATCCACCTCAAGGTTGGTGCTCTTGGTTCCGGCGTGCGGAGGATCGCAATGATCGCCAGCACGATATAGACCATGACCAATGCGCCAATATACATATAAGCATCCTTGACGCCGTAGGCCCGCAGAATCTGGCCCGCGCAATGGGGATGCCGCTCCTCCATGGAGACCGCCCGCGCCAGAGCGCCAATCGTGTATTTTATTGACCCTTTCGACGAATGCCGCACCCGCGATCAACATTGCCGGGACGCAATGATCACGCGCAGGACTCTGCGCCAAGCGCGCAGTTATGTTGGATTGTTTAGGAACGAAAGCCACTAGCGAGCCGCGTAGAGCGCAGAGGAACTAGCATCAAATCCCAGTGACCTTGTAGAGCAGTTGATCTATATCAATAGAACGACGGTGCGACCTCCGGCGGGGAGTGAAAGCCCGGCCACCTGGACTCATGCCGGTCGAATCCGCCGCGCTGTGCAGGAAAAACGCCGGGGACTTTGAAATCGCGTTCCTTGATCAGCTGCGGGTGACAAACCGGCAATGGTTCGATCGGATCCAATCGGAGGTCGACCTGGCGTCCGAACTTGCTTCGAAACTGACCGCGGCCCGCTCGATCACTGAATTGGAAGCATGCCTACAATGGACGACACGGCAGTTTGAGGTGATTGCGGAAGACCTCGTCGACGCTCAAAATCTCGCAGAGACGGGCGCGCGGCTGTTATCTGGCGCTTGGCTAATCGACTGTAATGCAGAAACACCTAATGCGTCAAAAGAACTACTGCATTTCGTTGAACTCGCAATCCATCCAGCCGGTGGTCGGTCTCGGCCGCGACCTAAACCCTAACAGATCCGCAACTTCTCTTGCGCACACGATTTGTGATAGCATCGACTTTACCCTTTGAAAGGAGCCAGTTCATGAAAGCGTTTCTCACCGCTTTTTTTGCCGCCATCATCGCCGCGGTGATCAGTGGCGTAGTTTTGAGCAATATGAACACCCCTGCGGACGAGGCATTCTCGCAGCCGAGCAGTGTGCGGCTCGGCGCGTAAATGCCTATCTGTCGAATCGACGCCGAGAAGTCTGACTGGTTGCAAGACGGGACGGCGGTCACCTCCTCTGACAATTCCAGTAATTCGTCGTCTGCGTCAGCGACGAGGCGATGACGCCTGCGTCGTCTTTGCAGGTGCCTGACCGTCGATTTCGCAAACCGCGCGCGACTCAGAGAGGGAGGGTTTCGGTCAGGTCGAGAGAACGCTCCAACTCTCGCGATCATCGTCCGCTCACCTCCTTCACGGGCACCGCCCTCGCAAGCACCAGCTCTGCTATACCGGCAATGTCGTCCAGCGCAATTACCGGCACCCGAGCCTGCGGCAGTCGGGCGACGATGCACGGGTCCTCCCGATGGATCAGCGGCTTGCCGTTTCCGTGCGCTAAATCTGGAGTTTCGGAAGCGCATGGCGCTTCGCGTAAGTCGCCCGCCAGTCCGTCCAATCGGACGCTTTTGACCGAACTGATCTTGCCGTTATTCTGCAGGCGTTGCCACCGGCCGCGTCTTCGAAC